>NZ_JAVRPS010000255.1:0-3692 GCF_032162105.1 Mycobacterium sp. | reverse complement strand
TTCCCGGCGCCTTCCACGGCTTCGACAGGATCGTCCCCGGCGCGCCGGTGTCGCGATCCTTCTTCGACAGCCAGTGCGCGAGCCTGCACGAGGCACTCACCGCAGGCAGCGCGGCCTAGTCACGCCGACGGAACCGGATCGCTCCGGAAACCGGCGACGCCGCTGCCCAGTGGGCGGGACCGGTCGGCTGCGAGCTGGTGGTGGGGCTGCCCGGGATCACGTCACGATTCCGTTTCCCGGCCGCGCGATAATGGATGAGGCCCACGCCGATGACCACTACCGGCACATACATTCCGGCATAACGTTGCCACCACTCGCTGCCGTAGAAAGCAGCTCGCGGCCACATCATATTGGCACACGCCAGGACCCCGAAAAGTACCGCACCAGCATTGATGTAGAGACCCCACCGCCCGAGACTGAAATGACCGGGCTGTGTCGACCAGTCTCCGCGGAGCCTGCTTCGGAGCGCAAGGGCGCTGACCGCCAGATAGCCGAGGTATATCAGAAAGGTGCCGGCACCAATGATTGCACTGAACACCCTCGGCACAGCGATGTTGATGAGCAAGGCGGCAAACCAGAGCACAGCGACGAGGAGCGTTGCCCAAATTGGGGTGTGCCCGGAATGGGATACCCGTGACAGTTTTGTCGCCGCCCAGTATCGACCGTCGCGGGCCTGGGAGAAGATCATGCGTGCCACGAGGGCGTGGGCAGCCGTGGCGGCACACACGATGCAGATCAACACGACCAGCGAGAAGATCGTGCCGACCACGGGTCCTGCGAGCAGATTGACGACGTAGCTCAGCCCATCTCCGATATGGGGATCGGTGAGATCAGGAATGGCCATGGGGACGAGAGCCACTATGAGAAAACACAATCCTCCGGCGACGCCGAGCGCTTTCAACATCGCCCGCGGACCATTGCGGCGCGGGTCCCGTGTTTCCTCGGCCAGCGATGTCGCTTCGTCCATTCCGAACAAAACGTAGAGCGGCAGAAACGCGGCAATGAGGAGACCTCCGACGGCTTGAGTGCCGCCAGCGGTGACGTCGATGCCGTGGGCGAGGACCGACGGACCCCGGCGCACATGAGACATCAACACCACCAGCAGAAGCGCCACGCCTGCCAGCTCCGCGAACACTCCGATGTAGCTCAACAGCCGCAGAACAGACACCCTCATCACATTGACGGCCGTGGTCACCGCGAAGAGAAAAAGCGAAAGAAATGCGGCGTTCGCGGCGTACAGGGGGTCCGTCGCCGCGACGACGTCCGAACCGAACAGTTGAAACCGTGGCGAGAAAGCGGTCAAAGTTGCCTGCAGTCCAAGAGCAATGGTGGGAGCGACGATCAACCACGCCACCGTGTACACCCAGCCCGTCATCCAGCCAAGGAAGTCGCCACCAATCCGTTTGGCCCACTGGTAGATGGACCCCGATATCGGGTATTTCGCGGCGAGCTCAGCGAACACGAGTGTCGTCATCAATTGTCCGAAGAATACGACGAGGACGAGCCACACGGCTGCCGGACCTGCGCTCGACCAACCGATACCGTAGGTGACCGAGGTTCCGACCAGAACCGATATCAAGGCGAAGCCCGCCGCGAACGTCGCTGATTGGCCGAGTTTGCGTTTGAGCTGCGAGGTGTACCCGAGCGATTGCAGATCCTCGTCGTCACGGGCAGAGAGGACCGCGCTCGGGGTCGGAACTTTCACTTCTTGTCCGCATAGCTGATGTCGACGTTCGACCAGTCGAGTGGCCGGCGGTCTCCATGAATGGCGGATATCGGGTCTTCATTGTCGTTGATGTAACCGATTACCGGATTCCCCATCTGATAGCCCATTAAGCGCAGCAAACCATCATCAAGGGTTTTCGCGACATCGAGGGGCGTCGAGAGGTATTGGTTCTCCTCCTGGCGGACCCACCCAACGGCGTAGGTGATGTTGATCGCCTTTCGGACCCGATCCGCGGTGCGATTGGCGCCACCCCCGTGATACAGCTTGCCGGTGTACATCAACACCGAGCCGCGTTCCATTTCCGCGGGCACCGTGTCCGCCGGGGTAAAGGTGTGGTGGTCGGACAACGTGTGGCTTCCCGGGACCACCCGGGTTGCGCCGATCTCATCGGTGTACTCGCTCATCGCCCACAAGGTGTTGCACTGGACGTCGTAGTCACTCGGGAATTTGAAGCCGTCCCAAGCGAATTCGTCCCGGTGAATGACCTGTGCCGGTTGGCCGGGGTAGATGGAGATCACCTGTGTGAGATGAAGCTGATAGGTGTGGGCGTGGGACAGCACCTCACCGACAGCTCCCAACACGAGGGGATGGGTGATGAGTTCGCGGGCGGCAGGGGAGCGCGCAACCAGGGCGCCGGTGCGCCGCGTTTGCCGCCCTGCGATGGCGTCGAGGCCGGTGCCGGTCGCCTCAATGTAGGGATTGAGCTCGCGTTCGCACCGGTCCATGACGTCATCGGAGGCGAGCTTGTCGACGATGACGTAGCCGTCCTCGCGGAGCGCGGTCGCGATGTCTGACGGCGAGGTCGTTGCGGGCAAGTGATTTAGCTTGACGATTCTCATGGCGATCCTTCAGCGGCGGCGGCGTGCGCGGCACATCAGTGGGCCCGCATATCAGACTGGAGTCTAGACTTCAGTCGTGTTCATCGTCGGTGCCGAAGCCCCGCCACGCAACCTGCAGGGTGTTAAATCTGCATTTCGCTTTAGGGTTGAGCGGACCGCGGGATGACCGGCGAAGGTAAGGGCAGCAGAGTGATGCGGCGAGTTCCACGGCAACAACGCAGCCGCGAGAAGGTGCAGCACATACTCGCGGTTGCGGGAGAACTCATGTCCGAGATCGGGTACGAAGCGTTCATCCTCAGCCCCACAAAGCTTTTCGACCGGGCGGCTGTCACTGGCGGTGCGTTCTACGCGTACTTCGAGAACCTCACCGACGTGGCTGATGCCCTAGCCGAACAGTCGATGGAGGAATGCCGACGGCAGGCCGACCAGTTCGGGGACACCCCGTTCGCGAGTCTTGACGCAGCGTGTGACTCGTTTCTCGAAACATTCAGCGCCTTCTACAGTCGCCCTGTGCCCTACGAGTTGTGGTGTCGTGGCTACATCTCACGGGCAATGAAAGAACTCGATGGCGTCACCAATCAATACATCGCCGAGCGCTTTCGAACCGTCCTGAACGAGCAGTTCGCCCTCAATCTTTCCCAAGTGACCTGCATTGTTGCTGTCGAGATGTCCGATCATCTCTCGCGCTACGCATACCGCAACGGCGATGTAGACCTCGAGGCGAAGGACAAGGCGAAATCTGCGATGCGCGCTTTCCTGTCCGCGGAGTCGTCCGGGTACGGTGGCTGCTAGCGGCCGGCAGCGAGGTGGTTCTTAATCACCCGCCCGCACGGCGGCGGCTACCCCGGCGGCGGTGGCCGAACCGGCCGCCAGCGCCCCGAGCACCCGGTGGGCCTTGGGTAGGCCCCGGCCAAGCACCATGGCCAGCGCGTCGGCGAGGTCGGTGCCTGCGGCGGCCAGGTACCACCGGCGCTCGGCTTGCGGGTCGCCCGACTGGTGGGCCCACACGATGCCGGCGCCCACCGCGATGTTTCGGGCGCCGAACCCGCGCGCGATGGCCACCGCGACCGGGTCGGGATCCTTGCCGGGGAACAACCGCTTGAGCAAGAACCCGGGCAACGTGATGA
>NZ_JAVRPS010000254.1:0-7136 GCF_032162105.1 Mycobacterium sp. | reverse complement strand
CGCGAGCCGATGATCCACACCTTGCGGGGCGCCGGCTATGTCCTCAAACCGGCCCGCTGAGCTTGCAGGCGAACGCTTGAGCACGCAGTCGCGCACCAAGTTCTGGTCGCCGCGCAGCTGGTCGCTGCGCCTGCGGTTGCTGGTCACGCAGGTGGTGCTGCTGGCCGTCGTATGCGCCGCCGTCGGCGTTGGGACCGAGTTCGCGCTGCAGCGTTTCCTGACGCACCAGCTCGACGATCAGCTGCTCGAGGCAGGCAGGCGCTCGGCCGCCATCTTCGACGGGCCGCCGGCGCCGTTCGAAGTTGCGTTGCGCTTTCCAGGGCCGCCAGACGGCCTCGGTCCGCACCACCGTCCCGACCCCGCCGACGGCCCCGGTCCGCACCTGTATCCCGGCCCTCCCGAAGGCCCAGGGCCGCCGCAGTTCCCAGGGATGCCGCCTGGTTTTCCCGGGATGCCACCGGGATATTCCTACCGGGAGCGGCTCGACGCCGAGGCCGGCCCCGGCCCAGGGTTCCTCAACGCACCGGGTCAGGCTGCCCGAACCGTTGGCGCGGTCATCGCAGAAGACGGTTCGGTCGACGCCGGGGTGATCACCGCCGACGGCGGCCGGTCCGGGGTGAGCTCCGCAGCGGCCGCTCAGCTCGCCAAGATCGCGCCGGACCGCAAACCGAGGACCGTCGACCTCGACGGCCTCGGCCGCTACAAACTCATCGGCCTGCACTCCCGCCACGGAGGGCAGACGATCGTGACCGGTCTGCCGACCGCAGGCGTCGACGACACGCTGCTGTGGGTGCTCGGCATGTTCTGCGTGGTCGCCGTCGTCGCGCTGCTCGGCGCAACCATCGCGGGCATCTGGATCATCCGTCGCCAACTCGCGCCGCTGTCAAGGGTTTCCGCCGCGGCGCGCGAGGTGGCCGACCTCGAGCTCGACACCGGCGAGGTGCGGTTGCCGAAGATGATCGTGCGCGTCGACCCCGCGGGCGGCCACACCGAGATCGGCCAGCTCGGCTCCGCGTTGAACCGGATGCTCGACCGCATCGCGGGTGCGATGTCGGCCCGCCACGCCAGCGAAACCAGGGTGCGCCAGTTCGTCGCCGATGCCAGCCACGAGCTGCGCACCCCCCTGGCCGCGATCCGCGGCTACACCGAGCTCGCGCAGCGCAAGCGTGCCGAATTGCCCGACGACGTCGCCCACGCGATGAGCCGCGTCGAGTCCGAGACCGGACGGATGACCCAGTTGGTCGAGGACATGCTGCTGCTCGCGCGGCTGGACGAGGGCCGGCCGCTGATCCGTGAACCGGTCGATCTGTCGCGGCTGGTCGTCGACACCGTCAGCGACGCACACATCGCCGGTCCCGAACACGTGTGGTCGCTCGATCTGCCCGAAGAGCCCGTGCTGGCGGTCGGCGACGAGGCGAGGCTGCATCAGGTCCTGGCGAACCTGCTGGCCAACGCCAGGACACACACCCCCGCCGGGACGTCGGTGACGACGTCGCTGGCGCGCGACGACACCGGGGCGGTGGTGCTCGCGGTGGCCGACGACGGCCCCGGCATTCCACCGGCGCTGCAGCCGGAGATCTTCGAACGGTTCGCACGCGGGGACTCCTCGAGGTCGCGGCGCGATGGCAGCACCGGTCTCGGGCTGGCGATCGTCGCGGCCGTGGTCAAGGCCCACGACGGCACGATCGAGGTCCGAAGTGAGCCGGGCAGGACCGAGGTCACGGTCCGGCTCCCCGGTGATTCACAGACGACCCACAGCGCGGGCAAATCGGACGCCTAGCCGGCCGCGTGAGAATCGACCGGTGACCGCCGTACTGCCGCGCGCATTGACGCCTGCCACCAGCCCCGACCCGGCGGCCACGGTGCGTCCCCGCTTCGATGTCCGTGAGCGTGTCGCGTTCGGCGTGCTGATGGTCGTCACCGCCGGGCTCTACCTGTGGAACCTGTCGGCCAGCGGGTGGGCCAACGCCTTCTACGCCGCCGCGGCGCAGGCGGGCGGGCAGGACTGGACGGCAATGCTGTTCGGGTCCAGTGACGCGAGCAATGCGATCACCGTCGACAAGATCCCCGCTGCGCTCTGGGTGATGGACCTCTCGGTGCGCGTGTTCGGGCTCAACTCGTGGAGCGTGCTGGTGCCGCAGGCGCTGGAGGGCGTGGCCGCGGTCGCGCTGCTCTACGCCGCGGTGCGCCGCGCCTCGGGTCCCGGTGCGGCGCTGCTGGCCGGCGCGGTGTTCGCGCTGACGCCGGTGGCCGCGTTGATGTTCCGGTTCAACAACCCCGATGCGCTGCTGGTGCTGATGCTCGTCGCCGGCGCGTACTGCGTGCAGCGCGCCTGCGAACGCGACGCCAGCAGGTGGTGGCTGGTCGGTGCCGGGGCCGCGGTGGGCGTCGGCTTCCTGGCCAAGATGCTGCAGGCGTTCCTGGTGTTGCCCGGCTTCGGAGTGGCCTATCTGGTCGCGGCCGCCGCGCCCCTGCGCACCCGGGTGCTGCGGCTCGCAGGCGGACTGGCCGCGCTGATCGTCTCGGGCGGTTGGTATCTGCTACTCGTCGAGCTGTGGCCGGCGTCGGCGCGGCCATACGTCGGCGGCTCACAGCAGAACAGCATCATCGAACTCGCCTTGGGCTACAACGGTTTCGGCCGGCTCACCGGCAACGAGCCCGGCGGTCTCGGCAACATGAACTTCGACGTCGGCTGGGGCCGTCTGCTTGGCAGCGGCATGGGCGCCTACATCGCCTGGCTGCTGCCCGCGGCGCTGGTGTGCCTGGTCGCCGGACTGCTGTTGACCCGCCGGGCGCCGCGAACCGACCCGCAGCGTGGCGCGTTGATCCTGTGGGGCGGCTGGCTGGTCGTCACCGCCGTGGTGTTCAGCTTCGCCAACGGCATCGTGCACCCGTATTACACCGTCGCGCTCGCGCCCGCCATCGCCGCGGTGCTCGGGATCGGTGCAACACTGTTGTGGCGCAATCGTTCCGACGTCCGGGTGGCGACGGCGATGTCGGCCACCGTGGTCGTCACCGTGGTCCTGGCTGCCGTCCTGTTGACCCGGCACGGCAACTGGCTGGACTGGCTGCGCCTGAGCGTGGCGGTCGTGGGGATCTGCGTCGCGGTACTGCTCCTGGTCGTCGCGCGACTGCCGCGACGACTGGCCCTGACCGCCGCCGGGCTCGCCATCGCGGCGTGCCTTGCCGCGCCGACGGCCTACACGCTGGCGACGGTGGCGACGGCCCACAGTGGCGCCATGCCATCGGTCGGACCGGCGCGCGGACCGGGCGGTCTCGGCGCCATGGGCGGTGGGTTGCTCGACAGCCCGGAGCCAGGAGCCGGCTTGTCGGCACTGCTGGCCGCCCACTCCGACGACTACGCGTGGTCCTCGGCGGTCGTCGGGTCCAACAATGCCGCCGGTTACCAATTGGCCAGTGGGGCACCGGTAATGGCGGTCGGCGGGTTCAACGGCACCGACCCGTCACCGACGCTCGAACAGTTTCAGTCCGACGTCGCCGCCGGGCAGATCCACTACTTCGTCCGCGGCCGGGTGATGTTCGGCGGCTTCGGCGGGCACGACAACGGCGGCAGCCGCGCGGCCGCCGACATCGCCGAGTGGGTCGAGACCCACTACACCCCGATGACCGTCGACGGCACCGTCGTCTACGACCTCACCGCGGCGCCGAAGAACTCATAGCCTGCGCATAGCTCGTGCCAACGGTTGCCACACCGGACCGGCCGACGATGGATGTCATGACAGACATGGCCCTCTCCGAAGCCCTTCCGCGCGATATCGATCGGATGCGCCGCTTCGACTCACGCCCGAACGCTGCGCTCGCCGCCGCAGCGCTTGGCGTGCCAGTGCTCGACGTGGTGGTCCCGGTGTACAACGAGGAGGCGGCGCTGGCCGACTCGGTGCACCGGCTGCACCGCCATCTGCGGGACACCTTCCCGTACCCGGTGCGCATCACGATCGCCGACAACGCGAGCGTCGACGACACCCCGCGCATCGCCGCGGAACTCGCCGCGGAACTCGCCGACGTCCGGGTAGTGCGCCTGGAGCAGAAGGGCCGCGGCCGCGCGCTGCACCAGGTGTGGTCGGACTCCGACGCCGCCGTGCTCGCCTACATGGACGTCGACCTGTCGACCGATCTCGCGGCGCTCGCGCCGCTGGTGGCACCCCTGATCTCCGGCCATTCCGATCTCGCGATCGGGACCCGGCTGAGCCGGGGCTCACGGGTGGTGCGCGGCGCGAAGCGGGAGATCATCTCGCGCTGCTACAACTTCATCCTGCGCTCGACGCTGGCCGCACGGTTCTCCGATGCCCAGTGCGGCTTCAAGGCGATCCGCGCCGACGTCGCGCACCGGCTGCTGCCGCACGTCGCCGACACCGGATGGTTCTTCGACACCGAACTGCTGGTGCTTGCCGAACGCAGCGGGCTTCGGATTCACGAGGTGCCGGTCGACTGGGTCGACGACCCGGACAGCCGGGTGGACATCGTGGCCACCGCGGCCGCGGATCTGAAGGGGGTGGGTCGCTTGCTGCGTGGCTTCGCCAGTGGTTCCATCCCGGTGAACGCGATTGCCGCTCAACTGGGTTCGTCGCGCCGGTCGGCCGCGCCGGGTTCGTTGTTCCGCCAGGTGGTCAGGTTCGGCGCGGTCGGTGTCGCCTCGACGGCGGCCTATCTCGTGCTGTTCGTGCTGCTGCACGGCTGGATTGGTGCGCAGGCCGCGAACCTGGTGGCGTTGTTGCTCACCGCGATTGGCAACACTGCGGTCAACCGGCGGTTCACCTTCGGCGTGGCCGGAGGCGGGAAGGCAATGCGTCATCACGTCGAGGGGCTCATCGTCTTCGCCGTCGCGCTGGCCATCACCAGCGGTGCGCTGGCCGTCCTGAACGGCGTCGTCGACCATCCGCACCGATTGCTGGAGATCACCGTGCTGGTGGCGGCCAACCTGGTCGCCACCGCCGTGCGGTTCGTGTTGCTGCGCGGCTGGGTGTTTCACCCACGACGCGCCAACTAGCCCGCTTCGCCAACGCTAGAGAACCCCACAGAGACCCGAGGAAGCCGATGACGATCATCACCGCAGACGTCCGACCGGACGCCGCCGCCGATCCAGCGCCTTCGACGGACCCGCGTTGGGCCCGACCCGGTCTGCTCGCCGTGCTGGCCGCCACGGCCGTGCTGTACCTGTGGGGCCTTGGCTCGTCGGGCTGGGCGAACAGCTACTACGCCGCCGCCGCGCAGGCAGGCACCCAGGACTGGAAGGCGTGGCTGTTCGGGTCGCTGGACGCAGGCAACGCCATCACGGTGGACAAGCCGCCCGCGGCGATGTGGCTGATGGGGTTGTCCGGCAGGCTGTTCGGATTCAACGCGTTCACCATGCTGCTGCCGCAGGCGTTGATGGGGGTCGCCGCCGTTGCGGTGCTGTACTTCACCGTCAAGCGCAGCAGCGGCCCCGGTGCCGGCCTGATCGCCGGCGCGGTGCTCGCCTTGACGCCCGTGGCGACGCTGATGTTCCGGTACAACAACCCCGACGCGCTGCTGGTCCTGCTGCTCGTCGTGGCGGCGTACTGCACGGTGCGGGCCATCGAGAACGGCAGCACGCGCTGGATGGCCCTGACCGGATGCGTCGTGGGCTTCGCCTTCCTGACCAAGATGCTGCAGGCGTTCCTCATCGTGCCGGGTCTCGCTCTTGCGTTCCTGGTAGCCGCCCCCATCGGTTTGTGGAAGCGGGTGGGCGCCCTGCTGGTTGGCGGTGCCACCATGGTCCTGTCCGCCGGTTGGTACATCGCGTTGGTCAGCTTGTGGCCCGCGGACTCGCGGCCCTACATCGCCGGCTCCACCGACAACAGCCTGTTGCAGTTGGCATTGGGCTACAACGGAATCCAACGCATCGTCGGCAACGGCGGTGCCGCAGGCGGTGGAGGCCCCGACGGCGGTGGCCCTGGCGGCGGTCACCCCGGTGGCAACGTGTTCTTCGGCGGCGAGCCCGGCATCGGCCGGATGTTCGGCCTGTCCTTCGGAACCGAATCGTCCTGGCTGCTGCCCGCCGCGATCATCGGCCTGATGGCCGGCCTCTGGCTCACGTGGCGCACCGCGCGCACCGGTCAGGTGCGGGCCAGTCTGCTCCTGTGGGGTGGTTGGCTGCTGGTGACCGGCGCCGTCTTCAGCTTCATGGACGGCACGGTGCATCCGTACTACACCGTCGCCCTAGCTCCGGCCATTGCCGCGCTGGTCGGCATCTCGGTAGTAGAACTGTTGCGTCGCAAGGACTCCTGGCTGCCCCGTCTGACCCTGGCGGTCATGCTGGCGGTGACCGGCGTGTGGGCATTCGTCCTGCTGAACCGGACGCCGGACTGGTGGCCCGCACTGCGCTGGGTGGTGCTCGTCGGGTCGGTGATCGTCGCGGCCGTGGTCGCCGTCGGCCTGCACCGGCTGGGCCGCGCCACCGCGGTGGTCGCCGTGGCCGCTGCCTTGTTCGGCCTCGGCGCGACGGCGGCGTACTCGATCGACACCATGTCGTCCACACACGAGGGGCCAGTGAGCACGTCTGGGCCCGCCAAGGCGGACGGCTTCGGCGGCGGCGGTCCCGGTGGACGCGGCGGCGACAACGCCGCGCTGGAAGCCCTGGTGCAGGACACCGACAACCGTTGGGCCGCAGCCGCGATCGGTTCGCACACGATCGATGAGCTGGAACTCAAGACCGGAACGTCATTGATGGCGATCGGTGGATTCAGCGGCGGGGACCCGTCGCCCACCCTGGCGCAGTTCCAGCAGTACGTGGCCGACGGGCAGGTGCGGTACTTCATCGCAGGGAACGACAAGGGAGGCGGCCCGATGGGGCACCGGACCGGTACTGCGAACGACATCACCACGTGGGTCGAGCAGCACTTCACCAAGACCGACGTCGGCGGTACCGCCGTCTACGACCTGCAGTCGCAGGCGTGACGCCGGTTGCAATCAACCCGATTCTCACCATCGGAACCCGGGTACCGTCCTACTAGCGTCGTGCGTCGACGTATGTCCGCGAACGTCAGGAGGGCCCACATGTCCGTTACCGACGAGTACCTGAAGAACAACGAGGCCTATGCCGAGTAGTTCAGCGGCCCCCTGCCACTGCCGCCGAGCAAGCACGTCGCGGTGGTGGC
>NZ_JAVRPS010000253.1:0-42805 GCF_032162105.1 Mycobacterium sp. | reverse complement strand
CTCGGTGTCGATGGTGTTCGGCGAACTGGTCGCTCAGTACCTCGCCGTCGCGAAGCCATTGGCCACCGCACGCGTCGTAGCCGGACCGCAGCTGCTGTTCTCGATGGCCACCACCCCGCTGATCAAGCTGACCAACGGCACCGCGAACTGGATTCTGCGCCGAGTGGGCATCGAGCCTGCCGAAGAGTTGCGGTCGGCGCGCTCGCCGCAGGAACTCGTGTCGCTGGTGCGCAACTCCGCCCGCCAGGGTTCGCTCGACCTCTCGACGGCCACATTGGTGGACCGCTCACTGCGGTTCGGCACCAGGACCGCCGAGGAGCTGATGACGCCCCGCTCGACGATCGAGGCGCTGCAGGCCGACGACACCGTCGCCGACTTGGTCGCCAAGGCGATGGAAACCGGCTACTCGCGCTTCCCGATCGTCGAAGGCGACCTCGACGAGACCATCGGAATCGTGCACGTCAAACAGGTCTTCGAGGTACCGCGAGCCGACCGGCCGCACACCACGCTGGCTTCCCTGGCGCTGCCGGTGCCCACCGTGCCGTCCACTCTCGACGGTGATGCCGTGATGACACAGATCCGGGCCAACGGCCTGCAGACCGCGTTGGTGGTCGACGAGTACGGCGGCACCGCGGGAATGGACACCGTCGAGGATCTGATCGAGGAGATCGTCGGCGACGTCCGCGACGAGCACGACGACGCGACCCCGGACGTCGTCGAGATGCGCAATGGCTGGCAGGTATCCGGGCTGCTGCGCATCGACGAGGTCGACACGGAGACCCCATTCCGTGCCCCCGAGGGCGAGTACGAAACCATCGGCGGTCTGGTGCTCCACGAGCTCGGACACATTCCGGACGAGGGTGAGTCGGTGAAGCTGACCGAGTTCGACCCCGATGCCGCGCTCGACCATCCGGTGCGGTGGCTGGCGAGCGTCGAGCGGATGGACGGGCGCCGCATCGACCTGATCAAGCTGGTCAGGCTCGGCCCCGACGAGGAGGAAGCAGATGGGTGACCTCCTGGGTGTTCTGCTCACGGTGTTGCTGCTGGCCGCCAACGCCTTCTTCGTCGCTGCGGAGTTCGCGCTGATCTCGGCGCGGCGCGACCGGCTCGAAGCCCTCGCCGAACAGGGCAAACGCAGCGCAATCGCCGTCATCCGGGCCGGCCAGAACCTGTCGCTGATGCTCGCCGGTGCGCAGCTCGGCATCACGGTGTGCTCGATCCTGCTCGGCCGTGTCGGGGAGCCCGCGGTGGCCCATCTGCTCGAGACACCGTTCGATCTGCTGGGTGTGCCCGACGCCGTGCTACACACGGTGTCCTTCTTCGTCGCGATCACGATCGTCGTGGTGCTGCACGTTCTGCTCGGCGAGATGGTGCCGAAGAACATCGCCATCGCCGGGCCAGAATCTGCCGCGATGCTGCTGGTCCCGCCGTACCTGCTGTGGATCCGGATCGCGCGGCCGTTCATCGCGTTCTACGACTGGTGCGCCAAGTTGACGCTGCGCATGTTCGGCGTGGAAGCCAAGAACGAGCTCGAGAACACCGTGTCGATGATCGAGTTGTCCGAGATGATCGCCGAGTCGGTATCCGAAGGCCTGCTCGATCCCGAGGAACACAATCGCCTGTCGCGGGCGCTGCAGATCCGCAACCGCGTCGTGGCCGACGTTGCCGTGCCGGTCAACGAGATTCACGCGGTTCCCGCAGCCTCCGACGGCTCGGGTCCGACCGTTGCAGCCATCCAACAGGCACTGGCCGAGACCGGCTACTCACGGTTCCCCGTCGCCGACTCCGCAGGCCGATTCACCGGTTACGTGCACATCAAGGACGTGCTGCCGCTGGTCGACGATCCCGATGCGGTAGTCGACCCGTCCATGGTGCGGCCACTGCCGCGGTTGCTCGCGACGCTGCCGCTGCCCGACGCGTTGTCGCGGCTGCGACGGGACAACAGCCACCTCGCGCTCGTCACTGCTGAGCGCGTGGGCGACGACCAGGAGACACCCGCCGACGATGACCGGGTCATCGCGATGGTGACGCTGGAGGACCTGGTCGAGGATCTGGTGGGTACCGTCCGCGACGGAACCCACCGTGTCTGAGCGCGTACTCGACCACGTCCTGCTCGACGAATCGGTATGGACCGAGCGCGAACGTCTGCACGCCGAACGAGTCGACCAGTTCGTCGAACCGCACCTGCATCGTGCCCGACGTGGCGAAGCTCACCCGGTGTGGGATTTCCTGTTCAGCTACTACAGCCTGAAGCCACGCCAGTTGCGTCGTTGGCACCCCGGATACGGGGTGGCGCTTGGCGGTGGGGCGGCCGACCGCTTCCGCGGGCGTACCGGCTACAGCACGCTCGGATCGGCCGTCACCGTCACCCCCGAGCATTTGCTGGCCCGCGCCGAGACCGTCGAATTCATCGCCGATCTGCTGCGCGCCACCGCCCGTCGCAACGCCCGGTTGAACTGCTTCGGCCTGCATGAGTGGGCGATGGTCTACCGCACCTCCGACGTTCGGCACGGCCAGGTGCCGCTGCGGCTGGGCGCCGCAGGCACCGATGCCGTGGTCGAGTCGATGCCGTTGCGCTGCAGCCACTTCGACGCCTACCGGTTCTTCACCGAGCCCGCAGCGCCGCGCAACGCGGAGCGGCTGAGCCGGGCGTCCCAGGTCGCCAGCGAGCAGCCGGGGTGCGTTCACGCGAACATGGATCTCTACAAGTTCTGCGGGAAACTGGGCCCGCTGGTGGAGTCCGGCTTGCTCGTCGACTGCCTCGACCTCGCCGCCGACGCCCGCGAGCTGGACATGCGTGCCAGCCCATACGACCTCACCGGATATGGTTTCGACCCGATCGCCATCGAAACACCGGCGGGCCGCGCCGAGTACGTCCGCGCCCAGCAGGACGTCGCCGACCGTGCGGCGCCCCTGCGGGCGGCCCTGGCAGACCGGTGTGACCACCTGCTCACCGCGGTGCACCGCGAATCAGACAGCGGGTGAACCGCGAATCCGGCAGAGCGGTGCGCGGCAATTAGCTGGGGTTACCCACGGGTAAGCTGGGTCGACGCTTTTTAGGGAGGAACCAATGAACGATCGCGTGACCGTCGGCAACCTGCGGGTCGCCAAGGTGCTACACGACTTCGTCACCAACGAGGCCCTGCCGGGCACCGGGCTCGATCCGGAGAGCTTCTGGGCGGGCGTGGACAAGGTGGTCACCGACCTGGCGCCGAAGAACCAGGAGCTGCTGGCCCGTCGCGACGACCTGCAGGCTCAGATCGACAAGTGGCACCGTCAGCGCGTCATCGGACCGTTCGAGCCCGCGGAGTATCAGGCGTTCCTCACCGAGATCGGCTACCTGCAGCCCGAGCCCCCCGACTTCACCATCACCACGTCCGGCGTCGACGCCGAGATCACCACCACCGCCGGACCGCAGCTGGTGGTGCCCATCCTCAACGCGCGGTTCGCGCTCAACGCGTCCAACGCCCGGTGGGGATCGCTGTACGACGCGTTGTACGGCACCGACGTCATTTCCGAGGCCGACGGCGCCGAGAAGGGCACCAGCTACAACCGGGTCCGCGGCGACAAGGTGATCGCCTACGCCCGCGCCTTCCTCGACGACGCCGTGCCGCTGGCGTCGGGCACGTGGGACCAGGCGACCGGCATCAGGATTGACGACGGTCAGCTTCTGATCGATCTCGGCGACGGACTTTCGACCGGATTGGCCGCACCGGAGAAGTTCGTCGGCTACACCGGCGACCTCGGCTCTCCCAAGTGGTCCGTGTTGTTGAAGAACCACGGCCTGCACATCGAAATCCTCATCGACCCCGACTCCCCCGTCGGCGCAGGCGACGCCGCAGGCATCAAGGACGTGGTGCTGGAGTCGGCGATCACCACGATCATGGACTTCGAGGACTCGGTGGCCGCCGTCGACGCCGACGACAAGGTGCTCGGGTACCGGAACTGGCTCGGCCTGAACCGCGGCGACCTGACCGAAGAGGTCAGCAAGGGTGACAAGACGTTCACCAGGGTGCTCAACGAGGACCGCACGTTCGCCACACCGGACGGCGGTGAGCTGACCCTTCCCGGCCGCAGCCTGCTGTTCGTGCGCAACGTCGGACACCTGATGACCAACGATGCGATCGTCTTCAACGCCGACGGCGAGGACGGCCCTGAGGTGCCAGAAGGCATCCAGGACGCGCTGTTCACCGGCCTCGTCGCCGTGCACGGTCTGAAGGCCGGGGATGGCAACGGCCCACTCGTGAACAGCCGCACCGGCTCGGTCTACATCGTCAAGCCGAAGATGCACGGCCCCGACGAGGTCGCGTTCACGTGTGAGCTGTTCAGCCGCGTCGAGGACGTGCTTGGCCTGCCGCAAGCCACCCTGAAGGTCGGCATCATGGACGAGGAGCGGCGCACCACGCTGAACCTCAAGGCGTGCATCAAGGCCGCCGCGGACCGGGTGGTGTTCATCAACACCGGCTTCTTGGACCGCACCGGCGACGAGATCCACACCTCCATGGAGGCCGGGCCGATGATCCGCAAGGGGGCGATGAAGAGCCAGCCCTGGATCAAGGCCTACGAGGACGCCAACGTCGACACCGGGCTGGCCGCTGGCCTGTCCGGGCGCGCCCAGATCGGCAAGGGCATGTGGGCCATGACCGAGCTGATGGCCGACATGGTCGAGCAGAAGATCGGGCAGCCCAAGGCCGGTGCCACCACCGCCTGGGTGCCGTCGCCCACCGCCGCGACGTTGCACGCCATGCACTACCACCAGGTGGACGTGTTCGAGGTGCAGAAGGAGCTGGCGGGCAAGAAGCGGACCACGATCGAGGAGCTGCTCACCATCCCGCTGGCCAGCGAACTGGCGTGGGCGCCAGAGGAGATCCGCGAAGAGGTCGACAACAACTGCCAATCGATCCTCGGCTACGTGGTGCGCTGGATCGACGCGGGCGTCGGCTGTTCCAAGGTGCCCGACATCCATGACGTTGCGCTGATGGAAGACCGCGCCACGCTGCGCATCTCCAGCCAGCTGCTGGCCAACTGGCTCCGCCACGGCGTCATCACCACCGATGACGTGAAGGCAAGCCTGCGCCGGATGGCCGCGGTGGTCGACGAGCAGAACTCCAAGGACCCGACCTACCTGCCGATGGCACCCGATCCCGAGGCCAGCATCGCGTTCGAGGCTGCCCAGGAGTTGATCCTGTCGGGCGGCGAGCAGCCCAACGGCTACACCGAACCGATCCTGCACCGGCGCCGCCGCGAGTTCAAAGCCCGACACTCCGGCCTGTGACTAGACTTCGGCCGAGCCGGATGACGACTCGACGCGAGGACAGAGGTTAGGGATGGGTAGGCACAGCATTCCCGACCCCGACGAGGCACCCGACGGCCCTCGGGCTCCGTTGGGTGACGATGCGGAGGGCTTCTCCTACGACCAGCCGGGCTACGAACCCGGGTATGGCGAACCGGGTTTCGGCGAACCCGGTTATGCCAATCGTGATTTCGCAGGCGACGAGCACGACGACCAAACAGGTTATGAGCAACCCGGCTTCGACGCCTCCGATTACGACGAAGCCGATTACGACGAAGCCGATTACGACGAAGCGGATTACGACGAGCCGGCGCCCCGCCAACCTGGGTACGAGGCAAACTACTGGCAGCAGGATGAGCCGGACTACCGCTACGACGAGCCCGACGCCCCGACGCACTCCTTCGCAGCCAACCCCCCGCCGCCGCGGCCGCCCCTCACGGGACCTGCACACGGCGGCGATTGGGAGGGCGGCGAGTGGACGGGCAGCCACAGGGCCGTCGATCCCAAGCGGCGCGGCGTCAGTGTCGGCGTCATCGTGGCCCTCGTCACCGTGGTGGTGGTGGTCGGTGCAATCATCCTGTGGCGCTTCTTCGGTGACGCGCTGTCCAGCCGGTCCGAACTGGCCGCCGCGCGCTGCGTTGAGGGTGAAGTCGCCGTCGCCGTGGTCGCCGACCCCAGCATCGCCGACCCGCTCCGCGCACTCGCTGACCAGTACAACCAGACCGCTGCACCGGTCGGGGACCGATGCGTGAAGGTCGCCGTGCGGCCTGCGGACTCCGACGCGGTGGTGAACGGTTTCGTCGGCGCGTGGCCCGGTGAACTCGGTGAGCGCCCGGCGTTGTGGATTCCCGGCAGCTCGGTGTCGGAGGCGCGGCTCGAGGCCGCCGCCGGCGAACAGACGGTCAGCGACAGTCGCTCCCTGGTCACCTCGCCGGTGGTGCTGGCCGTCCGCCCGCAACTGAAGGACGCGCTGGCACAGCAGAACTGGTCGACGCTGCCGGCTTTGCAGACCAACCCGACGTCGATGGACGGACTGAACCTGCAAGGCTGGGGCTCGTTGCGGCTGACGCTGCCGCTGACCGAGGACAGCGACGCCAGCTACCTGGCCGCCGAGGCCGTCGCCACGACGTCGGCCCCAGCAGGAGCGCCTGCCACCGCAGGCACCCCGGCCGTCAGCAGGCTGATGGCAGGCCAACCAAAGCTCGCCGACACCAAGGCATCCACCGCGATGGACGCCATGCTGCAGGCCACCGACCCGGCGACCGCACCGGTACACGCAATGGTCACCACCGAACAGCAGCTCTACCAACGCGGCGCGTCGATGCCCGACGCCAAGAGCGAGCTGGCCTCTTGGCTTCCGCCGGGGCCGACCGCCATCGCCGACTACCCGACCGTATTGCTCGCAGGCACTTGGCTTTCCCAGGAACAGGTGAGCGCCGCCAGCGAGTTCGCCCGGTACCTGCGCAACGCCGAACCCATGACCGAGCTGGCCAAGGCCGGCTTCCGTACCGTCGGCGGCACGCCCCCGAAGAACGACGTCACGGACCTCGGTTCGCTTGCGGCGCCGATGTCCGTTGGCGACAACTCCATGCGGGCGACGCTGGCGAACGCGGTGTCGGGTCCCCCGTCGGCGGCCCCGGACACGCCAGCCGGTGCGGGCGCGGTGTCGGTGATGCTCGACCAGACGCTTAACCTCAACCCGGTGCTTGCGGCGTTGAAGGCCAGGGTGCAGGCACTGCCGCCGAACGCGGTGGTCGGATTGACGGCCTTCAATGGATCCGAGGGGTCCACTCTGGTTCCGGTCGGCCCGCTCGGCGACCCGGTCCAGGGACAGCCGCGCGGTGCCGCGCTCGTCGCCGGACTCGACGGCTTGGCATCGACGACCAGCGGCCGGGTGTCGTTCACGACGCTGCGCAACGTCTACACCGACGCGGTCACCAACTTCCGCACCGGGCAACCGAATTCGGTTCTGATCATCACCTCGGGACCGCATACCGACCAGTCGCTGAACGGAACCGGTCTGCAGGATGTGATCCGCGCGGCGTTCGACCCAGCCAAGAAGGTGGCCATCAACGTCATCGACGTGGGTGACGATCCGGACCGGGCGACCTGGCAGGCCATCACCGAGATCACCGGCGGGCAATACCAAAACGTGTCCGCCTCGGACTCCCCCGAGATGGTCGCCAACATCAACGACCTGTTGAACTAACGTCGGTCGACTCCGCGGGCAGTCAGGCGAAGGCCTCCACCGGCGGGCAGGAGCACACCAGGTTGCGGTCGCCGTACGCGGCGTCGATGCGACGCACGGGCGGCCAGACCTTGGGCCGGAACGCCTTGCCAAGCGGGTAGGCCGCCTGCTCGCGGCTGTACGGGTGATCCCAGTCGGCGACCAGAAGGCATTCGGCGGTGTGCGGGGCGTTCCGCAACGGGTTGTCCTCAGCGGGCCACGAACCCGACCCGACCTGGTCGATCTCGGCGCGGATGGCGATCATCGCCTCGCAGAACGCGTCCACCTCCGTCAGGCTCTCGCTCTCCGTCGGCTCGACCATCAGCGTGCCCGCCACCGGGAAGCTCATCGTAGGAGCGTGGAAACCGTAGTCCGCCAACCGCTTCGCCACGTCGTCCACGGTGACGCCGGTGTTCTTGGTGATCGCGCGCAGATCCAGGATGCACTCGTGGGCCACCATGCCGTTCTCCCCCGTGTAGAGCACCGGGTAGTACTCGTCGAGACGGCGCGCGATGTAGTTGGCCGACGCGATCGCGGTGAGCGTCGCGGCGCGCAACCCTGGCGCTCCCATCATCCGAATGTAGGCCCACGTGATCGGAAGGATCGACGCGGACCCGTACGGGGCGGCCGACACGGTGTAGGTGTCGGAGAGCTCATCGGCCAGCGGGTGCCCTGGCAGATAGGGCGCAAGGTGCGCGCGCACCGCGACCGGGCCGACCCCTGGCCCGCCACCGCCGTGCGGAATGCAGAACGTCTTGTGCAGATTCAGATGGCTGACGTCGCCGCCGAACTTGCCCGGCCGCGCCAGGCCCACCAACGCGTTGAGATTGGCGCCGTCGACGTACACCTGGCCGCCGACGTCGTGCACCGCCGCGCAGATGTCGGCGATGTCGTGCTCGAAGACGCCGTGCGTGGACGGATAGGTGATCATCAGCGCGGCCAGCCGGTCGGCGTGCTCGGCGACCTTGGCGCGCAAGTCGTCGAGGTCGACGTCGCCGTTGTCGCGGCACGCCACCACCACGACGCGCATGCCGGCCAGGGCCGCCGACGCCGCGTTGGTACCGTGCGCGCTGGACGGAATCAGGCAGACGTCGCGACTGCTCTCGCCGCGACTCTCGTGGTACGCGTGGATCGCCAGCAGGCCCGCGTACTCGCCCTGCGAACCCGCGTTGGGCTGCAGGGAGACCGCGTCGTACCCGGTGAGCTGGGTGAGCCACGTCTCGAGCTCGGCGATCAGCTTGCGCAGGCCTGGCGTGTCCGACGCTGGCGCGAAGGGGTGCTGGCGGGCGAACTCCGGCCAGGTGATCGACTCCATCTCGGCCGCCGCGTTGAGCTTCATCGTGCACGACCCGAGCGGGATCATGCTGCGGTCCAGCGCGATGTCCTTGTCGGCGAGCGACCGCAGGTACCGCATCATCTCGGTCTCGGTGCGATACCGGGTGAACGCCGGGTGAGTCAGGAACCGTGATGTGCGCGTGGCGATTTCAGGGCCAGGCCAGTGATGTCCGCCGCGGGTGGCGCCGAACGCCTCGAGCACCTGCTCGACGTGCTCGGCGGTGGTGGCCTCGTCGCACGACACCGAAACGTGGTCGGCGTCGACGAGCCACACGTTGATGCCGCGCGCCTTCGCCGCCGCCCGGATCTCCTCGGCGCGGCCGGGAACCCTGGCCAGCACGGTGTCGAAGAACGCGTCGTGCACTACGTCCACGCCTGCCGCGTCGAGGCCGATGGCCACCCCGAGCGCATGGCCGTGCACGCGGTGCGCGATCGCGGTGAGGCCGTCGGCGCCGTGGTAACTCGCGTACATCGCGGCCATCACGGCCAACAGCACCTGTGCCGTGCAGATGTTGCTGGTGGCCTTGTCGCGGCGGATGTGCTGTTCGCGGGTCTGCAGGGACAGCCGATACGCCACCGATCCGTCAGAGTCCACCGATACTCCGACCAGTCGGCCTGGCAGCTGCCGCGCGTGCTTGGTGTGCACCGCCAGATAACCGGCGTGCGGCCCACCGAACCCCATTGGCACACCGAAGCGTTGGGTGCTTCCGAACGCTACGTCGGCGCCGATCTCGCCGGGCGGGATGATCAGCGTGAGTGCCAGCAGGTCGGCACCGACCGCCACCAGCGCGCCGCGGTCATGCGCCTTGGCGACCAGGTCGGTCCAGTCGACGACGGCGCCGCCGGCGCGAGGCGACTGGACGATCACGCCGAAGAAGTCGCCGTCGGGCAGGCCGTCGCGCAGATCGGCGGTGACGATCTCGATGCCGAGCGGCGCAGCGCGGGTGGCGAGCACCGCCGCGGTCTGGGCGTAGAGGTCGGTGTCCACCGCGAGGCGGTTGACCGAGCCCTTCACCGCCCGGTGCATCAGCGTCATGGCCTCGGCCGCGGCGGTGGCTTCGTCGAGCATCGAGGCGTTCGCCACCTCGAGGCCGGTCAGATCCTCGACCATGGTCTGGAAGTTCAGCAGCGCCTCCAACCGGCCCTGGCTGATCTCCGGCTGGTACGGGGTGTAAGCGGTGTACCACGCCGGGTTCTCAAGGATGTTGCGACGCAACACCGGTGGCGTCAGCGTGTCGAAGTACCCCTGCCCGATCATGGACACCGCGACGGTGTTCGCGTCTGCCATCGCGCGCAGCTCGGCCAGCGCGTGCTCCTCGGTGGCAGGCGGGGGCAGCCGATCGAGGCCGGGCGCCAACCCGTCGATGGTCACCGCGTCGAGAATCCCAGCGGGCAGCGCCTTCTCGGCGAGTACGGCCAGGGATTCCACCCCGATGACCTTGAGCATGGTCGCGACGGCGTCGGCGTCCGGGCCGATGTGCCTGTCGGCGAAACGGAACTGGTGATGTTCGCCGGAAGAATGGGATTGAGTACCGGACACGGATGACCTCTCAGGTTCGGCGCGCAGAACGACTGCGGTCCTCCCCCTCTGTCGTCGACCCGAACCGGGCGCCTGAGAGATTCGGCGATCCGGCGGATGGCTCGGATGCCTTTCCCCATGGGCGGGTGAGCCGGCCTGAACTACGACGGCTCACCGCTTTCCAGAGGCATCGGGGCCCTTCGCGGTCCTGGGTGCCTGAGAGGTTGACGGAGAGGTGTTGCTCCTTCGGCGTCCGTGGCTGGCGGCCACGGAACTCTCCCGCGCAGGGACGATGCTCCGCCGAGTCTACCGGCAGACGATCGAGGGTGAGAGGTCAGCCGATCTTGCGGTCGCGGTGCTTGCGGCGCGAGGCCAGTTCGTCCTCGGGCGTGGCGATCGATTCGCCGCCGTCGGCACGCTCACCGGGGAAGTCCGCGATGGCACCGGTCAGTTCCCGCATCGCGCCGGACACCGCGATGCCGAACACGCCCTGGCCGCCCTGCAGCAGGTCGACGACCTCTTCGGCGGACGTGCACTCGTAGACGGTGGTGCCGTCGGAGAACAGGGTGATGTTGGCCAGATCCTTCACACCGCGCTGGCGCAGGTGATCGACCGCGACCCGGATGTTGTGCAGCGAGATACCGGTGTCGAGAAGCCTTTTCACGATCTTCAGGACCAGGATGTCCTTGAAGGAGTAGAGCCGCTGGCTACCCGAACCCGCTGCACCGCGAATGGACGGGACCACGAGTGAGGTGCGCGCCCAGTAATCCAGCTGGCGGTAGGTGATGCCCGCGATCTGGCAGGCGCTCGGCCCGCGGTAGCCGACGAGCTCGTCGGGGACGGAGTCATCGGGGAACAGACCGCCCTGAACGGGTTCGCTGGCCGGGGTCGGAGCCGCCTTCGTGGGTGTGCCACCGGACGACAGATCCAACTGCTCTTGACGTGGCGTGTCGCCCACTGTCCATCCCTTCGCCGAGTCGAACTCGCTTCGTGCTTCGCAGTCTGAACTGCGGGCAAAGCGTTTGCTCCAAGCTCGAATGTGTCGAGCATACGCTTCCCGCCGAGTCGTGACTGCTCGTCGTCATTCAAAGTATGGCTGCCCCATTCGCGGATCCGTGAAACCCGCTCCGCGTGTCGAGCGACCCAGGTCAGTTGAGACGCATCCGTGACAAATCGCAACCCCCGCTACGAGCCCTCAGGTCGCCTTGAAGTCATCGGGAGAGACCGAATCAAGAAATTCCTTGAACTTCTCCACCTCGTCCTCGCGCACGGTACCGGTGGATTCCTCGTCGCCCTCGTCGGGGATGAGCAGGCCGGCTTCCGCCAGCACCGCCTCCTCGACGTAGATCGGGACGCCGACCCGCAGGGCGATCGCCACGGAGTCCGACGGCCGCGCCGACACCTTGATGTCGCGGTCGAAGATCAGGTCGGCGTAGAAGGTGCCCTCCTGCAGATCGACGATCCTGACCTCCTTGAGCGAATGGCCAAGCGCGGCAATCAGATCTCGGATCAGATCGTGGGTCAGGGGCCTCGATGGCTCGACACCCTGCTGTTCGAGTGCAATCGCCGCCGCCTCGGGCTGACCTATCCAGATGGGCAGGTAGCGGTCACCGTTGGACTCTCGCAATAGCAAGACTGGTTGGTTTTGTGGCTGTTCCACGCGAATGCCGACCACACGAACCTCGCCCATCTGCGTCTGCCCTCCGCGCCTCAAACCGTCGAGCCGAGTCTAGTCCTCAGCGATCCAATACGTCGCGCACGGCCGACTTGATCAGCGACGTGTGCAACGTGATCGCCAGTGCCGCCACCTCGCGAGCCAGGTCGTCGGCGCGGTCACGCGCGCCCGCCTTCACCGCCGGACCCGCGATCTGTGCGATCAGGTCGGACTGCCGGTCGGCTGCGGACCGGAAGGCGCGCAGATGGCGCGGCTCGATGCCGTACTCGGCGAGCGCACGCGCACACTGGGCGGCCACCACCGAGTGTTCGTCGAAGAACCCGGCGGGGCCCGGCTTGATCACGCCGGCCCTCGTCAGCGCGGTGAGCATCTCCTCGTCGACGCCCGACCGGGACAGCAGATCCTCGCGGCTCAGCCGTACCTGCGGGGGCGCCACCGCGGCAGTGTCGTTGGCACCGTCGGCAGAGCCGTTCGACACCTGCACCAGGCGCGGCACCCCGTACGCGGACCCCATCTGGGGCAGCTCGCCGTCGGGCTGTGCGTCCAGCTGGGACTTGATCACCTTCAGCGGCAGGTACTGGTCGCGCTGCGCGGTGAGGACGAACCTCAGGCGAGCACAGTCGTAGGCGGTGAACCGCCGGTAGCCCGACGGAGTGCGTTCGGGTGTGACAAGCCCCTCGGCTTCCAAGAACCGGATCTTGGAGATGGTCACGTCCGGGAAGTCGGGTCGCAGCAGGTCGAGGACCGCACCGATCGACATCCCGGCCAGCGCTGGGGTGTCGGGCTGGGTCATCGGCTCTTCGCCCAAGCCATTAGCCGGGCGAGCTGCCGTCGTCGGTCTTCGGCCCGGTCAAGAACACCAGGCGGAACTTGCCGATCTGCACCTCGTCGCCGTTGGCCAGCACCGCCGAGTCGACCGGTTCACGGTTGACGTAGGTGCCGTTGAGGCTGCCGACGTCGACCACCTGGAACTCGCCGCTCTCGAGGCGGAACTCGGCGTGGCGACGACTCACGGTGACGTCGTCGAGGAAGATGTCGCTGTCGGGATGTCGACCGGCCGACGTGGTGGCCTGGTCGAGCAGGAATCGCGAGCCCGCGTTGGGGCCCCGCTTGACGACGAGCAATGCCGAACCCGTTGGCAGTCCCTCTACCCCTGAGACCCCGCTGTCGCTTCCTGCCGTGGCCGGAGCGTCCAGCTCGTTGAGGAAGTCCGCGCGAAAGACCGATGTGGTCTCCACGGTGACTTCATCAGACGTCTGGTCAGCTCCCGAACTGGTGTCGTTATCCGTCACCCGCTGCTCCTAACTGGCTGCTGTGGCGATGTCTGGCCTGGCCGGCCCGCCTTGCGGCAGTCCGTCATGCGTCTGTGACGACCGTACCGCGCGGTACCTGCCGGTGTGTCCACCACCGCCGGTTTTCTCATTCATCGAGGGTCGCGCGGTAGCCGTCGGCGTCGAGCAGCGTGGCAAGGGCATCGGCCAGACTCGCCGCGTCGACCTGCAGGTCGATGAGCCAGCCCGCACCGTACGGGTCCGCGTTGATCTGCTCGGGGGCGTCGGCGAGATCCTCGTTCACTGCAACGACTTTCGCCGTGATCGGTGCGTAGAGTTCGGACGTCGACTTGGTCGACTCCACGTTCCCGAACTCGCTACCGGCCTCGACGTCCGTGCCGACCGCGGGCAGGTCGGTGTACACCACGTCGCCCAGCGCGGACTGCGCATAGTCGGTGATGCCGACCCGGACGGTGTCGTCACCGGTGCGACGCACCCATTCGTGGTCCGAGGTGTAGTACAGGTCGGACGGGATCTCGCTCACGGCGCTCCTTGGTTCTCGGGCTCATCGCGGGGTCGGGTCACTTGACGGGCTGAGCGTATTGGCGGGGTTTGGGTTGCCGCAAGGCGGTCACGTCGACCACGGCGGATTGCTGCACGGCCATTGTGCCGCCGACCCGTTCGATGCTGTCCATCGCCCCGCCGGGGATGTTCATCGCGGCGGCCAGTGTGGGTGGATCGCCAATCGCCAGAACCGAATACGGCGGGGTCATCGCGGTGCCGTCCACGTTGAGCGCGCCGGCCGTACCGACCACCCAGGTGTCGACGCCGACGCGGACCGCCGAATCTTGAGATCGGATCTCGATGGCCTCGGCGCCCGCGGCGCGCAACTCGTTGATGACGTCGAGCATCGTCTCCGGCGACACGCCAGGCGCGGTGTCGCCGATCGTGAGCGTGACCCCCGGCCCCGTCGCGCCGACGGTGCCGATCAAGATCGACATTGCGCCCAGCCTGGCCCTGGCGTTCTCGATCGCCGCCTGGTCGTTGCTGCCGGAGGACTGAAGCGCCGTCAGGGTGCGTTGCAAGTCGGCGACCTCGGTGTTGAGGGCCGCTTCGCGCTGTTGCAGCGAATCCAGCAACACCAGCAGGTCGGCGGGCCTTGCGGTCTCCAGCGAGTCGCCGGACTCGGTCTGGCGGACCTGCGTGACGATCGCGACGCCGAGCACCACGCACAGCAGGATCGCCAGCCCGCCGAAGATCAGCTGGGACCGGCCCCGGCGGACCACGCCGGCCACACCGCCCGGCCGCAGGTCGCCGATCGGCCGGGCCTGCTCGTCGGGGGGCAGCTCGTGGCGGCCGTGATGTTCTCCCGGGTCTTGCCCTCCGTGATCGCTCATCGTCACGCTCCGAACAGCCTGCGCCGCAGCGCGGCGGCGTTGCCGAAGATGCGGATGCCGAGCACAACGATGATCGCGGTGGACAGCTGCGTGCCCACGCCCAGCTGGTCGCCGACGAACACGATGATCGCCGCGACCAGCACGTTGAACACGAAGGACACCACGAAGACCTTCGAATCGAAGATCCGCTCCAGGTAGGCGCGCAGCCCGCCGAACACCGCGTCGAGCGCGGCCACCACCGCGATCGGCAGATACGGCTGGATCACCTCCGGCACGCTGGGATGGAACACCAGCCCCAGCACGATTCCGACGACGAGTGCAGCGATTCCGATCACGTGGGTCCGATCATGTTGGCTCCGATCACTGCCCGATCTGCTTGGCGAAGTTGACGTCTCGAACCGAGCCGGCCGGGACGGTCAGCCCGTCGCCTTCGCTGACGTTGACCCCGACCCCGTAGGAGGTCTCGAGGAGCCGAAGCCGCTGCAGCGCTGAACTGTTGTCGAACACGTCGTGCATTCCGTGCGGTGGCCCGACGGCCAGCACGACGTAGGGGCTGGCGATGGGTTGATTGTCGACCAGAATCCCGCCGCCGGCCTGCCGGATCGTCACGTTGGGCCCGATCCGCACTCCGCCAACGGCGACGGCCTCCGCGCCGCTGACCCACAGCGAGTTGACCACCAACTGCAGGTCGCGGTCGAGGATCACCTGGCGACTGCCCGCGACCCGCTCCTTGGACACGTCGGTGAGGTCGCGGGCCGCGTCGGGTTCGGTCACGGTCACGGTCAGTCCGGGCCCCCGCACGGCCGTGGCGGCCGCCGCGGACTCCGCGACGTCGAGGCTGCCCAGCAGTTGCCTGCCCTGTTCGTCGCCCTCCAGGCGGGTGCGTCGCTCGGCCTCGACCTTGGCGGACAGATCATTGCGTCGGGCGGTGGAGTCGGCGGTGACGGCCTCGGCCGACCGCACCCCGTCGGCCAAGACCACCTGGGTCTCGCGCGTCGCCGGGGCCACCGACCGGGCTTGCGCGGCTGCGGTGGCGAAGACGGCGGCGACGGCAAGGCCCGCGAGCAGCTGCCAACTGCGCTCCGACCACCGGCCGCGGATCCTGCCGTCCTTGCGGCGCGCCGCAGCCCTTTCATAGCCGGTGTCGAGATGCTCGGAGAGCAACGAACGCAGCAGCGAGGGCACGGGGATCAACGTCGGCGCATCCGCCTCGTGGGCGTTGCGTCCGGCTTCCGCGCTGTACCCGCCAAGGGCGCGATCGTCGTCAGCCACTGGACCCACTTCCCGGGTCGCTTCGATGGAGCCGCACTTGCGTGGACTGCCCTCCGGACCGCCGCGGCAGCTGGCGCACCACGAGGGTGACCTGGATGAGGTATAGCACCGCCGACCACAGATACATGGCGATGCCCCAGATCAGGAAGGCCCAGCCGCAGGCCAGGATGACGCGGCTCCACAGCGCGTCCCACTGGCCCAACAGGATCAGCGGCAGGCCGGACATCAATGCGAACGTTGCGGCCTTGCCGATGTAGGTCACCGGCAGCGCCGTCAGTCCGCGGCTGCGCAGCACCGGAAGCGTCGCGGCCAACACGGCGTCACGCCCGATCAGGGTCAGCACGATCCACCAGGGCACGATGCCGTCGATCGCCAACGCCACCGGGACGACGAGCATGTAGATGCGGTCGACGGCCGGATCGAGCAGCTCACCCAGTCGCGACGACTGATTCTCGACCAGCCGCGCGATCTTGCCGTCGGCCCAGTCGGAGAAGCCGCCGAACATCAATACGGCGACCGCCCATGCGTCGGCGTGCGCCACCAGCAGCAGCCACAGAAAGACGGGTACCAGGAGAAGGCGCAGCACGGACAATGCGTTCGGCACCGTCAGCACCCGATTACGCACATCATCCTGCGCGCCGGTCATGGGCCAAACCTAGTGCGAGTCGTGCCTGATGTCGCTGACCGGGTCCGGTAATTTGGCCAGCAAAGGAGACACTCCTGACGACCTCAGCAGCGATCGAGATCGACGAGAGCCTGGATCCGTTCGCCAGGGCGAACCTTGCTGATCCGTACCGGTACTACGCACAGTTGCGCGGCACCGGGCCCGTGCTGTTTCTCCCGTCGCGAAACGTCTACCTGGCGACGACCTACGAGGCTGTCGACGCCGCGTTGCGTGGCTTTCGCACCTTCTCGTCGGCACAGGGTGCCTCCTATCCGAGGGCAAGCACCGTTCGCCCCTTCGGCCGACGGTCACCAACGCCTTAGCGGAAGACCCCGGGCAGGCTCAGCGCCGACATGGTGTCGTCTGCCAGGGGATTGTCGTGAATCATGTAGGTCCACGTGGAGGTCGGACGCGCCAGTTTGGACAAGTCCAGGCCGGGATCCTCATCGACGACGTTGGCGGTCTCGAACGTCTGCTGCGCCGCCTCGATGGCGTCGGCCGCCAGCGAACCGAACGCGTCCACCGCCATCCGGTGGAACTCGTCGAGCGGGTTCTGCCTGCCCAGCGCGCGCAGGTGGATGCTCTCCCGGATGTCGGACAGGTAGGCCTGATGGTCGGCCCAGCCGCGGTCCAGGTGGTACAGCATGATCAGCCGGCAGATCGTCTCCAACCGCTCCTCGCCGATCTCCTCGACCAGTTCCTCGTAGCGCTTGGGTGAACGCTCGGCCAGCTCCTCGCGCGCCGTCGTGGTGCGCAGCAGCTTTTCGCGGCGGTCCGAGATGATCGCGCGCTGCTGGGCGACCAACTGGTTGTAGCGCCAGGTGTTGGCGTGCACGTCGAGCAGCTTGCCCTCGGCGATGCGCTGCGCGTGTTCGAGCAGTTGGGCCGCCTTGTCGTTGGTGATCTGGCCGTCCTCGTCGATCTGCGTCGGCAGCTTCTGCGGTTCCAGGTGAGCGACGACGACGTCGTCCTCCCAGCTGGAGAAGAACACCGACGAACCTGGATCACCCTGTCGCCCGGCGCGGCCGCGCAGCTGGTTGTCCAGCCGCTCGGTGTAATGCCTTCCGGTGCCGATGACGTGCAGGCCGCCCAGCTCGGCGACCTCGTCGTGATCGGTCTCGTCGGAGCCGCCCAGCCGGATGTCGGTGCCACGGCCTGCCATCTGGGTGGACACCGTGACCTTGCCAAGGGTGCCCGCCTCGGCGATCACCGCAGCTTCCTCCGCGTCGTTCTTGGCGTTCAGCACGACCGCGGGGACGCCTGCCTTGACGAGTCGCTCGTGGAGTTCCTCGGATTCGGCGACGTCGCGGGTGCCGACCAGCACGGGCTGGTTGGTCTCGTGCACCGACTTGATGTGCTCGATGACGGCATCGTTCTTGGCCGCGGCGGTGATGTACACGCGGTCCGTCTCGTCCTCGCGAACGTTCGGCGTGTTCGGCGGGATCGGCGAGACGCCCAGCTTGTAGAACTGGCGCAGCTGCTCACCCGCGGCCAGCGCGGTGCCGGTCATCCCACACACCCGGGGGTACCGGTTGATCAACGCCTGCACGGTGATGGTGTCGAGCACTTCACCGGTCTCGGTGGTCTCGATGCCCTCCTTGGCCTCGACGGCCGCCTGCAGCCCGTCGGGCCAGCGCTGCAATTGCGCGATCCGGCCGCGGGACGAGTTGATCAGCTGCACCGCGTCGTCCCTGACGATGTAGTGCACGTCGCGCTGCAACAGCACGTGAGCGTGCAGGGCGACGTTGACCTCGGTCAGCGTGGTGCTGACGTTTTCCTCGGAGTACAGGTCGATGCCACCGAGTGCGGTCTCGAGCTTGCGGGCGCCCACCTCGGTGAGGTGTACGTTGCGGCGATCGGGGTCGGTGTCGTAGTCCTTGACCGCGACCAGGTCACCGACCAGTCGGATGACCTCCACCCGTGGCTGCTCACGATGCGTCGTGCCCGCCAGCACCAGCGGCACCAGTGCCTCGTCGACGAGCACCGAGTCGGCCTCGTCGATCAACGCGACGTCCGGATCCGGCGACACCAGGTCCTCGACGTCGGTGACCAACTGGTCGCGCAGCACGTCGAAGCCGATCTCGTTGACCGAGGCGTAGGTGACGTCGCAGGCGTAGGCGGTGCGGCGCTCGCCGGGCGTGGAGTCGGCGGTGATCCAGCCGACGGTCAGGCCCATGGCCTCCAGCAGCGGCCCCATCCATTCGGCGTCGCGGCGGGCAAGGTAGTCGTTGACGGAGATGACGTGCACGCTGCGGCCAGCCAACGCATAGCCCGCCGCGGCGATCGCTCCGGCCAGCGTCTTGCCCTCGCCGGTCGCCATCTCGACCACGTCACCCGCCAGCATCCGCAGCGCGCCGAGCAGCTGAACGTCGAACGGCCGCAGCGTGGTTGCGCGTTCGGACGCCTCTCGGGCGATCGCCAGGAATTGCGGGATGTCGGACGACTCGGCCAGCTCGCCGAGGTTGAGTAGTTTGGCGGCCTTGCGCAGCTGCTCATCGTCGAGGCCTGCGGCCTTCTCCTCGAATTCGGCGGAGGCGCGGACCTGCCCCATCGACTGGGCTTGATCCTTGTCGGTGCTGGCGCCGAGCAGCTTCCAGAACCGGTTGCTCAGCCGGCTCGGCGCACTGGTCTTGGATTTGGGAGCAGTCTTGGGCACCTGTTCAAGGTACGCGGCCGAGGACACCGGCCGAGAGCGCGATCCGCTGGTAGATCGCATTCGGCACCGGATTGGCCAGGTCCGTGAACAAGACGACCTGATCGGCGCCCATTTCGACCGCGGCCCGTGCCGCCCCGCGCGGCGTGACCAAACCTCTCCGTCGTCCGCACGACGCTGCGGTAGCTTCGCCGCATAGCGGTGTCGTCGGACGACGCCTGCAGAGGAGTTTCGTCGGATGGATTCGGAGAGATTCAAACCGTCAGTCGACTGGAACAACGAACTCGGCAACTCGACGCTGTGGGTGCTCGAGGCATTCGGCATCGCAGCGCTCTGCCTGGTGGTGGTGCTCGTCCTGCTCCGCCGGTTCACCGGGTGGGGACGCCAGTTCTGGCGCATCAGCGGGGGTTACTTCGTCGGGCGTGCGAGTGTGCCGGTGTGGCTGGTGTTGGCGGTTCTGCTGGCCTCGGCGGTGCTGTCGGTGCGGATCAGCGTCTTGATAAGCTACTACGCCAACGATCTGTTCTCGGCGCTACAGATCGCGTTCGAGGGCAGCGGATCGCCGGAGAGCCAACTGAAACAGACTGGCGTCCAAGGGTTTTGGACGTCGATGGGCATCTTCGCCATCCTTGCGACGGTGGCCGCCGTTCGGTTTCTGCTCGACCTATACATCACGCAACGATTCATCATCCGCTGGCGAGTGTGGTTGACCCGCAGGCTGACCGGCGACTGGATGGATGGACACGCGTACTACCGAGGCCAACTCGCCAAGGAACCGATCGACAACCCCGACCAGCGCATCCAGCAGGACATCGACATCGTCACCACCGTGATGGGCGAGCCGAACACGCCGGCCCACGGTTCGGGCAGCACCTTGCTGTTCGGCGCCGTCGAGTCCGTGTTGAGCGTCGCCGCGTTCGGCGTGATCCTTTGGCACCTGTCCGGGCCGCTGACGGTCCTCGACGTGACATTGCCCAAGGCGCTGTTCTGGATAGTGATCGTCTACGTACTGGCCGCGACGATCATCGCATTCTGGATCGGCCGGCCGCTGATCCGACTGAGCTACCTGAATGAGTTGCGCAACGCCAGCTTCCGCTACGCAATGATCCGGATGAAGGACAGCGCCAGTGCCATCGGCCTTTATCGCGGCGAGGACGTCGAACGACGGCTGTTGGATCACCGGCTGACGTCGGTCATCGCGAACTACCGGATGTGGTTGAACCGCATGGTGATGTTCCTTGGCTGGAACCTCACCGCGAGTCAGGCGATCAATCCGCTGCCGTACATCGTTCAAGCGCAGCGGCTCTTCGCGCAGCAGATCTCGTTCGGGGACGTCATGCAGTCCGCGACCGCCTTCCATGCGATCCACGACGCGCTGTCGTTCTTTCGCAATGCCTACGACTCGTTCGCAAGCTACCGGGCGGCCCTCATCCGCCTCGACGGGTTGATCGACGCCAACACACGTGGACGAGCAATGCCTCGGCTGCTCGCCGAGGATTCGGCGGACGACACGGTGCACGTCGAGAACGTCGACGTGCGAACACCAGACGGCAGGCGACTCATCCACGCGCTCTGCCTGCGTCTCGACCCCGGTGACGGCCTGGTGATCAAGGGTCCGTCGGGCAGCGGAAAGACCCTGCTGCTGCAGAGCGTGGCGGGCCTGTGGCCGTACACGTCCGGCGGCGTCAGCTACCCGATCACCGCGCGGGAGACGATGTTCATCTCGCAGCTGCCATACCTCCCGCTTGGCGATCTGAGGGCGGTGGCGTCCTACCCTTCCTCGGAGGGCGCCGTCGACGACGACTTGGTTCAGGGCGCGCTGCTCAAGGTGGCACTGCCGCATCTGGTCATCCGCATCAACGAAGTCAAGGACTGGGCCAAGGAGCTGTCCGTCGGCGAACAGCAACGCATCGCGTTCGCACGCATCCTGCTGAACAAGCCCAAGGCGGTCTTCCTCGACGAGTCCACCTCCGCCATGGACGAGGGGCTGGAGTTGATGCTCTACCGCCTCGTCCGGGCAGAGCTTCCCGACTCGATCGTGGTGAGCGTCAGCCACCGCGCCACCGTCGATCAGCACCACGACCGACAGCTCGAACTGCTCGGCGATGGCGAATGGCGACTCGATCGGCTCGCCCCTACCAGTTGATACCTCCGCAAGGCTGGCAGCAGCTTGTCGGGGTACCTTGCCCGCATGGAAATGTTCACCCCGACGCGGGACTGGGGCAACGAGTGGCTCGCGTCGCTGATCTGGGTCGCCGTGGCGTGGGCCATCGCCGCGGTCGTCACCGTGGTGATCCTGGTTCTCATCTGCCGCTTCACCACGTGGGGCAGGCAGTTCTGGCAGATCACCGGCGCGTACTTCACCGGTCGGCAGAGCGTCAGGGTCTGGCTTTGGCTGGCGGGACTGTTGGTGTTGGTGATGATCGGCGTGCGGATCGACGTGCTGCTCAGCTATTACGGCAGCGACCTGTTCACCAGCTTCCAGGTGATCGCCTCGGGTGTGGGCGGCGGCGATGCTGCGGTGAAGGAGTCCGGCAAGGCCGGCTTCTGGCTCTCGATGATCGTCTTCGCCGTCGTGGTGACCGTCTACGTCGCAGAGGTGATGCTGGATCTGTTCCTGACGCAGCGGTTCATGCTGGCTTGGCGGGCGTGGCTGACCGATCGGCTCACCGGCGACTGGCTCGACGGCAAGGCCTACTACCGGGCCCGCTTCATCGACGACACCATCGACAACCCGGACCAGCGGATCCAGACCGACATCGACATCTTCACGGCGGGAATCGGACCACTCCCCAACACGCCGAACAACACCGCGGGCAACACGCTCGTGTTCGGCGCGGTATCCGCGCTCGCATCGATCTTCTCCTTCGCCATGATCCTGTGGAACCTTTCGGGACCGCTGACGATGTTCGGCATCACGATCCCCAAGGCGCTGTTCTGGATCGGGCTGGCCTACGTCGTGTTCGCCACCGTCATCGCGTTCTGGATCGGCAAGCCGATCATCTGGCTCGCATTCAACAACGAGAAGTTCAACGCCGTGTTCCGCTACGCGCTGGTGCGGCTGCGCGACGCGTCGGAGGCAGTGGCCTTCTACCGGGGTGAGATCGCCGAACGCACCGGGCTGCGGCAACGTTTCGCGCCCGTGGTCGCCAACTACAAGAAGTACGTGAACCGGATGGTCGGCTTCTACGGCTGGAACCTGTCACTCAGTCAGATCATCGTGCCGCTCCCCTACCTCCTGCAGTTTCCGCGATTCTTCGCAGGCGAGATCAAGCTCGGCGACATGAGTCAGTCGGCAACGGCCTTCGGCAACATCCAGACCGGGCTGTCGTTCTTCCGGAACGCCTACGACCAGTTCGCCGGCTATCGGGCCGCGATCATCCGTCTGCACGGCCTTGTCATCGCCAACGAAGAGGGTAGGGCGCTGCCCACCGTGACGACCGCGGCATGTGTCGACGGCACGGTGGAACTCGAGGACGTCGAGGTCCGCACGCCCGACGGAAAGCAGCTGATCAAGCCGCTCGACATGCGCCTGGAGATCGGCGACACCCTGGTGATCACCGGCCCGTCCGGCAGCGGCAAGACCACCCTGCTGCGTAGTCTCGCGGAGCTGTGGCCGTTCACGTCTGGCACGCTGACGCGCCCGTGCGGGCCCAACGAGACGATGTTCCTGTCCCAGCTCCCCTACGTGCCGCTTGGCGATCTCCGCGCCGTGGTGACGTACCCGGGTGAGGAAGGTTCGATCGACGACGACACTCTGCGCAGGATGCTACAGAAGGTGGCGCTTCCACACCTCATCGGGCGACTCGAAGAGGTGCTGGACTGGGCCAAGGTGCTCTCCCCCGGCGAGCAACAGCGGATCGCGTTCGCTCGCATCCTGCTGACCAAACCCAAGGTGGCATTCCTCGACGAGGCCACGTCCGCGCTCGACGAGGGCCTGGAGTTCCTGCTCTACCAGCTGGTGCGCACGGAGCTGCCGGAAACGATCTTGGTCAGCGTCAGCCACCGCTCCACCGTCGAGCAGCATCACACCCACGAACTGGAGTTGTTCGGCGACGGCGAATGGCGACTTGGCCAGGTTGGGGGCGACGACAAACCGGAACCGGCTCTGGTCTAACCCCGCCCGGGTAACTTCCCCGGGATGGAGCTGTTCACCCCGTCGCTGGACTGGGGCACCGAGATCGTCGGTTCGCTGTTCTGGGTGGCCAAGGCCTGGGCGATCAGCGCGGCGTGCACGGTCTTCGCTCTGATGCTCATCGCCCGGTTCACCGCGTGGGGCAGGCAGTTCTGGCGGGTCACCGGTGACTACTTCAAGGGCCGCGACAGCATTCCGGTGTGGCTGTGGCTGGGTGTGCTGCTGCTGTCGGTGATGATCGACGTCCGCCTGAGCGTGCTCTTCAGCTATCAGTCCAACGACCAATTCTCGGCACTCCAGGCCGCATTCGAGGGCGAGGGTGCGGCGAAAGACTCAGCCATAGGCAGCTTTTGGTGGTCGATCCTGATCTTGGTTGCACTGATAGCTGTTGACATCGTCCGCACCGTGCTCGACCTCTACCTGATGCAGCGGTTCATCATCCGGTGGCGAGTGTGGCTCACTCACCGGCTCACCGGGGACTGGCTCGACGGTGATGCCTACTACCGAGGGCGGTTCATCGACGATCCGATCGACAATGCGGATCAGCGCATCCAGCAGGACATCGATATCTTCACCACGGGCACGGGACCGGAAACGAACACCCCAACAGTCGGAACCGCCCAAACGCTGATGTTCGGGTCGGTCACGTCGATCGTCTCGGTGGTGTCGTTCACCCCGATTCTGTGGCGTCTCGCCGGCCCGCTCACGATCGTCGGCATCACCGTGCCGAAGGCGCTGTTCTGGATGGCACTCGTATATGTCTTCTTCACGACGGTCGTCGCGTTCTGGATCGGCCGCCCGCTGATCCGGCTGTCCTTCCGCAACGAGCTCACCAACGCCGCGTTCCGTTACGCGCTGGTGCGGCTGCGCGATGCGGGTGAGGCCGTCGGGTTCTACCGCGGTGAGGGCGCCGAACGTGGCCAGCTGATGACGAGATTCGCGGCCGTCATCGCCAACTACCGAGCCTTCGTGCGACGGGGGTGGCGTTCCTCGGCTGGAACAGGTCGGTGTCCCAGATCGTCGACCCGCTGCCGACGATCGTTCAGGCCCCACGGTTGTTCGCAGTACAAATTCAGCTCGGCGACATCACCCAGTCGTCGAGCGCGTTCCTACAGGTACACGGCTCGCTGTCGTTCTTTCGAGCCGTCTACGACTCGTTCGCCAGCTACCGGGCGGCCATCATCCGCCTAGACGGGCTGATCACTGCCAACGAAACAGCAAGAGCGCTACCGGCATTGACGGCCCTACCGAGCACCGACGGTTCGGTCGAGCTCGACGACGTCGAGGTGCGGTCACCGTCAGGGACGCGGCTGGTCGACCCGCTGAACGTGCGGCTGGACCGAGGTGACTCGATGGTGATCACCGGCGGATCGGGCACCGGCAAGACCACGCTACTGCGCAGCCTGGCCCAGCTCTGGCCGTTCACGTCGGGCACGTTGCGACGCCCGGACGGCGACACCATGTTCTTGTCCCAGATGCCCTACGTTCCGCTGGGCGACCTGCGTTCGGTCGTCTCGTATCCCGTTCCCGCAGGCGACTTCGACGACGCCGCAATCCAAACCGCTCTCGACGCGGTGGCGCTGGGGCATCTCGCAAGCCGTCTTGACGAAGTCGCCGACTGGGCCAAGGTGCTCTCGCCAGGTGAGCAGCAGCGGATCGCGTTTGCACGGGTGCTGCTCGCCAAGCCGCGCGCGGTGTTCCTCGACGAGTCGACCTCCGCACTCGACGAGGGTCAGGAGTTCGCGCTGTACCGGGTGCTGCGGGCCACCGTGCCCGACTGCGTGGTGGTCAGCGTCAGTCACCGCAGCACGGTCGAGCACCATCACCGCAGGCGACTGGAACTGCTCGGCGGCGGCGGCTGGCGGCTCGGCCCGGTCACCGAGACACCGGTGCCGGCCTAGATGAGGCCCGCGGCGTGCGCGCCCGCCCGCCGCCCGAAGAACGACCCCTCGCCCAGCTGGGTCCCGCTGGCGTAGCCCTTGCCGTCCTGGGCGATGTTGGACGCGCAGGCACCCGCCGCGTACAGGCCGGGAATCACCGACCCGTCCTCGCGGCGCACCTGGCCGTCGACTGTGGTGGACAGCCCACCGACGGTGAAGCCCGAGTACATCGCGTGTCCCAGCGAGAGGTCGAACGCCGCCCACGGCCCGGTGTCTTGTGGCGCAAGGAATTCCGGTTGCTTGTGGAAGTCGGAATCCTCGCCCCGCGTAGCGAACTCGTTGTAGCGATTGAGCGTCGCGACCAGGTTGCCCTGCGGAATGCCGAGTGCTGATTCCATCTCCTCCACGGTCTCCCAACCGTCGATGAACTTGATCAGCGGGAACATCGGGCGCTCCATGTGCGCTTCGTCGACGATGAGGTATGCCGCGCTGTCCGGTTGATCCATCACGAAACCCGATGTGCGGGAATGGTAGGAGTCTTCGGTGACGAAACGCTGACCGAGCTTGTTGACGATGATGCCGGTGAGCAGGATCGACGGCGGGTACACCGGGGCGGTGATGAAGATCTGGTCCATGTGCTTGGTCGCCCCGCCGGCGGATTCGCCGAGCCGGATGCCCAGCCCGTCGTCATAGGTGTTGCCAAGCACGAACGGCTTCTCGGCCAGCTTGGGGGTCAGCTCGGCAACCATGTCGGGGTTCATCACGAAGCCGCCCGCGGCGATCACGACTGCCTTCGCGCGGATCGCGCCGGTGTCGGTGAAGTGCTTCCAACCGACGCCGACGACCGATCCGTCCCCGACGACCAGCGCGGAGGCACCCGTCTCGTAACGGATCTGCACGCCGAGGTCGGTGGCGCGCTTGAGCAGTAGGCCGACCACCATGCCCGCACCGCCGGTGTCGCCGGGGACCGGCACCTTGTGCCCGCGCGGTGCCGGTATGGCCTCGTTCTTGTACGGCCACACCTTTTCGTTTCCGGTGAACATCAGGCCCTCGGTGTTGGGCTGGATGACCGCCTTCTCGGGGTAGTAGCTGCGCTCGAACTGAAAGCCCAAGTCCTCCAACCAGTTGAAGTGCTCGACGCTGCCGTCAGCGTAAGCCCGGATCTTGTCGAGCTCGGGGTCGCGGGACACCGCGACGAGGTACTTGTACATCTCCTCGGCGCTGTCCTCGTGACCGGTGGCCCGCTGCACGGCGGTCCCGCCGCCGAGATAGAAGTGCCCACCCGCCATCGCCGTCGTACCGCCGGCCGCGGCCGCGCGTTCCAGCACCAGGACCCGGGCACCGGCGGCGGCGGCGCTGACTGCAGCGCAGCCACCCGCGATGCCGAATCCGATTACGACGACGTCCACGTCGTCGGACCAGTCCGTCACGCCTGCGGCGTCGACGGTTTCGGGGATCTGCGTCATCGTTGCTCCTGTTTCACGTAGTCGAAGAACGCCCGGATCTCATCCGGTATGTGCGCGATCTCGATGTATGGCACTCCGGCCTGCTCGGCGGAGACGTACGCGAACCGCATGCCACCCGGCATCACGCCCTGTTGGACGACGGGCGCGCCCTGGCGTTCGGCGTCGCGTAGTGCCGCGTCGAACGCGTCGGTGGTTTCCGCCTCCACGCAGATGTGGTGCAATCCCGCACCCGCGCTGTCCAGAAACTCGGTGTAGATGCTCTCGCCCCGCACCGGTGCGATGACTTCGAGTTGCGTGTCACCGGCATAGCTCAGCGAGATGTCGGCGAGGAAATCGGCGGGCCGACCGCGAAACGTGCACGCGTCGGGGCTGAAGTGAACACCGGGCATCCTGATCCACTTCCTGGCGCCCAACAAGGAGGTCAGGGCTTTTTCGGTGGCATCAAGGTCCCGTGTCACCCAGGCAATCTGGACAGGCGTCTGGTCGGGCATCGGTTCGAGGATATCGCCGGGGTCCGCGCCTGGCTAGAACGTGTTCTAGTTTTATGCGTCGCCCAGGTACGCCTTGATGCATCGATCAGTCATCGCGCGCGCCTCCGCGGGGTCGGCATCGGCTGCGACGCTCGCGACATACCACTCTTCGCCGGACAGCGTCAGGAAGCGACGGCCCTCCTCGGTGCCCGTCCACTGCTCGCCGAACGACGGGTCGATGGATTCGCCGGTACCCAGGTGGATGGCCAGCCCGAGCACCATCGAGTCCCAGCCCATTCCGACGGCACCCGGCCCGAACTCGCGCCAGGTCTCGTCGTCCCCGTGGGTGATGTGCTCGATCACCAATCGCGCCCGGTCGGGGCCGTCGCTACCGATGCTGACGTCGATCCAGCTGATGTTGCCGCCCCACTCCCAGGTCGCGGTGAAGTTCTTCGGAGGGTCGCACGTCAGGATGGTTCCGTTGGCTTGGCCCTCCAGCTGGTAGGAGCCACCGACCGTCAAATCGCCCAAAATCGGCAAGAACCACCGGGGTATGCGCTCGATGTTCGTGACCGCATCCCAGAGGTCGGCCGCGTCGGTGTCGTAGGACTGACTGACGGTGACGACGTGTGCCTCCCCCGTGTCGATCGTGCGAGCCCCGACAGTGCGCTGCACCGCGTTGATCTGATGGTCGACGTCGATGTCAATCATGTTTGCTTCCTTCGCTTCTTCGTTGTCGTTTCCCGCGTGCGACTTCCGTGGCCAGCGCGTCCAAGTGCGGGGTCCAGAATCGCCGGAAGCCGTCGAGCCAGCGGTCGACGTCCCGCAGCGCGGTGGCGTCGACCGCGTAGAGCCGACGCTGGCCGTCTGGCCGCACCGACGCGAATCCATTGTCGCGCAGCACTTTCAAGTGCTGTGACACCGCAGGCTGGGTGATCGCGAACTCGTCCTGGATGGTGGCCCCGATGACCCCCGCCGACCGCTCGCCGTCGGCCAGCAGCTCCAGGATGCGCCGGCGTACCGGATCGCCGAGGACGTCGAACGCGTGCACGAAACCAAACTACAGTTCTGCCTTATATAAGTCAACGGTGATGCAACTCGGTCCCCGTGAACGTGGTGAGCAGCAACTCGATCTGGCCTTCGAACACCGCGGCGGGGTCGGTCAGGGTGTCGGCGCCGTACTGGCCGAACACCTCCAGGCTGATCGCACCGACCAGCGCCGCCCACAGAAGGAAGCACTTGAGCACGGTGGCGTCGTCGCCGGCGAACGCGAACTCACCCCGGATCACGTCGAAGTCGGCCGACATCGGTTGGGCCGCTTGGATGTTCGGCACCGGCACGTCGCCGGCGTCTATTCCCGCCGCGACTGCGCCGAACACGGCGCCGACCACTCGGGTGCCGGGTCCGACCGTCAGCTCGGCCGGAGCGTGATAGCCGGGCACCGGGCTGCCGTACAACAGGGCCCAGCAGGCCGGCTGGTCGACCGCCCACTGGCGTGCGGCCCGTGCGATCGCGAGGACCTGATCGGCCCAGGACCCGGATGTCGACTGGTGCGCGCGATCGACCGCATCCGCCAGTTCGGTGTAGGCGTCGATCAGCAGGAGGGTCAGCAGGTCGTCGCGACTTGCGACGTATCGGTACACCGCCGAGGACACCATGCCCAGATCGCGTGCAATGGCCCGCACCGAGAGACCGGCCGCTCCCTCGGTGACGAGGTGGCGCCTGCCGATCGCGATGATCTCGCGTTCGATGCGCTCACGCGATTCCTGCCGCTTGCCCATCGCCCGAGTGTGGCACAGAACGAGATCACTGCTCTTGATTTATCCGCCTCGTGGTGTCACCCTGGATAATGAGAGCAGTGCTCTCCAATTTCAAAAGACCTGAAGGAGACCGTGATGACCATTCGCTACGACGAACCGAACCTCGCCGCCAAGGCCGCCAACGGGTTCTTCCGCTGGCTCGCCGAGGCGGGCATCGGCATCGCAGGCACCCGGGCGCTGCGGGTACGCGGCCGCAAGACGGGCAAGCGCCGCGGCGTGGTGGTCAACCTGCTCACCATCGACGGGCGCGACTACCTGGTGTCACCGCGCGGCAACACGCAGTGGGCGCGCAACGCCCGGACCGCGGGCGAGGTAGAGATGGGTCCCCGGTGGCGCGGCCGCGAGGTCGCCATCACCGAACTCGCCGACGACGCCAAGCCCGAACTGCTGAAGCGCTATCTGCAGCGGTGGTATTGGGAGGTCAAGGGCCACGTCGGCGGTCTGACCCCGGAGTCGACGGATGCCGAACTCCGTGCCGCCGCGCCGTCGATCCCGGTGTTCGAGCTGACGTCCCGGTAGCGCGGTCCGTCAGGACCCGTCGAGAAGCATGCGCACGATCCTCTCGGCCGTGGCCTGAGTCATGTTGCCGGACAGTTGAAGTGACTGCCCTTGGATGGGTTGGTCGATGGCGGGAGCGGCCAGAACCACGCCGTCCCTGACGAACGCGAGCTGCTTTCCGACGTTGGCGGCGGTGTAGCCGCCGAACGCCGCCCCTGAGCCGGGATCCATGGCGAGCTGGACGCTGTAGAACTCGCTCATCGGCAGCTTGACACTCTTGGCTCCGGTCATGTTCAGCTGCAACGCGACCGGGCCCAAGTCATAGCGGGCGGTGCTCTCCAGGTCGCAGGCCTGCGAAGGTTGGTCCGGTGCAGGCGGCGGTGGCAGCTGACACTCCTCCGGCGTGGCCACCAGCGCCTGGAACACCGGCCGGACCGCCAACGGCTTCATCACGATCGGGGGCGCCGTCGGGGACGGCCGCGTGGCCGAGCGCGATGGTGGCCCACCAGAGTCCTTGAGTACGAAGGGCATCACCACGGTGCCGAGCGTGGTCCCCACCATGGCGAGGATGCCGAGTGACCCCAGCACGACGATCGTGATCCGTCGGCGGGACCACCGTCCCGATGCAGCAGGCATGACTACTTCTGGCCGGCGCAACCCGCCGGCCTAGGCCGGCGGGTTGGGCAGGACTGGAGGTTTGGCGGTGATGTTCGGCGTGGTGCCCGAGGCGGGGGTGAAGACCTCTTCGCGGATCTGTTGGTCGGTGGCCTGCCAGGAGACCGCCGCAGGGAATTGACCCCACGTGCTGTTGAACATCCCGACGATGACAGCGCGCCCGTCGTCGGTGAGCACATAGACCGGGCCACCCGAATCACCCTTCTGGCTCACCACGCCATTGGCCATCGTGAACCACCCGTTGTTGACGGCGTCTACGGTGCCACAGCTTTCGCCGGTCACCACGCCGAAGTGGCATACCCGCTGACCCGGTTGCGGTAACACCGTCGGATCGACGACGAGGACACGTCCGCCGGGCAGGACGTTGTTCAATACGACCTCGGGCGCGAGCTGAATCGCTTCCCAGTCGGCGATCAGATGGTCGGTCGGGACCGTGGCACCGTTTGGCGTGTTGTCCCGGAACAGCGTCTGTTGGCCGATGACGTTTCCGTCGCGGTCCCGCACCGGCCCGCTGCCACGGCAGTGACCGGCGGTGAAGGCCGTGCGCGTGTCCATGTCGACGAAGCCCAACGTGCACAGGTTGATGTCCTGACGGACCTCCATGCCCGGATAGACCGGGACACCGGGGGTGGCTTGCGCGGTCATCGGTGCGACGGCAGGCGCACACAGCACGGTTGCGATCGGAGCGACCGCCACCGCGAGCACACGCAAACACCACCGCCGCATGGCTTCTCCGATCCGTGAAGGTAGATGGCCATGCCAGCCTACCCGCAAGCAAATGCGGCCCGGACCGAAAGGGCCGGACCGCATTTGCTTTACCGGACTACGGAATCGTCAACACCTGACCGGGATGGATCAGATCGGGGTTGGACACGCCGCTGGCATCGGCGATCTGCTGGTACCTGTTGCCGTCGCCGTAGAACCGCTCGGAGATGGCCCACAACGTGTCACCGGATACCACCGTGTACGTCTTCACTGCAGGTGGTGGCGGTGGCGGCGGCGGTGCGGGCGCTGCCTCGGGAGCCGGTGCGGGCTCCTCGGCCGCCGCGAGCTCCACTTCGGGTTCGGCCGCCGCGGGTGGCGGTGGTGGCGCTTCGTCCGTGTGGGTCTCGGATGACCAGGCCGGTCCGTCGAAACCGTAGGGCACGAGGTTCCGGTCGTCCTGCAGGACCAGCCGGACGTCCTTGGCGCCCTTGGTATCGCTGTGCCACACCGGCTTGTCCGCCGTGTACAGCACGAAGTTCCCGTCTTCCTGCACTTCGGCGCGGACCACACTCTGGCCGTTCGTGCCCGTCGACCACACCGATTGCTCACCGGCGTACAGCACCAGATTGCCGTCGTCCTGGAGGATCACCTCGTATGCCCCGTTGTCGGACGTCAACGACTGCCCAACCTCGAGCTTCTCGCCCTTTTGGCGTCGGTCTCCCACGATGTCTACCCTTTCCGCTCAATGACGGTGGCGAGCCCACCGACCTCTCCGAGGTTCGTGGGCGGGTTCGGCTGGGCACGAGCAAAACGGTTGGCGAACAATCGGTTACGTTTGGCTACGAGTCGAAACCGAGGCCGAGCGCGTCCAGCGTGCGCAGCAAAGCATTGCGGCGACCTTCGGTGTGGTCGGCACGATCGAGGGACCACCGGGTGGCCTGGATTCCGATGCTGGCCAACGGCTCGGGCGGAAACGGCAGAGGGCGCTTGCGGACCATCTCGAGCTCGGTACGCGGCGTGTCCGTGCCCGTGAGCAGGTCGAGGCACACGTCGGCGGCAAATCGCGCCGCGCCAACGCCGAGTCCGGTGAAGCCGTTCGCGTAGGCGACCCTGCCGTCACGGGCCAGGCCCCAGTGCGCGCAGAACCGGGTGTTGGTGTCGATGGCGCCCGCCCATCGGTGGCTGAAGCGGACGTCGTCGAGTTGCGGGAAGGTGATGAAGAAGTGTTCGGCGAGCCGGTGGTACGTCGCGGGACGGTTCTCATATGAGGCGTCGACCTTGCGGCCGAAGTGGTAGACGGCGTCGTAGCCACCCCACACGATGCGGTTGTCCTGCGTGCGCCGATAGTAGTGAAACTGGTTGGCGCAGTCGCCGATTCCCTGTCTGCCCTGCCACCCAATTCGGTCGAGTTGCGCATCGGTGAGCGGTTCGGTGGCCAGCACGTAGTCGTAGACGGGCACGGTGTGCAGTCGGTTGCGCCGCAGCAGCGAGGTGAAGACGTTCGTCGCGAGCACGACCTGGCGCGTCGTCACGATGGCGCCGCCGGTGTCGACGCGCAGCGCGGCGCCACCGGAGTCCAGGGAGGTGGCGTTGGTGTGCTCGTAGATCCGCACGCCGGCTTCCCGGCATGCGCGGGCGAGTTCGAACACCAGCTTGGCGGGATGCACGATCGCGCACGTGTCGGCCTCGAACAGGCCGGCCAGGTAGGTCGGCGAATGGACCTGGCCCTGCACGTCCTCGCGGCCGAGGAAGCTGCCCTCCCCCGATTCGGCGGCTTGCTCCAGCCATTCCACCTGGTGCGGTTCCGTCGCCACCGCGAGCATTCCGTTGCGCTGCCATTCCACGTCGAGGCCGAGCCGCCCGATCTCGTCCTGCATGCCGTCGAGATTCTCCATGCCCATCTCGGTCAGCCGGTCGATCTCGTTGGGCCAGCGCGTCTTTCCGTTGGCCAGGCCGTGCGTCAGGCTGGCGTCGACGAAACCACCGTTGCGGCCAGATGCGGCCCACCCGATGCGATCGGCCTCGATGAGGACGATGCGCTGGTCCGGATTGCGCTGCGCGGCATGTAGTGCGGTCCACAGCCCGGTGTAGCCGCCGCCGACGACGAGCAGGTCGCAGGTGATCGAGCCTGCTAGTCGCGGGTACTCAGGCCGCTCCATGTCGAGCCACATCGAACCGAAGGTGCTTGTGGCGAGCGACCGTTCAACGACCGCCGGATCCACGTAACCGTCGAACACCGTTTTCACACCGCGTGACACTACGGCCTCGCCGAGTACGACGGCGACAAATCAAGTTGCGGAGTGCGCCGTCGCCCGCGCCGCGCGACTCGAGGCCGATGGCCGGGACCTGCTGCTGGCAGGCGACCCGGTGGCTCCCGGCGAAGTACTCGCGGCGCCGTCGGCACCGGTCTTCCGCCGGTCCGGCGAATGACCTACTGGGCGGCGGTCATCGGCGCCGGAATGTCGGGCTGCACGCTCTGCGGCGGTGCCCACCCTGGCGGGCCGAACGTGTAGCCGAGGCGGTCGCGCCAGCGGCACGCGTGCCGGACGTCGTGGGCGATGGCGACGTACTCGTGGGTCTGCAGTTTCCAGACGTTGTAGGTGTCGACCTGCTTGGTGAGCCCGTAGTGCGGCCGGGACGTCTCGGCGGCGAAGCTGCCGAACAGCCGGTCCCACACGATCAGGATTCCGCCGTAGTTCTTGTCGAGGTACTGCTGGTCCCTGCCGTGGTGCACCCGGTGATGCGACGGCGTGTTGAAGATGAATTCGATTGGCCGCCAGAGCTTTCCGATGCGCTCGGTGTGAATCCAGAACTGGTAGACGAGGTTGATCGAGAAGCTTAGGAAGACCATCCATGGCGGGACGCCGAACAGCGGCAACAACGCCCGCAGGAACACGTCACCGCTGATGTTCCACTTCTGCCTCAGCGCGGTGGCGAAGTTGAAGTACTGGCTGGAGTGGTGGGCCTGATGGGTGGCCCAGAAGATGCGTACCCGGTGGGCCATCCGGTGATAGAGGTAGTAGAGCAGGTCCACGCCCAGGATGGCGGTGACCCAGGTGTACCACTCGGCGGCGGGCAGGTGCCACGGCGCCACGTAGACGTACAACGCGGCGTAGCCCACCAGCGCGATGCCGTTCAGCAACCCGCTGGTGCCGATCGACACCACGCCCATCCAGATGCTGGCCCACGCGTCGGGCCTCAGGTAGGCCCCCGCGGGCGCCTGCTCGGCCTCGGTGTGCTGGAGTTTGCGCGCCGCTGCCCACTCGATGATCAGCAGCACCAGGAAGAAGGGCACGGCGAACATCACCGGGTCGTGCATCAGCGGCGGCAGCACGTCCGAGACAAGCCCCGACAACGTTTTCGCCCAGTCCACGTCGACACCTCCCAGGGCAGCGTAGCGAACTGCTCAGCGGAAACTGAGCACGTCGTCACCCCACGCCGCCCGCAAGGTGCGGTCCGGGTCGTCCACCACCGCGTCCTGCTTGTCGATCACCAGGGTGGCCCGGTCGTCCCGCCGGTACGGCCGCCAGACCGGATCACCGACGAGTCCGGACGGTTCGCGGGACACCGCGAAGTTCCGCCATCGGGCCCGCATCCGCTCCGAGACCGCTGTGCCCGTCTTCAGCCCGCCGAGCTTGAACGTCGGGTCCTTGGGCCCCGCCACGAGGTTTCCCCACACATAGGGCAGTTCGGTGGCGTGTGCCGCCCCGAGTCGCAGCAGTCGCAGCATCGGCGTGGCCCAGTCGAACCGGTAGACGTAGACCGGGGCGACGGCGGCATGCCCCTCGGCCATCCAGATCGACGGCATCCGGAAACCGAGGTCGCGGGCCACGCCCATGCCCGGTGTCTTACCGCGGCCGCGGTAGGTGGCGCCCAGCTCCTCCTCGCTTGGCAGTTGCAGGCCGGGTTGTTCGGAGGCGATCTCGGCGAACATCGCCTTGATCGCCTGCGGTGTGATCGGCAGCAGCGGTGACTTCATGAACCGGAAGAGCGCCGCCTCGTGCTTGTTCGTACCGATCAGCAAGGGGACGGCGTGGGTACGGCCTGCCCGCGCCACCGTGACGGGATAGTCGGGCACCACGTCGCCGTCGACGATCGGCGCGAAGGCCAGCGTGCCGGGAGTACGCACCGGCACCTCGTCGAACACCAGCTTGGATGCGGCCAGCACCGCGGCGGTCGGGGCGGCGACCAGTCCGGCGGCGTCGTCGACGCCCAGTGCAGCGAGAAACTGCTCGGCGACCACGCGCGATCGGGCGGCGTCGTAGATGGACGTCGCGGGTGAGCTCTGCGCGATGGCGGCCGAGAACAGGCCCGCAGCAGCCGGACTGGCGAGCAGCGTCGTCACCATGCCGGCGCCCGCCGACTCGCCGAAGAGGGTGACCCGCCCGGGATCGCCACCGAAGGCGGCCACGTTCTGGCGGATCCACTGCAGCGCGAACAGCACGTCGCGCAGACCCAGATTGGTCTCGAACGTCGCCTTCGAGGACGAGAACGGGGACAGGTCAAGGAAGCCCAGCGCACCCAGCCGGTAGTTCACCGTGACGACCACGACGTCGCCGCTCGAGGCGAGCACCCGCCCGTGGTACAGCGGTTGCGCCGACGACCCAAGGATGTAGGCACCGCCGTGCACCCACACCATCACGGGCTTGCCGTCTCCTGGTGAGGTGTCCGACGACGCCCACACGTTCAGCGTCAGGCAATCGTCGCCCTGAGCAGCGCCAAGGTCGATCGGGATCCGCGGATCGGTCGGTTGCGGACATACCGGCCCCACCCGGGTGGCGTCGGCGGGTTCGGTCCACGGTTCGGGCGGTTGCGGCGCTCGCCAGCGCAGCTCACCCGCAGGCGGCGCGGCGTAGCGAATTCCCTTCCACACCTTGACCGTTCCGTCGTCGACGCCGCGCACGGGGCCATGCTCGGTGTCAACGATGTCGATGACGGGGTGCCCGCCCAACTGTTCGGTGTTCTGTTCGGCCGTCACTTGTTCGCGCGACCCCCGGCTGCCGTACGGTCGGCTTCCGAGAAGCCCTCCACCGCGGTGCCCGCGGGCGCGGCGGCCCGCTTGCGGCTGACGAAGGCACCGGCCGAGGCCATCGCATTCACCACGCCGCCGCCCTTGGTGTCCCAGGTCATCGACCGGTCGGCCTGGATGCCGAGCGCCGTGCCGATCTGCACGGCGTCCATGTTGGCGCCGAGGAACAGGAAGTCCCAGGCGTACTCGGTCTCCTGCCTGCGGATCGCTGCGCCGACGGCGTCGTGAGTCCATTCGTGGCTGGAGTTCTCGTGGCCGTCGGTGAGCACCACGACGACCACCGTGCCTGGCCGCTCGTCCTCGGGCAGCGCGGCCAACTCCGCTCCCACGTCGGTGATCAACCGGCCCAGCGCGTCATACAGGGCCGTCCCACCGCGGGGTTGCAACTCGAGCCGCGGTACGTCGCCGATCGGCCGGTTGGCGTAGACCACCTCGTACTGAGTGTCGAACTGCGCCAGCGTCACCCGCGCGGCACCCGGTTGGGCGCGCTGGCTGTCGATGAACGCGTTGAACCCGCCCTCGGTGTCGGACTTGACGGATTCCATCGACCCCGAACGGTCGAGCAGAACGGCGATGAGAGTGCGCTGGGAATCCGTCATGTGGTGCTCCTTCAATCGGTCCGGCGGGCGTCGAACGCCTTTCGAACCAGGCTACGCGCGGCCTCCGACAACCTCTGAGCTGCGATTTCACCCGTGGCTCCTGCTCGCCGACAATCATTCTCGGTGGTCGCAATTCTGGGCGCCGCCTCCAGCAGTCCGTAGCGTGCCGCGACATGACCGTCGACATCAGCACCGCAGCGCATGCGCTGACCACTCCGCGGGCCGCGCTCGACGCCGCGGACGCCGTGGCCGCCGACCTCGCCGTCGGTAGCGCCGAACGAGAGCGGACGGGCACGCCGCTGCTCCCCCAACTACGCCAGGTCGCCGACGCCGGCCTGCTGAGCATCACGGTGCCCACCGAACACGGCGGACCCGGGCTGCCCGCATCCACCAGGATCGACGTGCTGCGCAGGCTGTCGCGGGGCGACGGTGCCGTCGGCCAGCTGCTGTTGTCGCACTTCGTCATCACCCAGGCCATCTCGGGTCTCGGAAACGTCGAACCGGCGCCGCGGATCTACCGCGACGTCCTGGCCGGCGCCCAACTCGGCAACGCGACCACAGAGCGCGGCACCAAGACCGCGCTGCAGCGGAACACCACGCTGACCCCACGCGGTGACGGCACATGGGTACTGGACGGCACCAAGTACTACGCCACCGGGGCGCTCGGCGCCGCCTGGATCGCCGTGGCGGCCATCGTCGCCGGCGGGGACGGCGAGACCGCGACTGTGTTCGTCCGGCCCGATCAGCCCGGTGTCACACTGGATCTCGACAAGTGGTCGGCGTTCGGCCAACGCGGAACCGCCAGCGGCGAGGTGCGCCTCGACGGCGTCGTCGTCGACGGCGAGCTGGTCATCGAGGAGGGCACCGCTCCTGATCCGGTCACCGGACCACCAACCGTTCTCGGCGCTTACGACCAGGCGCTGCACGCGGCCATCGACATCGGAATCGCCCGTGCCGCACTCGAGGACGGCGCGGAGTTCGTCCGCACTAGGACCAGGCCATGGCAGGAAGCGGTCGACGCCGGGATCGAGCGTGCCGATCAGGAACCGCACGTGGTGCGCCGCTTCGGCGAGCTGACCGCGCGGCTGTACGCGCTGGAGGCACTGCTGGGCCGTGGCGCATCCATCATCGACGAGGCGCTGGCCCAACCCGAGTTGTCCCGCGACACCGCCGCCGAGGCGACGCTGACGGTGGCCGCGGCCAAGGCGCTGGCGCAGGAGTTCGCCGTCGAGATCGCCAGCGGCATCTTCGAGTTGACCGGTGCGTCCGGCACCGACACGTCGGTCAACCTGGACCGGCACTGGCGCAACGTGCGGACTCACTCTCTGCACGACCCCGCCCGCTGGAAGTACGTCCACCTCGGCAACCACACCCTGCGGGGCACCCGGCCACCGCGGCTGGGTCTCGTCTACTGACCGACGACTCCGATGGTGCACCAAACACCGTCGGCTAGTTTTGGACCCGTGCGAAAGTGGGCGCTGCTCAGCGCAGCCATCACCATCGAGGTGGCGGCGACGCTGTCTCTGCGGGCGTCGCAAGACCATTGGGCCTGGCTGGTCGTGGTCGTCGCCGGATACGTCGGCGCATTGGTGCTGCTGACCGTGGTGCTTCGCGCTGGCGTGCCGATCGGGGTCACCTACGGCATCTGGGGTGCGCTCGGCACGGCAGGCACCGCCGTACTGGCCGCGATGATCTTCGGCGACCCCTTCACCTGGCCGATCGTGATGGGCATCGGCCTGATCATCGCGGGAGTCCTGCTCATCGAGTTCGGGTCGCAGCGGGCTGCCGCGAACAAGACGACGCCGTGATGTGGCTGGCGCTGGCGGGCGCGATCCTCATCGAGGTCGTCGCGACCCTGTCCCTGCGTGCGTCGGACGGCTTCCGAAAGAGAGCCTGGATCGTTCCGGTCGTCCTCGGCTACCTGGCGTCCTTCTATCTGCTGTGGATCTCGCTGTCGTTGGGCATGCCCGTCGGCGTCGCGTACGGCGTCTGGACGGCGTGCGGCGTCGCGCTCGTCGCCGTCATCGCCCGATTCCTGTTCTCCGAACCGCTCACCTGGGTGATGGGGGCTGGTATCGCCCTCATCGTGGGCGGCGTACTGACCATCGAAATGACCGGTGCGGTGCACTGAGCACCCCGGCAAGGGCCACCACCGCCAGACCGGCGACGGAAACGATGAGCAGCCCGACGCGCAGGCTGGTGGCGTCGGCGACGACCCCGACGATGATCGGGGACATCAGGAATCCGACCCGGCACAACCACGTCACGATGGTCAGTCCCGTACCCGGCCGCATGCCGGGCAACCGGTCGGCCCCGTGCATGGCCGCCGGGATCAGGGTGGCGCTGCCGAATCCTGCCGCGGCGAATCCGGCGATGGTCGCAGGGACGCTCGGGAACGCCAGCGCGGCGCCCATGCCCGCGGCGGCGATCAGTCCGCCGGCTCGGGCCACCGCACGTTCGCCGAACCGGTCCACCAGGCGGTCGCCGAACAACCGCCCGATGAACTGAAAACTGACCAGTGCGATGTAGCCGAATGCGGCGATCGCGGCAGGCGCGCTCAGGCTGTCCCGCAGATACACCGTCGCCCACGAGCTTCCTGCGTCCTCGATGGCTGCGCCCGCGATCGCGATACCCACCAGCGCGGCCAACACTGCATAGACGCCGAGTCCGATCTTTCCTGCGCCCGCCGTCCGCGCCGCGGGGTGATCGTCGTGGTCCGGGCCGCGGAGGAGAAACGGGTACGCGATCAGGACGACCACACTGAAGACGGCACCCGAGAACGCCAGGTGCACGCCGCGCGGGACGTGCAGCGCGATGGCGGCCGCGCCCATCAGCCCGCCGACGATGGCGCCGACCGACCAGACCGCGTGCAGCGAGTTGATGATGGACCGGCCGTAGTTGCGCTGCACGCGAAGACCGTGCGCGTTCTGTGCGACGTCGGTGACCGAGTCCGCCGCTCCCGCGATGAACAGCGCACCGGCGAACAGCACCGGCGACGGGGCGATCGCAGCGACGAAGACGAACGACGCGATGCCGAGTGTGGCGATCACACCGACACGGGAGGAGTTGAATCGGCGGATCAATGCGCCTGCGGTGAGCCCGGAGACCAGCGCGCCTGCGGAGAACGCGGCGATCGCCGCTCCGTATGCCGCGTTCGACAGCCCCAGGTCGGTCTTGATCTCGGGGAATCGGGGCAGCATGTTGGCGAAGATCGCCCCGTTGGTCAGAAACAGTGCGGCGGCCGCCACGCGGGCCCGACGGTCTCTTGTCGCGCTGGCAGCGTCACCGAGCCGTCCGAGCGCCATGGGCACCGACGGTACCGGCCGCTACGGGACGGGTGTCAGCAGCCGTTCGCTGGTCTCCCAGAGGTCGCGCGCCTTGTCGCCGTCGTAGGAGTCGGCCGACGAGCGGATGGGCTTGGGGCCGGCGAAGTACGTTCCCGTCACGCCGTCGAATCGAGGATCCGCCGCCAGCGCGGCCAAGTAACGGCCGGAGGTTCGCGTGCTGCGCACCCCTGGCAGAAATCGCAAGGCCGGCAGCAGATATCGCCACGCCAGCTGCTGCAGCGGAGGATAGTCGCGGGCCAGTCCGGATCCGGGCATCAGGCCGGGGTCGAACGCCGTCACGGTGATGCCATGCCGCCCGTGGTCGAGGCGGCGGTCGAGTTCGTAGGCGAACAGAACGTTGCACAACTTCGACGTCGTGTAGCGACGTCGACCGGCATCGACGGAGGATTCGTCCGGCCCGGCCGTGGGCTGGGCCAGGTCGGCCGCAGTGGTGTAGCGCGCGTTCGGCATGCCGGTGAACTTGCTCGGGTCGTGCGTGCCGCTGCTGACGACGACGATTCGCGCCGGGGATGCCAACGGGGTGTCGAGCAATCCCTGCACCATCGCGAAGTGGCCGAGGTGGTTCACGCCGAACGTCATCTCGAACCCGTCGACCGTCGCCTGGGTGCCCGAAATCACCTGCACGCCAGCGTTGCACACGATCGCCTGAATCGGCGGAAGCTCCGTCGCGGCCCGCACGTTCTGCACGAAAGTGCGCACCGATGCCAAGGAGGCCAGGTCCACCTCGATCACGGTGCACCGATCAGGTGCGCCAAGAAGCGTCACCGCGTCCGCACCGCGCGGGGGATTGCGTACCGCGAGGACGACGTGCCAGGACGGATCGGTGTCCAACAGTGCGCGTGCGCACTCCAGGCCAAGTCCGGCGCCTGCACCCGTGATGATGGCGGTCTTCATGGTCATTGCTCCTCCAGAAGCACGGGGATGAGCGCGGTCAACCCCTGAAGCAGTCGCCGGTACATCCGGTCCACGTCCGTCGCCTCGGGTTCGAGGTGATCGGCGAAGAAGACGCCGTCTGACAGCGCGACGGCGAACGCGGTCAACTCGTGGACCACACGGTCGGCCTTGCCAGCGGGAGCATCGCGCGGAAGGAGATGGCTGATCACGTCGCGAAAGCGGGTCAATGCCGTGTCGCGGACGCGGCGCACCATCTCGGCGACGGCCGGATCGTCGCTGCGCTCCAGCGACAGGATGTAGAACAGCCGTAGGAAGCCCGGGTGCTGGGCTTGCAACCGCGAAAGCACGGCCAACTGTCCGTCGGCGTCCTCCGATGTCGGAATCGCGGCGAAGAACCGCTGCGCCCCGCGTTCCATCACGGCCGCGAGCACGCCCTCCTTCGAGCCGAAGTGCCAGTAGATGGAGCTCGGCGGCAACCCGCACGCCTTGCGGATGTCGCTGATCGACGTCGCGGCGTATCCGCGGGTGGCCATCAGCCGTTCGGTGGCGTCGAGGATCAGCTCGCGGGACTGTTCGCCCTGCTGCTGCTTCTTCGTCGGCCGAGCATCTGTAGGGATCATTACAGACAGACTAACAGGCCAGTCAGCTTCTTCGCAGCGCACGCACCAGTGGCACGCTGAGGCGGTGAGCATTCACACCGACGTGACCGCCGACGAACTGCTCGGTCTCTTCCCGCCAGGAACGGCCATCGAGAGCGACGGCACGCTTGCCGTCGGTGGGTGCCGCCTCGATGAGGTGGCCGAGAAGTTCGGCACCCCCGCGATCGTGGTGTCCGAGGACGCGCTGCGGCAGCGGGCCCGCGACTACCTGACCGCGTTCCGCAGCCGCTGGCCGCGGGCGGACGTGGCGTTCGCGTCGAAGTCGTTCCCCTGCACGGCGGTTCAGCGCGTCATGGTCGAGGAAGGCCTGCACCTCGACGTCGCGGGCGGCGGCGAGATCCTGAGCGCGCTGAAGGCAGGCGCCGATCCGGCCCGACTGGTGCTGCACGGTAACGCCAAGACCGACGAGGAGCTCGAGCTGGCCGTGCGGCACGGCGTCGGGCTGATCGTCGTCGACAACTTCGACGACATCGACCGCCTCGAGCGCATCGTGCCCGCGGGTTCTCGACAGCCCTGTCTGGTGCGGGTGATTCCCGGCGTCGAGGCCGCCACGCACGCGTCCCAGGCGACGGGCCACGCCGGCTCCAAGTTCGGGCTCATGCCCGACGATGCCCGCGACGCGATCGGCCGCATCGAACGCAGTGCCAAGTTGCGGCTCGACGGCGTGCACACCCACGTCGGATCGCAGCTGCTCAACGTCGAACAGCTCGCGCAGGCCGTGGAACCCATCGCAAAGCTCGGCACCTTCGACGTCTACGACCTCGGCGGCGGGCTCGGGGCGCGCTATACCTACGACGAGAATCCGCCCAGCCTCGACGACTACGCCGACGCGATGGTGACCCAGGCGAAAGCGCTGTTGCCCGACGGTGCGCGCATCATCGTCGAGCCGGGCCGCAGCATGGGCGCCAACAGCGCGTGCACGGTGTATCGCGTCACCACGGTCAAGCGGGGAATCGTCACGCACGTGGCGGTGGACGGCGGCATGGGCGACAACCTCGAGGTGTCGCTCACCGGGCAGCGGTTCGAGGCGACGCTCGTCGACCGGGTCGGTGGCGGGGAGATGGTCAGCGTCGTCGGCAGGCACTGCGAGTCCGGCGATCAGCTGGTCGACGGCGTCGCCCTGCGAGATCCTGCCGTCGGCGACCTGCTGGCCGTCCCGGTCACCGGCGCGTACTGCTACACGATGTCCAATCAGTACAACGGCGCGCGCCGGGTGCCGGTCGTCTTCGCGCTCGACGGATCCGCCCGACTCGTCGTGCGCCGCGACACCTGGGATGACCTATTGGCCCGCGACGTCGACTGACGAGCAACCGGGCACGCGC
>NZ_JAVRPS010000252.1:0-5425 GCF_032162105.1 Mycobacterium sp. | reverse complement strand
GCCTGGCCGTAGAACGGCTCGAGGTCGGCGTAATCGATGGGCCACGCCGGCGACACACCGTCGGCGTGCTCGATCTCGGCGAAATCGCATTCGCGAAAGCGCGGCAGCGTGGCCCCGTAGAGCTTCGTGCTGCCACCGACGTAGTGGTAGTTGCCGGGCACGAAGTCCTTTCCGGCCAGGGTGTCGTGCCACGCGGCCGAGTTCTTGTAGCGCCCGCGGGTATGCACGGCGTCGAAGGACCAGTTCTCCCGCTCGACCGGGAGGAAGTCGCCTTGCTCGATGATGAGGACGTCGACGTCACGGTCGCGCAACGCGTACGCGAGGCTGCCCCCGCCCATTCCGGAACCGATGATGGCGACGTCGGCCACGAGGACCTCCGGCGGGTCCGTGACGACCTGCGACCGCAACGCCGCGACTGGTGTGGACATGGAAAGCACTCCCCTGGGCTGAGGGTTTCGTGTCGACAGACGACACGACGACACTCTCCAAACCTAGGGATGCAGTTCTCCCAGAAGGAGCCGCAGAATATGCAGTGCTGCCCGTGGCCTTGCACAAAGTGTGTAAGGCATCCGGTGGCAGTGTGTGCAGGTCATTTCCGTCCAACTGCACAATTTGGGCCTGACCACACGTGATCCGTCGGGGTCACACTGAGTACGACCGTCGTCGCACGTCGATGCGAGCGCCAGTCCAGTACCTCACGACCGGAAGGACATTCATGCCTAGGCTCAACGGCGGGCAGGTCATCGCCCGCATCCTCAAGGAATACGGGATTCCTTACGTGGCGGGCATTCCCGGGCACGGCATCTGGGGCTTGATGGACGCCTTCAATGAGGACGAGTCGAAGATCCCCTTCATCCAGACCTACCACGAGCAGAGTGCGGTTCATCTGGCCGACGGCTACTACCGGGCGTCCGGCAAACCAATGGCCGCGGTCACGTCGATCGGCGCGGGCGCATCGAACACCGTGCTCGGCCTGGCCACCGCTTATAGCGACTCCACTAGTGTGCTGGTGATCACGGGCGGGCCACCGCGCCACATGCGCGGCCGCGGCGTCCTCCAAGAGCTGGAACGTCAGAAGGACAATGGCTTTCCACAGATCGCCGAGGCCGTGTCCAAGCGCAGCTGGGTGGCCAACAGCATCGAGGATCTGCCGTTCATCATGCACCGCGCGTTCAGCACGATGCTGACGGGCCGTCGCGGTCCGGCCCACGTCGAGGTGCCATGGGATCTGCACGCCGAGACCGCCGAGGTCAACTTTCACGACCTGGCCCGCAGGCTGCCGATCGGGTTGCAATACCCCGACCCCGAGGCGATCACTCGGGCCATCACGCTGCTGGGCACCGCCAGACGACCGGTCATCGTCGTCGGTGGTGGCGCCATCAGTGCCAACGCCACCGACGAAGTGCTCGCGCTGGCCGACGGGCTGTCCATTCCCGTCGTCACCACCTGGAATGGCAAGAGCGCGTTTCCTGAAGACCACGATCTGTTCGTGGGCAGTGTCGGGCAGACCGGCACCATCCACGGCAACTACCTGGCCGCCAACGCCGACGTCGTGGTGTCCATCGGATGCCGCTTCACCGACTGGTCGGCGTCGAGTTACGCCCGCGGACAATCTTTCTCGTTCCCACCCGCGAAGCTCATCCACATCGACATCGACCCGCACGAGATCGGCAAGATCTATCCTGCCGAGGTCGGGATCCTCGCCGACGCCAAGCCGGCGGTTGCCGCGATCGTCGCCTCCCTGCCGAACAAGCCCGATCGCAGCGATTATCTCGCCGAAGTCGCCGAGCGTAGGGCTGAGTGGGAGAACGAGTTGTCGACACGTCGCGACACCGACCGCTTTCCATTCACCCTGCAGCGGCCGCTGGCCGCACTGCGCCAGGTGATGGACCGCACCGGCATCGTGTTGGCCGGGTCGGGCAACACTCAGGGGGCGGTGAAGCAGACGTTCCCCGTCTACGAACCGCGCACCCATCTGACCACCGGCGGATTCTCCGCCATGGGGTGGCCGGTGCCCGCTGCACTCGGGGCGAAGCTTGCCGCTCCGGAGCGTCAGGTTGCCTGCATCACCGGTGACGGCGACTTCCTGATGACCGCCCAGGAGATCGGTGTTGCCGTCCAGCACGACATCCCCGTGGTGTTCATCGTCCAGGACAACTCTGGTTACATCTCCATCCGCGGCGGTCAGCGCAATGCCACCGACCGGATCATCGGCACCGAGTTCAACCGCCCCGATGGCAGCCCCTACAGCCCCAGTTTCAAGGATCTCGGCAAGTCGTTCGGGCTCGAGTCCTTCAGGGTCGAGTCCGCCGCCGACCTGGAGCCCACGTTCAAGCGGGCGTTTGACGCGCAGGCTCCCGTGCTCGTCGAGATTCCCACCGACCGTGACCTGGCCAGCCCATTCACTCCCGGCTGGTTGGACTTTCCACCGCTGCCCCACATCACCGACGAGCGCGCCGACGAGTACCGGCAGCTACGGGCCAGCGAGCAGCACCAATAAGTCGGCGATCTCAGTGCGTCGCGCAGACCCGCACCTAGACTCATCCGTTAGCCGATCGGGCGCGGGTCGAGGAGGCCGCCATGCGGATCCGGAGTCTTCGCGTCCTGTCGGGCCTGTGCGCGATCGCGTCGCTGTCGGCCTGCGGCCCCGTTGCCACCGACACCTCGGTCGGTAGGACGACGGCCACGTCGACGTCCGCCGTATCGACGTCACCGGCCCCGACCGTCGCTGCCCCACCGATGACGCTGGCCCCCGATACCCACAAGTGGGTCGATCTGGAGGTCGGTGACTGCATTGCCGACGTTCCCGCGGTCGATCTCGGTGCCGTGACCGTCTCGCTCGTCGACTGCGCGGCGGCGCACGCGGCCGAGGTCTATCTGCGCGCGCCGGTGGAGGTCAATGCCGCCATCGCCGACGTCGCCAACCGCAGCTGTGAGGCAGGAGTTGCCGAGTACACCGGTCGACCCGTCGACGGCAGCCAATACTCGGTGACCTACCTGATCGACTCGAATCAGGACAGGACGTCGAACAATCCCCTGCCGAGCACCGTCATCTGCCTGCTGCAATCCGCCAGCGGTCAAGCACTGACGGGATCCGCGCGGCGGTGAGATCACCGAGCAGGCCGATCAGGCCGCGACGATCAAGCCCAGCTGCCTCAGCACCTTCACCCCATCGTCCAGACCGATTTCCTCGGTGATCAGGCTATTCTCGACCTTGAGGATGGTGGTGCCGGTGAAACGCATCGTCTTGCCGGTTTCCGCAGGAAGCGCGCCAATGGGCATGTCGTCGAACGCTTCACCCGTCTGGGTGCCACCGCCGATCCACTGACCTACGACGTAGTCACCCTCGGCGATCAGGTCAGCAGTGCCACTGAAGGCAAGGTCGGGAAAGGCCGCGCGGAACTTCGTGGCGAACGCGTGCACCTCCGCGCGACCGCGGCACGGGGCGTGCAGGGAGTACTCGAAACGGATATCCGGTGCGGCGAGCTGCTCGATGACGGCCGGATTGAAATCCGGTCCCCAAAACTCGGTGAACCAGCGTCCGACGACAGACTTGTTTTCCTCGATCGACATGATCGTTCCTCCGTTACCAAACAGCTCGTGGTGTCGCCCCAGCCGGAGCGCTCACCAGGAAGACGTGCATCAGCACGGAAATGTGAGATTGCTGAACTACGGGACCGATTCGGCAACGTTTCGAGTGCGTGACACATGGGTTCCGCCCACGAGGCCGTTTCCTCACCGCGACGGCCGAAAATGATCACCTGGCGCGCCTCCGACCAACGTGATCCAATGGATTTGAGCCCCAAATGCATTCGCGGAGGTACGAGTACTTGCCGACCTATGGATATGACTGTGAGCCGTGCGGCGGTTTCACGCTGGTCCGACCGATGGCGAAGGTCGGCGACCCGGCCTCTTGTCCGTCCTGCGGGCGCAGCGCGCGGCGCGTGTTCGGCCTGCCGGCGTTGCGATCGCTGAATCCGCGCCTACGCCAAGCACTGGACGCCGGCGCTCGGAGCGCTGACGTTCCGACGGTGGTGTCGGCGGTACCCGGGCACTCCCGTCGGGCCACCCGCACCACGACCGATCCGCGCCACGCCCGACTGCCCCGACCCTGAGGAGTTGAAAGATGCCCGACGTCGTGTTCTCCGTCGACCAGGCCCGTTCGATGCGCGAGCAGGCCGTGCCGGGCCACAACCGGTGGCATCCCGACATCCCGCCGGCCGTTCGCGTGCGGCCGGGTCAGTCGATTCGGGTGGAGTGCCGCGAGTGGACCGACAGCCAGATCGGCAACAACGACTCCGCGAACGACGTCCGCGACGTCGACCTCTCACACGCCCACATGCTGTCCGGGCCGATCTACGTCGAGGGCGCCGAGCCCGGCGACCTGCTCGTCGTCGACATCCTCGATCTGGGCCCCGTGCCCCAGGAGGTCGGTGACGCGCCCGGTCAGGGCTGGGGCTACACCGGCATCTTCGCCAAGGCGAACGGTGGCGGGTTCCTCACCGACTACTTCCCCGACGCCTACAAGGCGATCTGGGACTTCTCCGGGCAGAAGTGCACGTCGCGGCACATCCCTGGCGTCGAGTTCACCGGCATCACCCATCCCGGCTTGTTCGGAACGGCTCCGTCACCGGAACTGCTGGCGCGGTGGAACACCCGCGAGCAGGCGCTGATCGACACCGACCCCGGGCGGATCCCAGCGCTGGCGCTGCCGCCGCTGGAGGAATCGGTGCTCGGCGGCACCGCAAGCGGGGACGTCCTGACCAAGATCGGCAAGGAAGGCGCGCGCACCGTGCCTGCCCGCGAGAACGGCGGCAACCACGACATCAAGAACTTCACCCGCGGTTCCCGGGTGTTCTACCCCGTGCACGTTCCGGGTGCGCTGTTCTCGGGCGGTGACCTGCACTTCAGTCAGGGCGACGGCGAGATCACCTTCTGCGGTGCCATCGAGATGGGTGGGTTCATCGACTTCCACGTCGACCTGATCAAGGGCGGCATGGAGACCTACGGGGTCACCACCAACCCGATCTTGATGCCGGGCAACGTCGAACCGCGCTACTCGGAGTTCATCACGTTCATCGGGATCGGCGTCGATCACGACACCGACACCCAGCTGTACAACGACGCGACCGTCGCCTACCGCAATGCGTGCCTCAACGCCGTGACGTACCTGCAGAAGTTCGGCTACTCCGGGGCGCAGGCGTATTTGCTGCTCGGCGCCGCGCCGATCGAGGGTCGGGTCAGCGGCGTCGTCGACATCCCGAACGCGTGCTGTTCGCTCTATCTCCCGACGGCGATCTTCGACTTCGACATCCGACCGTCGACGTCCGGGCCCGTCAAGGCCGACCGCGGGAGCTGTGCGATCTCGTCGTAGCGGCCCCAGTCTCGGCGACGCGAGCCACATCGCGGTGCAAGCAGGTGTGGT
>NZ_JAVRPS010000251.1:0-2860 GCF_032162105.1 Mycobacterium sp. | reverse complement strand
ATTGACGTTGCGCTGCTTTCCGGCGACGTCGACCAGTGCGAGTTGCCCCTCGTAACCATCCAGCATGCTGACCACTTGGCCCGGTATGCCCAGACACATCGGTCAGCCCTGCCCTTCCACCGACGCTGCCGGCGATCGAGTCCGCAGACCCGCGACGACTTCCTTGACGGCGTCGATGGCCCGTGGCACCGCGCCCGCGACGGCCTCGGTCAGACCAATGCCTTCGGCGACGCTCTCCACCTCGCAGCCGATGACGACCGTGTAGGGCGGTTGGCCGCCGAGTGCCTTCAGGCTGTCGAACACCGCCGCAGGATCCATGCTGTGGGTGTCCAGAGCGGCTGTGGCGGAGTGTGATTCATGGTCGGCCTCGAAGATGTGCAGAGCCCCCGGGTTGCCGCGATTGGGTACCGCGTCGACCAGGACCAGCGCATCCCAGTCGTCGAGCAGGTCGTAGGCCAAGTGCATGCCCCCGATGCCGTAGTCGACGGCCCGCACGCCCGAATCGTCCTGCCGGACTGGGACATGCCGGACTACCTCGGAGCCGAACCCGTCGTCGCCGAGGAAGATGTTGCCGATGCCGGCCACCAGGATGCGCACTGGATTCGGACCGCTCGGTGACCCTACATATGCCGGATCTTGAGATACCGCCGGGCATCTGGGACAGATATCAGCCCTATCACGAGTCCGCCCAGAACAAACAGCCCAAGGATGCCGATGAACATCCATCCTACGATCGCCATGTCGAATTCCTTTCGGTGGTGGTGGTTTGGAGCGGTTCGACTTCGTCGGGGGAGAAGTACAGGTAGCGGCCGTACCAGTCGTGTAGCTCGGCGGCCGGATCGTCCTCGACGACGACACCGACGTGTTGGTTGCCGTCGACGTCTTCGTGCACGGTGGTGACGCGGGCCGTCCTGCCCGCGAAGAACAAGTCTTGTGCGTCGGCCCGACGCCCCGGATGCAGAATCACCCGACTGCCCCGCGCCACCCGGACACCGTTCACCAACACCGCGTCCAGGTCGGGCTGGACTGCGTTGTCGGCCAGCGGATCCCACCAATCCACGCCGTCTGGCACCTCCGGAATCAGGCCAACGGTCTCCCGCGGATCCCGCAGGGCTCCGTGCAGGCGCGCCATGGCTTCGGGCGACATGGAGTCACAGCTGTCGATGATCTGCGCGGCCAGCGGATCGGTAGCCCGGGCCTGTGCCTTCTCCTGGTCGGTCATCGTCATCACGCGCAACGTCAGGATCTCGTCGATCTCGGTGCAGTCGTAGAGCGCGGTCTCGCTCTGTTCGGCGACCTCGGGGTGGTCGTAAAGGATGATCGGTGAGATCAACAGCAGATCCCCGGCGCCGGGCGGGCCGGCCAGCACCGGGAAGCAGCGGTGCTGGCTGCAACGGGACACCGCGTCGGCGGCGGGCAGCGGTGGCTCGAGGAGCGAGACGAATTCGCCCCCAACGACTTCCGCGATGACGTGGGTGCCGATCAGGGAACGAGCTATCGCGTCGTCTTTGTCCACCGCAGGGGCACCGGTATTTGTGACCCGTACCGAGACCCGATGGAGCGCACCGTCCGGCTCGATGCCCACGGTCAACGCGGCGCCCACCTCCCGGCGGGTCCGGACCAGCCGACCGCCCTCGACGGATTCGACGTCGGTGGCCGGAGCGGCGGTCAGCGACAGTGACCATGGCTGGTCCGGATCGTCAATCGCAAAGGGGCCGAACGACGTTTCACACTCGATCGCTTCGTCCCAGGTCAGCCACGAACCAGTTGGTGTGATCAGCTCGTCGACGGGGTCGAAACGGCCACCACCGGCGTCGCGTTCGGCACGGCGGTGCTGCAGCTGCAGGAAGCGCACCACCAGGGTGATCGCCTGCGCTCCGTCGACGAGGAACTGCGCGGCGATGGTGTCGTCCTCGCCGATCCCGGCGTCGGCCGCGCTCGCAGGTCCCAAAACGCCCCACTGCCAACGCGATCGGTTCCTGCTCGAGGTCGCGCGGTACGGGTAGAGCAGGTAGCCCTCGTAAAGGACGGCGTCGGCGACGGCCCGGGCCCGGTCCCAATCCGCGGTCATCGCGCCTCCTGGTGCGCTGCGCTGAGCAGCGTGGTGACTGCGTCCTCGATGCTCAACAGGCCGCGCGCCGACTTGTAGGCGGCCAACGCGGCCACCGCGTCCTGAGACAGCCGCACCCATCCGGTGTTCGGGTAGTGCAGCCGGATGAGTTCTCGCCACACCGTCACCGGCATGTCGTAGTGGTCCTCGCAGTCCCACGACACTTGCTGAACGGAGAAACCGCGCTGACCCGCCGTGAATACGGTCCCGCTGAAAAGGAATTGCAGTGGAACTGCGCCGTCGCGCAGCGCGTGCAGGTACTTGGCGGCCGCGATCTCGAAATCGTAGGTGCACTCCAGGGGCAGCGCGACCTCGCTGGTGCCCAGGAACGCCGGCACCATCGCCGTGCAATGCTGCCACAGGAAGGTGCGTTGGGTGGTGGCCCAGCGTTCCCGTGGCCCGAACAAATCCGTCAGCCCCGCCGCCTCGTCGTCGGAGTAGCCGCGCCGCAATGGCTCGATGCGGACCTGGCAGCGCAGCGCGATCGCGTGCACGGGCTCGTCGTCGGGCGCCGAAACGCTGACCCGCGCGGTCAATATCGGCACTACCGCATACGGCTCGGGGACCACGTCGAGGACTGTGAATGCCAGGCCGCTCGCCTGGCCGGTGCGGCTGGTCATCGACATTGCTCCGTACTGCGGCTGGCCAGCTGATCGAAGAACGCGTCGATGAATTCGCGCGCCTCTTGACCGCCGTCGAAGCCGCGCCACAACATCCGCAGCCCGCCGATGAACTCGTAGCAGGCGTCGA
>NZ_JAVRPS010000250.1:0-9123 GCF_032162105.1 Mycobacterium sp. | reverse complement strand
CCGAAGCGTTTCCGGATCCAGGTCCACTTGCGGCGCGACATGCGGTCTTGTCCGATAGAGCGCAAGCAGCTGTTCGCGCGCGCTGGTGGTGTAGCCGCTGGACAGGTTGTAGATGCGATGCGGAAGGGCGTCGGCACGAACCAGGCCCACGAGCGCACTGGCCGTGTCGCGAACATAGGTCAGTGGCGACACTGCGATCACACTCCACAGCTGCGACAGCGGCACCCCCATGTATCCCGCGCCCGCCATCAGATTTCCCCTGCCTGCGATCGTATGAACGGCACGGCTGATGGGACTGCCCATCTCCTTGTAACCGGGCCCGAACTGAGTCGGTATCCGCAGCACGGCGACGTCGAGCCGGTTTTGGTTCAGCTTCTGATTGGTGTGCACCGTCGCCGACCCGCCCATCTGCCAGGGCGCGGCATAGTCGAGTGCGATGCGCTCCAGGGATCGTTTGACGGAGACCTCGAACGCCGGCAGCGCTAGTGCCCTGCTCCCATCGGGCGCGGCAAAGGCAGCCATCGCGTCGGGATGGTCATCGACCGTCGCTTGCACCGGAAAGCGCGCGTCTTCGGCGAATGGCGGTGCGATGCCGCCATACACGGCGATCGAGCTGACGAGTACGAGGCGCTTCACTCCTGTGGCCTCGGCGGCTTCCAGGCAATTGAAGATCATGTCGTAGTTGCCCCGGTTCGCCGTGCGGGTCTGTGCGTGTTGGTGAGCCTGTGCAGCGTGTATCACCGATTGAAAGTCGTACCGGCTGAACAGGTCGAACACTTCCCCGCTGCGCGCGAACTCCACCGGTTCGATGGTGACCAGCTCGCGCAGATCACCCAACGCCTTGTCGATTTGGTCGTGTCCGTGACGAGCGGTGATCACGACTGAAGTACCTTCGGCGGCGAACGCGCGGGCGGTATTCAGCCCGACCAACCCTCCGCCGCCGGTGATCAAGACATGAGACATGGGCTAGCCTTCCGAACGGCGCAGCGACGTGCGCTCTAGTTGGTGTGACTCGGTTGCAGTGCTTGATGGAGAAGGCAATTGGCTAGGCATCGCCCGCTCCGATGAGCTGCAGTCGCAGGGCATCCAGTTCGGTGTCGGACTTTTCCAGGACGAGGCGCAGGATCTGTTCCGCGTCGTCGCCAACGGCCGCGCGGATTGGCGGGGGCACTTGCTCGACCAGCTCGATCACCCGGTCGGCGGACGCCTCAGCGCTCAGACCGGCGTTCTGCATGTTGTTGAGCGCATCGCTGAACTTGCCGAAGACATCGCCATAGAGTGCGCGCTGCTCGCCGGTCATGGAGTCCGCCAACCGTTTCAGGGCGGCGGCTGTCTTCGCGGGTCCTCCGGTGCGCATGTTGCCGGCTTGAGCCATCACGAACGTGACCCCGAACGGCTTGAGCTCGGCGCGATAGACGTCGGCCAACGCCTCGAATGCCGCCTTGGAGGCGCTGGACGGACCGTCGAACGGCACCGGAAACCGGCCGGTCATCGCGCCGATTTGGAGGATGCGGCCGCGCGACTTGCGCAGCGCCGGAAGAAACCCGTTGATCACGGCTAACGCGCCGAAGACATTCACTTCGAACTCTCGCCTGATGTCGTCCAACGGGATCACTTCAAGCGGCCCGGGCGTGAGAGTGCCGGCATTGCTGATGAGCACGTCGAGTCCGCGCTCACCCAACTCCTCCGAAACCTTGTCCACCCAGGCCGTGACAGCGCTCTGATCGGTGATGTCGGCAAGGGTCAGTGCGACGCCGCCACTGGACACCTCCAGTAGATCGGCGACATGCTGTTCCGATCGTGCCGTGCCAAAGACGCGATAGCCCTTCGCCGCGAGCTTGATCGCCAATGCGCGCCCCAGCCCGCTGCCCGCCCCGGTGATGGCGACGCTGGGCTGGTGTAATTCCGTTGTGTCAGACATGGTTTCACTCCTTTGTGATCTCGGACGGTTTTGAACAATCGATCAATGCGACGTGACCAATAAGCCCGCCGTCACGGCACTGAGCACGAGGAGCAGCGCGGCGGGGCCGGCGTGGCGAAGGTCCCCCACGCGGACATGAGAAGCGATCCCACCAACCATCAGCAGGGCGAGACCGACCGCGGCGGCGATACCAAGTGCCGGAACGACGAAGCCGATGGCCAGTCCCAGACCGCCTGCGACCTCCAGCGCGCCGACCACGCGCCATAGTTGCGCCCCGACACGCAGCTGGTCGCGCATCTCCAATGACTGTTTGGCGCCGACGAGCTTGAGACCGCCCGAGCCGAGGAACGCTACCGCGAGAAGCGCGCTAAGGACGATGGTGGCGATGTGCATTTCGAACCTTTCGTTGGGGGTTGTCAATCTGACGTCGGGCGGCGCTCATGCGAACCGCCACGCGGGGTAGTCGGCAGTCACTGGCTCATGCCCTTCACCATCGCGACCAGCCGGGAGACATCGAGTTCGTTGTCGTCACGCAGAGCTCTCACGATGTCGCGGATCATCCGTGGAGATGGGTTGGTGCCCAAGAATTTCCGGTTGATCGGTGGTCCCCATTGGTAGAGTCCGGATGCGGTCAGCGGAGCCCAGCCGGGTTCTATGGAGTTGTCGAACAGATCGCCGTCGGTGAAGTGCTCGACCATCAGCTTGTCGGGATCGTGCCAGTAGTCGAAGATCTGACTGCCCAGAATGTGGCGGCCCATGCCCCAGACGCGTTCGTAGCCTCGGCGTAGCAGGTACTCGCCGCCGGCGGCCACCGCGTCCAGGTCGGTGACCTGATATGCGGAATGGTCATAGCCGGCCACGGTTCCGAGGCGGAGGGCCAGAGTGTGGTGATCGGACGGGACCGGTCCGCGATCGCAGCGGATGAACGCGAGCGCCGGACCGCGGTCGCGCTGGCCGGGCACGTACTGGAAATCGCTCACGATCAACCCGAGGGTGTCCAGATACCAGTTCAGACTGCGAAGGAAGTGCGGTGTCTGCATGACCAGGTGCCCGAGGCGCTGCACCTGTGCGGGCTCGCTGGGCGGACGCTGAGTCGCGTTGATCCGCGGACGATCGCTGCCGAAGTTCAGTGTGTGCACCCGCTGTTCGGGCAGGGCCGGCAGATCGTGTTGCCCGTGGTAGACCCCGACGGCGATTCCACTCGGGTCGCACAGGCGCACGACGTGACCCTCACCAGGTTCATCGAGTGGTTCGACCCGCCGATTGTTCACCCACGCCAGCGTGTGCAGATCCGACGCGTCGGCCGCCTTGAACGTCGGGCCGACGAACCGGGACCGGACGCCTTTGCGGATGACCACAGCGGGCGTGCCCGGCAGCGAACCACGCAGATACAAGGTCTTGGGTTCGCGTGCGGCGACCGCGAAACCGAAGGCACGCGCGAATGTCTCGGCACGGTCGAGGTCCGGCTTCTCGAACTCGAGCCAGGCCAGGTCGGTGACTTTGATCGTCGGATTGACGGAGCGCCCGCTGTGCTCGCCTGGGTTGGGTCCGTGCTCGCTATGTAGGTCGGCGTGCCCGTCGACTGCGATCGCGTGGTGATTCTTCATGAGTGTCTCCTGTGGAGTGGGAGCCTTGAGGGTGTGCTTGTCATAGCGCGCCGCGCGCACGCGCGATGATGTCGGCGGGGTCGGCGACGGCAGTTCCGCTCCAGGCGATGTGCAGGTCCGGGCGGACGAGAACCAAACTGTGGCGATACAGCTGGCACAACCGAGGGTCGTCGAGGATCAGATGACGAACCGGCACGTCCGCCAGTTCGGCTTCGTCCAGGAGTAGCTTGGCCTCGCTGGGTCCGGAGACGGCGTCGACCAGGGTGTAACCGTGGCCGAACTGGTCGAACAAGGTTTCGCGCTCGCCAACAACGACGTTCGGCGCGCGGTGGCCGGGTAGCACAGTAGGCACGAAGATGCGCCGATCCCATGGAGGTGTTTCACCATCGGTGGCGCACACGATCGGTGAGTCGTCATAGCGGACATCGAGTTCGATTCCCAGGCTGAGGTTTTCGGCATTATTGGTGGTGAAGAATTCCGCGACGACCGCCCGGTGCGCGCGCCCGTCGTCGCTGTCCTGACCGATGAGATTTGGGTCGATCATGTCGCGGGACTGCAAATGGATCAGCACATTCTCAACGGACGCGTTGCGATTGCGATCTCCGACCGGGCGTCGCTCGGCCTCATAGCTGGCCAGCAGCTCTGTTCCGCCCCAGCCGTGCAGCAGGCCGGCGAGCTTCCACCCGAGGTTGAACGCGTCACCCAGTCCGGTATTCATTCCGAAACCGCCGGTCGGGACCATCGTGTGGGCCGAATCACCGGCGAGCAGGATTCGACCCCGCCCGTATCGATCCGCAAGCAGCGCGTTGGGCCGCCACACGCTCGAGGCCAATACCTCATCAATTTTGACCGGGTGGCCCAATGCCCGGGCGACGAACTCGTGGGGATCCCCGATCGGATCGGGATCGTCGACGAGCCCCAAATCCTTGTGCAGTGTCCAGGTGTCGACCTCGTCCTGCGCGATGAGGATCGCCCCGTCGGTGATGTACAGATGCCAGAACTGGCCCAGCGCATGCAGATTGGCCAGATCGCTGGAACGAAAGTGCACCAGGGCAAACGCGGTAATATCCTTGGCGCCCTCCATCGCAATGCCCAGCTCGCTGCGGACCACGCTCGACGCGCCGTCACATCCGACCAGGTATCCAGCCCGGATCTTCAGTGCGTCACCTGTGTCGTCCACGACTATGGCTTCCACCACGTCGCCGTTTTGAGCGCAGGTCTGCAACTGCCACCCCTGGCGAACGTCGATCAACGGGTCGCGCCGGCAGCGATCCATCATCACCGCTTCAAAGATTGCTTGCGAGCAACGCTGCCATGGCTGACCCGGACGGGCCCCGTCGGGCGAGCCCCGCAGCGTCGCCCACTCCTCGTCGACCGAGGGCAATCGCCAGCGGGTGATCTCCGGGCCGTCGAGCCCGGGAGCGAAGATCACGTCGAACGAATGCTGCGGCGCCACCCCCACGCGCCGCAACTCGGCGTCGACACCCAACCGCCGCAGCAGCTCCATGCTGGCCCCGTTGGTGACGTCCATCTTCGGGAATCGGGTCGTGTGCGTGTTGCGTTCGACGAGAACGCAATTGATGCCGTAATGCGACAACACGCTGGCGAGGACGAGACCCGTCGGACCGGCACCAGCGATCAAGACCGGAGTTTCAAGCGTCTGCGTCATGGGAGATCTCCTGTGGCTGCCGAACCGTTCTGCGCCTACGATAGAGCTTAAGTTGATAGTTGTCAATATAAATGTTGTCGCTGCGTCTGGCATAATTTGTCACATGGTTTCTACCCGGGCATCGCAGGGGCGCCGCGGTCGCCCGAAGACGGCGGACTCGACGCCGCTGGAGGACATCCTGGAAGCGGGCCTGGTGGCTTTCGCCACGTACGGGTACGAAGGCGTTTCGCTGCGAATGCTCAACCGGGAGCTCGGCGTCAGTCACAATCTGATCTATCAGCGCTTCGGCAGCAAAGACGATCTGTGGCGCGCCTCGGTCGATTTCGGCTTCGGCCCTCTCCTGCGCATCATGCAGGGCATCTTCGATCCAACCCTGACCGAGCCACTCGAACAGTTGCGGCTGGCGATCCGCCGGTACGTCGTGTTCTCCGCAGCCCACCCACAGTTGGTTGCACTGATGAACATCGAGGCCCGCCAGGACACCGATCGGTTGAGCTACATCTACGACAACTACATCGAGCCGGCATTGACGGGCGTCGGGCGGCTCCTGCTGCACCTCGCCGAACGGAAGGCGATTCGCCCGATCTCGTTGCGGGAGTTCCACTTTCTGGTTGCGCACGGTGCAGCCGCGATCTACAGCCTGGTGCCGCTGGCGATTCTGTTCGACCCGGTACCCCCGGGTGACCCCGCTGCCATCGAAGACCACGCCCGGCTGGTGTCGGATCTGATCGTCGAGGGTCTGCGGTTGGAACCGAACGGTTAGTCCCGGTTGACGACGCCGCGGCGTGCGTCATACTGATATGCGACAAATAACTATTTGTCGTGTATCATATTAATGGTTACCCTGAACATGTAGATGCGCCGTCACGGCCGCCTGAGGATGCAGAATGGAAACCATGAGTGCGCCGTCGCGACGCAGGCCGAGTGGCCGGCCACGCCGCGACGATTCGCCCGCGTCGCTGGACGACATCCTCGGTGCAGCGCTGAAAGCCTTTGCCACCCACGGGTATGACGGTGTGGCGCTGCGAACTCTCAACCGGGAGTTGGGCGTTAGCCACAACGCCCTCAACGGCCGCTTCGGCTCGAAGGAAGCGCTGTGGTACGCCACCGTCGACTGGGCATTCCAACCTCTTGTTCTGCGGTTGGCGATGGCGTTCGACCCCACCGTGACCGACCCGCTCGAGCAGTTGCGAGTCACCATGCGCACCTTCTTGGAGTATTCCGCCGAGCGCCCTGAGCTGCTGGGCCTGATGAACATCGAAGGCCGGCAAGATACCGAGCGGTTGGCTTACATGTACAACACATACATCCAACCCGCGCTCGCACCGGTGCAGCGCCTGCTCGATCACCTTGTCGCCACCGGACGGACGCGGCCGATCTCGCTGCGGACTTTCAACTTCATGCTCGCCCACGGTGCCGCCGCGCAATTCACTCTCGGGCCGCTTGCGCGCCACTTCGACCCCGCTGACCCGCTGGACCCAGCCGCGGTCAAGGCCCACGCCGAACTCGCCGCGGACTTCATCATCCGGGCACTGGAGATCGATCACCCTGATGGCGACGCGCCGCCATCACGCAAGCCCTAGGTCGCAACCCTGTCCGAGTGGACGCAATGAGGAGAACAGCCCATGACAACCGATAGTCAACACCTTGATGCCGCGGTCAGCGCGCAGGGCCGCGGCCTGGATTCGCTGGCCTTTGCCTGCACCGTGGTCGTCGTCGCTGACCTCGACCGATCCTCGCAGTGGTACCAAAGCGTTCTGGGCTTCACCGAGCATGCGCGCGTCAGGATTGACGGGGCCAATGTCGTGCTTCTGGCGGGAGCGGGAACCCAGCTTGAACTCATCGAGGGCGACGGGCCGACCGTAACGACCGTGCCCAGCCTATGCGCCGAGCCCCCACATCATCTACTGCCGAAAGGGAACAAGTTCCTCGCCTTCGCTGTCGAGGACCTTCAACGCGCAACCGACCAACTCCGCGACAAGGGCGTACCCATCATCTGGCGCGACAAGCAGCTGGCGCCAGGAATTCGTTCGACGGCGATCCGTGATGCCGAAGACAATTTCATTCACATCGTGCAGCACTGAATGGCGTAGTCGACGCGCGCGAGCGACTCTCGCGTGCCCGGCTGAGCCGTTACTTCTTCAACGAATCTTCCAGATTTGCCAGCACACCGATTTGGCCGAGCATGATGGTTCCGGAGTAGTAGCACTCGAACACGCTGACCTTCCCGCCCTCGACGGTGAACACATCGCAGGACGGGACGCTGATCTCCTTACCGGTAGCGGTAATCGTTCCGATGGGCATCGGAAGGTCGCCTTTGTGAGTCCCGTTCAGTGACAGTCGAACGACGACGACATCACCGTCGAAGTAGAGGTCGTGGAGTTCGCGGTGCATGTCCGGGAAGGCCGTCGAGTAGATGTCGGCCGCGAGTGCGACGTCGTCGCCGATGTACTTCGCCCCTGACGCTACGTCCCACCAGTAGCCGTTCTCGGTGAACAGCGATCGAAACTTCTTGGGTTCCTTCTCTGCGACCGCATATAGATTGCGGATGATCTCTTCGTTCGAAGCCATAGTGGGTCCCATCCATTGATCTCCCTGACCGCACAACCATGCCGCGGGCGGGCACCCGATTGCACCCGTGGCGGCACCGGCCGCCCCCCGGGTCGGGCCGATGCCACTTGTGCCCGCGCGCAGGATCTCCGCACTGCGGGACGGGCCGGCGTGGTGCTGGCGCCGCTGCCACCCCGGTGCAGCCCGTCTCCCTGTGAAACACGGGCTGCACCATTCAGATTGGCGGTCGCGCCGCCAAGCCGACGGTACTTAGACCTGTTCCTGGCCGCCGTCGATGGACAGTTCGGCGCCGGTCATGAAGCTGCTCTGGTCGCTGGCCAGAAACAGGACTGCAGCGGCGATTTCCTCGGGTTGTGCGACCCGGCCCAGCGGAACCGTTGCCGCAAAGCCGGCCAGCACCTGTTGTTCTTGACCAGCCGGTGCGCTGCCCGTGAGTCCCGGCGTCTCAGTCGGCCCGGGAACCAACGTGTTCACCCGGATCTGCCGAGGCGCCAGTTCAGCCGCCCAGGTCCGGCCGAAGGACCGGACCGCCGCCTTCGACGCGGCGTACGCCCCCATCGCGGGGTAACCACTGGAGGCTGTGCTGGAGCCGGACAGGATGATCGACGCACCAGAGTTCAAGAGCGGCAAGACTTTCTGCACCGTGAAGATGGTGCCGCCGACGTTGCGGTTAAACGTGTCGAGGACGTGTTGCGGTGTCATATCGGCCAACGGAGCCAACCCTCCCCCACCGGCATTGGTGAACACGACGTCGAGACCATGTCCGTGTGCCTTGATGGCGTCGGCGACGCTGTCCAAATCGTCGGGGTCGGTGACGTCCCCGCGAACACCGGTGGCCGAGGGACCAATTGACGCGAGTGCCTCATCGAGGCGTTGCTTGTCGCGGCCAGTGATGAAGACATGCGCGCCTTCAGCCGCCAGCCGCGTGGCGGCGGCAAGACCGATACCTGACGTGCCGCCGGTGACCAGGGCGGTCTTATCGTTGAGCTGTCCCATGATGGTTCTCCATTTCTACTGATTTTCTACTGGTCCGAATGCGGACCAGGTGCCCGCTGGTGCTGACGAGGGAATGGTTGCGGGGTCGCAGGCGGCAGCGCGCAACGTGGGTTCGAAGTCGGTGCCGAGAATGGCGGTCAGCACGGGGTTGGTGACCCCCGCGTCGCGGTATCGCTGCACCCCGTTGCGGACCGCGGCGTCGTCGCCGATGGCACACAGGTGATCGATGAATCGTTCACTGATGGCCAGCTTCTGCGCGTCGACGTCGGGTGAAGCGGCATCGAATGCGGCCACGTCGTCGGCGAAACCCGCCGCCTGGAACATCGCCCGGTAGAACGGCAGCCCGAAGTACCGGTGCA
>NZ_JAVRPS010000249.1:0-18032 GCF_032162105.1 Mycobacterium sp. | reverse complement strand
CCCGGCGATCTTTGGACGCTGACCATCGCCGACTGGGTGAACTCCGTCGTCGCCGACATCGACGATGCCGGGCTGAACGAGATCGTCATCGTCGGTCATTCCATGGCTGGCCTCACGGTTCCGGGTGCGGTCACCAAGTTAGGAGCGTCGCGCGTTCGCGAAATGATCCTTGCGGCAGCGTGCGTTCCGCCCGAAGGCGCTGCGATGGTGGACGTGGTCGCCGGGCCGATCGCCTTGATCGCCCGCCGCAGCGCCAAGAAGGGCGTGCCCAAGGAGTTGGGGAAGGGCATCGCGAATTTCATGTTCTTCAACGGCGTCCCGCACGCACGGCGCCGATTCATGGCGGGTCGGCTCTACCCGGACTCCTCACGAATCCCGGCGGAGAAAGTGTCCAGCCGCGATGTGCCTGACGAGGTCCCGCGCACCTGGATTCTGACCTTGCGTGACCGCGCTCATCCGGCCAAGGAGCAACACGAGAGCATCAAGGCAATCGGTGGTGTGCAGACAATCATTCCGATCAACACCTGCCACGGGTTGATGGTCAGCGAGCCGGAATGCCTGGCCCAGATACTCGTCGACCGATGCCAGCTGTACTCCCGATGATCGGGGCCGCCTTGTGCAGGCACTCCTGCCACTCCGCGTCCGGTTCTGAGTCGGCGGTGATGCCGCCACCGACGCCGAGTACTGCGCGCCCGGTCCCGTCGAACTCGACGGTGCGGATCGCCACGTTGAGCTCGGTGCCGGCGATGGGCGACGCCAAACCGACCGTTCCGCAATAGATTCCGCGTCGCGCCGGCTCCCATGTCGACAGCAGCTGGCGGGCTCTTGCCTTCGGCGTTCCGGTGACCGAGGCGGGGGGAAACATGGCGTCGAGCACGGCGGTCATGGGCACGGCGGTGTCGACGCGCGCGGAGACGGTCGACACCAGGTGCCACACGCCGGGTGCAGGACGCACGGCCAGCAGTTCGGGCACGGTGACGCTGCCGGTGACCGCGACCCGGCCGAGGTCGTTGCGGACCAGGTCGACGATCATGATGTTCTCGGCGACGTCCTTGACCGACGCGCGCAGCGCCGACGGTGACTCGTCGAGTGGCAGCGTGCCCTTGATCGGACTCGAGTCGACGGCGTCGCCGACGCGGCGCAGGAAGAGTTCGGGCGACAGCGACGCCACTGCGCCCCAGCCGCCGGCGACGAACGCCGCGCGGGCGGGTGCGGTGCGCGCGACCGCCTCGGCGAAGAAGTCGACCGGCGCGCCGGTGACCGTGCCGACGAACTGCGTGCACACGCAGGCCTGGTACACCTCACCCGCGGCGATCGCCTCGAGGCACGCCAGCACCCCGGCGTGGTGGGCGACGCGGTCGGCGTGGCCCCAGTCGACGTGGCAGGACGACCGCGGCACGTCGGCGGTCAATGCGCCGGCCAGCCAGGACGGTGCGGGCTTACCGGAAAGGCTTTCGTACCACCAGGTTCCGTCGGCGGCCTGACGCAGCACGTCGTCCGTCCAGCCGCCAGCGGCCTCCGGGATCCGCGGGCCACCGCCGTCGGCACCGGCGTCGGGATAGGACAGATACCCGATCCACCCACCACCTACCGTGTCACCGGGTGATCCCGGTGCGGTGTCGAAGACGTCGCCGACGCCGACCGGTTCGATCGCGACACTCGGCACGATCACCGCACGCGATCCGAACCAGTCGCCGGTCAGGGCGGCCGGGGGAGGCAGCCCGCGCAGCGCCGTCGCCGACGCCAGGGCCCTCAGCACCGACGGTGCCCGCCCCAGCCCGGCGATTCGCTCGACGCGCATCGTCCTAGCGTGTCATGCCTACCGCGAGATCTCGCGAACGACCTTGACGCCAGCGAGCTTCTCCGGGTTGCGCATGGCGTAGAAGTGCGTGATCTTGCCGTCGGTGATCTCGACTAGGAAGACGCCCTCGAGATGATCGCCGCTGTAGACGATCACCGCCGGTGCGCTGTTGTACACCGCCGTCTCGATCCGCACGTCTGGCAGTTTCTGTCCGAGCCGGAAGATGCCGATGATCGCCTTGGCCACCTTGTCCGCACCCACCACCGGCCGGCGTGCCGCGCTGGCCTTGCCGTCGCTGTCGGCGGTCCAGGTCGCGTCCGGCGCCAGCATCGAGAGCAGGCCCTCCATGTCGCCGGTGGCGGCCGCGGTCATGAACTGTTCGGTGATCTCTGCGGTTCTGGTCGCGTCCATGGGTTCGAACCGCTTCCGCCGTGCCTGAACGTGTTCCCTGGCGCGGTGCGCCACCTGACGCACCGCCGCCGCGGATTTGCCCACCGCCCCGGCGATTTCGTCGTAGTCGAAGCCGAACACCTCGCGCAGGACGAACACCGCCCGCTCGTCGGGGGTGAGCGTCTCGAGCAGCACGAGCATCGCCATCGACACCGACTCGGCGAGCACCACGTCGGTCGAGGCATCCTTGGCGTCGAGCAGCAACGGCTCGGGCAGCCACGGACCGATGTAGTCCTCGCGACGGCGGGCGCCCGCCCGCAGCGCATTGAGCGCCTGGCGGGTCACCAGCTGAGCCAGATACGACTTGGTGTCGCGCACCGTCGCGAGGTCGACGTCGGCCCAGCGCAGATAACTGTCCTGCAGCACGTCGTCGGATTCGGTTGCCGAGCCGAGTATTTCGTAGACGATCGTGAACAGCAGCGGCCGCAAGTGGGTGAACCGCTCGGCGTGTTCGGAAACGGTCACTTGTTCTGGACCACCTTCGGAGCACGAGCAGGCTGCGACGGACGCTCGCCGCCCTTGAACCAGAAGTAGGAGCCGGGCTTGCGGGCTTCACGACGGATCGCCCACAGTGTGCCCTTGCAGACCGCCTCCTTCACGGAGGCGCCGATCCGTCCGCCGATGTAGTAGCCGACCGGGCTGTCGTCCTTGCGGGCCAACTGGACCGTGGCCGCGCGGCGGCCCAGGCTGATGCACGAGCCGGTGAACGCCTGGTCGATGACCGCGGGCGCGGTGCCCGCGATGCGGCTCAGCACCGTGTTGGCGGCCTGGGTGCCGAGCGGCCCCGCGGCCTGGCAGCTCATCCGCAGCGGCTGGCCGGACGGGGCGGCACTGTCACCGGCGGCGACGATGCGGGCATCGTCCACGCTGGTCAGCGTCTCGTCGGTGAGTAGCCGGCCCATCACGTCGGTGCGCAGACCGCTGGCGGCAGCCAGGTCCGGCACGCCGAAGCCCGCGGTCCAGATGGTGAGCGCACTGGGGCGCACGGCGCCATCGGCGAACACCACCGAATCCTGGCGGACCTCCGTCACCACGTCGGTCTCCAGCACGGCGACCTTCAGCTTGGCCAGCACCTTCGCGACCGAGCGACGGCCGGGCTCGGACAGCGACGGCGCCAATTGCCCGCCACAGACCAGCGTGACTCTGCGGCCCTGCTCGGCGAGCTCGGTGGCCGCCTCGAGTCCGGTCAGCCCGGCACCGACGATCGTGATCGGCGCGTCGGGGTGCAGTTCATCGACGGCTGCCCGCAGGCGCTGCGCCTGTTCCAGTTCGGCTATGGGATAGGCGAATTCGGCGGCTCCTGGCACTGACGCCGGGACAGCGCCGGTGCTGCCGACCGCGTAGACGACGTAGTCGTAGTCCAGCGCGCGGCCCGAGCCAAGATGCACCTTGCGGGCGGCGGTGTCGATCCGGCTGGCGGTGTCGACGACGAGTTGGATGCCCGCGCCGAGCAGGGTGCCGTAGTCGACGGTGGCATCGCCGGTGCCTGCCACGAGCTGGTGCAGCCGGATCCGCTCGACGAACCGCGGGCGCGGGTTGACCAGGGTGATGTGTACCTCGCCCCGCATCCGCAGATGGTTGGCGGCCACTGTCCCGGCGTACCCGCCGCCGATGACGACGACCTTGGTGGTGGTGGTTGCGTTGTTGTTGGTCATGCCCTCAAGACACCGCCGACCGTCGAAAAGTGACACGGCGTGACGCCCGTCACTCCACCTGGTAGCGGGGGAACACTCCCTCGGGCTTCGGCAGCGCCGTGCCTGGCTCGATCCGCGTCGCAATCGCCGCGAACATCCGCTGGTCGGCTGGTTGGCCGAGCAGGTCGAGCAGCTTGCCCATCGACTCGGGCATCACCGGCTGGCTCAGCAGCGCCGCAATGCGCACCGTCTCCAGCGTCGTGTACAGCACCGTCCGGAACCGTTCCTGGTCCGACTCTGACGGGAGCTTCGCAAGCACCCACGGCTGCTCGGCCGAGAAGTATCGATTGGCCATGCCGAGTACCGACCAGATCGCTTCCAGCCCCAGATGCATGGCGCACGCGTCGAAATGGTCACGCACCCGCTCCAACAACCCGTCGGCGGCGTCGAGCAGCTTCGTGTCTTGCTCGACGAACGCGCCCGGCTGCGGGACGATTCCGCCGAGGTTCTTGGCGACCATCGACAGCGAGCGCTGCGCCAGGTTGCCCAGCTCGTTGGCCAGGTCGGCGTTGATGCGGGCGATGATCGCGTCCTCGCTGTAGCTGCCGTCCTGTCCGAACGGCACCTCACGCAGCAGGAAGTAGCGCACCTGGTCCAACCCGAAGGCGTCGATCAACGCGTTGGGGTCGACCACGTTGCCTACCGACTTGCTCATCTTCGCGCCGCTGTTCAGCAGGAAGCCGTGCACGAAAACCCGTTTGGGCAACTCGATTCCGGCCGACAACAGAAATGCCGGCCAGTACACGGTGTGGAACCGGATGATGTCCTTGCCGACCATGTGCAGGTCGGCAGGCCAGAAGCGCTTGAACAGTTCGGAATCCGTGTCGGGGAACCCGACGCCGGTCAGGTAGTTCGTCAGCGCATCGACCCACACGTACATGACGTGATCGGGGTGATCGGGCACCGGCACGCCCCAATCGAACGTCGTCCGCGAGATCGAGAAGTCGTGCAGCCCACCGGAGACGAAACTGACCACCTCGTTGCGTCGCACGTTGGGCCCGATGAACTCCGGGTGCGCCTCGTAGTGCGCCAGCAACTTGTCGGTATAGGCCGACAGTCGGAAGAAGTAGGTCTCCTCCTCGGTCCACGTCACCGGGGCCCCGGTTTCGGTGGCGACGCGGACCCCGTCGGGGCCGACGCTGGTCTCGGCTTCGGTGACGAAGCCCTCGTCGCGCACCGAGTACCAGCCCGCGTAGATGTCGAGGTAGATGTCGCCGGACGCGTTCATCCGGCGCCAGATCTCCTTGGAGGCCTCGTAGTGGTCGGCGTCCGAGGTGCGGATGAACCGGTCGAAGGAGACGTTCAGCTTCTCCTGCAGCCGCTCGAACACGTCGGAATTGCGATGCGCCAGCTCCGCGGTCGGAATGCCCTCGGCCGCGGCCGTCTCGGCCATCTTGAGCCCGTGGACGTCGGTACCGGTGAGGTAGCGCACGTCGAACCCGTCCAGCCGCTTGAACCGCGCGATGGCGTCGGTGGCGATGTACTCGTAGGCATGGCCGATGTGCGGGTCACCATTGGGATAGGCGATGGCTGTGGTGATGTAGTACGGCACGCCTGGGGTGGGCGCTTGCGCCCCGGGGATATTTCTAGCCATTTGTCCTCACCTTATTGTGTGGCGGTGAGCCGTTCCCGTCCGGCGCCGCCCGCTCCCGAGCCGCTGACCCCGCTGATCGACGCGCACACCCACCTCGACGCGTGCGGCGCGTCCGACGCTGACGACGTCCACGCGATCCTGGACCGCGCCGAGGCGGTGGGAGTTCGGGCCGTCGTCACGATCGCCGACGACCTGGCCTCGGCGCAGTGGGCGACACGGGCGGCCGACTGGGATCCCCGCGTGTACGCCGCGGTGGCGCTCCACCCGACGCGCGCCAACGCGCTCACCGACGAGGCCAAGACCGTCATCGAGCGGCTGGCCGGGCACCCGCGCGTGGTCGCGATCGGGGAGACCGGGATGGACATGTACTGGCCGGGGAAGCTCGACGGTTGCGCGGACCCGGCCCAGCAGCGCGAGGCGTTCGCGTGGCACATCGATCTGGCCAAGCGCACGGGCAAGCCGCTGATGATCCACAACCGCGACGCCGACGCCGAGGTGCTCGACGTGCTGCGCGCCAAGGGCGCCCCCGACGCGGTGATCTTCCACTGCTTCTCGTCGGGGCCGGAGATGGCCAGGGTCTGCGTCGACTCGGGGTGGCTGCTCAGCCTGTCCGGCACGGTCAGCTTCAAGAACGCGTCGGCACTGCGCGACGCGGCCCGGCTGATCCCGCCAGGGCAGCTGCTCGTCGAGACCGACGCCCCGTTCCTGACCCCACATCCGTACCGTGGCGCACCGAATGAGCCGTACTGCCTGCCCTACACCGTGCGGGCATTGGCCGAGGTCGTGGACCGATCGGCGAGTGATGTTGCTCACCTGACATCGGAGAACGCCATGAGAACCTACGGAATCGGTCGCTGACGCGAGTTGCCCCCACCAGGGGCCTTCGTTACCGTCCTGTAATCGAATGGTCGGCGCGGAGGTGCTTCACGCTGCCCTCATAGTCGGGATAGACACTGTTGAACGCCTTGCACAGACTTCATGACACGCGCTCGCCCATGTTGCGGCTACTCATCGGCGCTTTGCTCGCCACGCTGGTCTACGCCGGCGGCTACGCCGTCTCGGCGCACAAGACCGTCACACTGACGGTCGACGGGGCGTCGATGACCGTGCCGACGATGAAATCCCACGTCATCGACGTGGTGAAGGAGTACGGGTTCGACGTCGGTGAGCGCGACGACCTGTACCCCGCGGGTGACGCGGACGTGCACCAGTCCGACACCATCGTGCTGCGCCGCAGTCGCCCGTTGCAGATCTCGCTGGACGGTCACGACAGCCGTCAGGTCTGGACCACCGCGTCAACCGTGTCCGAGGCCCTCACACAGCTGTCGATGTCGGACACCGCACCTGCGGCGGCCTCCCGCGGCAGCCGGGTGCCGCTGGGGGGCATGTCGCTACCGGTGGTGAGCCCACGGACCGTGCAGATCAACGATGCCGGAACGATGCGGACCGTCAAGTTGGCCGCGGCTAACGTCGCCGGTTTGCTTGAGGCGGCGGGTGCCCCGCTGCTGCAGAGCGACACCGTGGTGCCGGTCGCGTCTTCGCCCGTCGTCGACGGCATGCAGATCCAGGTGACGCGCGTGCGCATCGAGAAGACCACCCAACGGATGCCGCTGGCACCCGACAACAAGCGGATCCCCGATCCCACCCTGAACATGAGCCGGCAGATCGTCGATGACCCCGGTACGCCGGGTGTCCAGGACGTCACCTTTGCGGTGGCATACCTCAATGGAGTTGAGACCAGTAGGTTGCCAGTAGCCAATGTCGTGATCAATCCGGCCCGCGACGCGGTGCTCCGGGTGGGCGCCAAGCCCGGCACCGAGGTGCCCCAAGTGAACGACGTAGCCACCTGGGACGCGCTATCCCACTGCGAAGCGGGAGGTAATTGGGCTATAAACACTGGCAACGGTTTTTACGGAGGCGTCCAGTTTGATCAGAACACTTGGGAACGACAGGGCGGTTTGCGGTATGCTCCGAGAGCCGATCTGGCAACCAAGGAAGAGCAGATCGCGATAGCTGAGGTAACCCGGGCGCGCCAAGGATGGGGCGCCTGGCCTGTGTGTAGTGGGAGAGTGGGTGCACGCTGACGATTCGGCTCCTCGGTCGCACCGAGATCAGACATCTAGCCAAGGAATTGGACTTCCGACCGCGGAAGGCGTTCGGCCAGAACTTCGTTCATGACGCCAACACCGTGCGCCGCATCGTGTCGGCATCCGGGGTCAACCGCAACGACCACGTCCTCGAGGTCGGCCCCGGTCTCGGGTCGCTGACGCTGGCGCTGCTGGACCGCGGGTCGCGGGTGACCGCCGTCGAGATCGACCCTGTGCTCGCGCGTCAGCTGCCACAGACGGTCGCCGAGCACTCCCACAGCGAGATCGGCAGGCTCGTGGTGCTGCACCGCGACATCCTGACGTTCACCCACGCCGACATGGAGGATCAGCCGACGGCGCTGGTGGCGAACCTGCCATACAACGTCGCCGTGCCTGCCCTGCTGCACCTGATGGCCGAGTTCCCGTCGATCCGCACCGTTTTGGTCATGGTGCAGGCCGAGGTCGCCGAACGGCTGGCCGCCGAGCCCGGCGGCAAGGACTACGGCGTACCCAGCGCGAAGGTGCGCTTCTACGGCAACGTCCGGCGCTACGGCATGGTCTCGCCGACGGTCTTCTGGCCGATCCCACGGGTGTACTCCGGGCTGGTGCGCATCGACCGCTACGAGAGCTCGCCGTGGCCCACCGAGGGCACGTTCCGCGACAAGGTGTTCTCGCTCATCGACATCGCGTTCGCGCAACGGCGTAAGACCTCGCGCAACGCGTTCGCGGAGTGGGCGGGGTCCGGCAACGAGTCGGCCGAGCGGCTGCTGTCGGCCAGCATCGACCCGTCCCGTCGCGGTGAGACGCTCGGCATCGCCGACTTCGTCCGCCTGCTGCAGCGCTCAGGGCAGGCGGATTCCGATACGCCGCAACAAGCGAATCAGATCCGCACCTACTGACACTTGCTCGGTGTCGGCCTTCTTGGTCGTTCGGGTTGCCCGCGCGTCCTTGTCGAGCAGTTCGTCCATGAGCGGTGTCTCGGCGACGACGGGGTAGTTGCCGGTGTAGCCAACGCGTTCTCGCGCCATCTCAAGCACGCGCGGACGCACGGCGTACCAGCCTGCGATCAACGCGGGCACGATCACCAGGAGCGCGACCAGGTTCCAGTAGAGTTGATGGCCTTCGGCATCACCTTCGCCGGATTCGCGGTTTCGCCTGCCGCAGTGCCCCCCAATTCGACTGCGGCGTAGGCGAATATGACGCCGGACGTGATGATCACCAGTTGCAATATCCCAGTCGGCAGGATGCCGCCGTTGTCGGCGATGACGGATATGCCGGTGCTCTGCCCTTCGACGGTGAACCAGCCGGCCAGGAAGACGATGCCGACGGCCAGGAAGGTGATCAGCGCCACGACGTTGATCAGCGCAGCCCGGTGCCGATGGCAATCATCTGCAGCTGCCGCGGTTTTAGGCCCTCGTGGTAACCCTCTTCCTCGTGTGCGAGGGCCGACGTGTCGTACTTGGTCGCGGTCATTGACCGACGCTAACCACGTGTTGCCGAGCCCGAAACTCGGGGAGAGTAAATGTTGAGTTACGTGACCCTGTGCGACGTCAGCTCAGTGCTCTGGTGAGCAGCCTGACGAACTCCGAACAGGTGTCGTAGCGCAGGTCCGGATCCTTGGCCATCGCCTTGGCCAGAATGGAGTCGAAAGCGTGTGGAATCCAATCGATGTGGCGCGAGTAGCGGGGGACCGGCCGGTTCAGATGATCGTCGATCAGTGCGATCGATGTGGTCGCGATGAAAGGCGGTGCGCCGGTGAGTAGTTCGACGGCAGTGCACGCCAGCGCGTATTCGTCGGCCGCTGCCGACGGGGCCCTCCCGTGGAGCAGCTCGGGAGCGGCGTAGGGCAGCGATGCCTCGATGTGGGTCGGCCGGTGGTGGGCGTCCTCGGCCAGCGAGCGGGCCGCGCCGAAGTCGATCAGCACCGCACCGCCGTGCGAGAAATCCTCGAAGACAAGGATGTTCGTCGGCTTCACGTCACAGTGCACGATCCCGTTCACGTGAGCGTAGTCGAGTGCGGATGCCACGTCGGCGAGCGCGGTGAGCCGGTCCCGCATGGTGGTGAGGTTCTTCGAGACGCCACCACCGACGAGTTGCATGGCCAGCCATTCCCGGCCACGTTCGTACATCGTCACCACATGGGGGTGATCCAGGCGGCTGGCAAATCCGAACTCGCGCTGAAGACGGTCCACCCAGACGGGGTCGCGGTGTCGCGGGTCGAGCACCTTGAGCGCCACGGGGCGATCGGGCGCCGACCTGTCGTGGGCCCGGTAGATCGTCGCGGATCCGCCGTGGCCAACGACACCGTCGATCACGTAATCCTCGTAGCGATCCTCGGGCACGAGCATGCTCTCAGACTAGGGTCCGGCCGGGTTCGGCACCCGGCGAGCGCAACCGTTTGAGTGATCCTTGACACACCTTCTGAGCAAACACTAGCGTGGTAGTCCTCCGGTGTCCGAAAAGCTGGTGCCGAGCGGCGGGATCAACGAGGGGTATCTCACCACTTCGTACTTGTCCGCGTCGTCGCGGCGATAATGTCGTGACGTGCCGTCCTCTGATGGAAATGCCGCGTCCGAATGGGTGCCGACGGGGTCCGTCACGGTGCGCGTGCCCGGCAAAGTCAACCTCTTCCTGGCCGTCGGCGACCTGCGTGACGACGGTTACCACGAACTGACCACCGTCTTCCACGCCGTATCGCTCTTCGACGAGATTACGGTCCGCAACGCGGACGTGTTGTCGTTGGAAGCATCCGGTGAGGGCGTCGAATCGCTGCCAACGGATCAGCGCAACCTGGCGTGGCGGGCCGCGGAGGTGCTGGCCGAGCACGTCGGGCGCGCGCCGGACGTGGCGATCTCGGTCGAGAAGTCGATTCCGGTCGCAGGCGGGATGGCCGGCGGCAGCGCCGACGCCGCCGCGGTGCTGGTCGCCATCAACGCGCTGTGGGAACTCGGGGTGCCGCGGCGCGATTTGCATGCGCTGGCCGCCGAGCTGGGCAGCGACGTGCCCTTCGCCCTGCACGGTGGCACGGCTCTTGGCACCGGTCGCGGCGAGCAGCTGGCTACGGTGTTGGCCCGCAACACGTTCCACTGGGTGCTCGCCTTCGGCAAGCGCGGGCTGTCGACGCCGAAGGTGTTCGCCGAGATCGACCGGTTGCGCGCGAACCCCGGCCGCGGCGAGACGCCCCGGCTCGGGGAGCCCGAGCCGCTGCTGGCGGCGCTCGCCTCGGGGGACGCCGCGCAGTTGGCGCCGTTGCTGGGCAACGACCTGCAACCGGCGGCGCTGAGCCTGGATTCGGGGCTGCGCCGCACGCTGCGGGCAGGCGAGGACGCGGGGGCACTCGCAGGCATGGTGTCGGGCTCGGGGCCCACGTGCGCGTTCCTGTGCGCGTCGGCGTCCTCGGCGATCGACGTCGGGGTGGAGCTGGCCGGAGCGGGCGTCTGCCGGACGGTCAGGGCGGCCAGCGGCCCGGTGCACGGCGCCCGCGTAGTGCCGACGCCGTCCGCGCACACCTAGGAAGTGTGACCCACACCTCAATTCGGGCGTTGGTTTGGCAGTTACTTAAGAGTCTCTTAAGATGATCAACGGTGAAAGCTACGGTCACGCGTCCCACGCGCCAGCTTCTCCCATCGGACGTCTCGATGGGCGAATTCGCAGCGCTAGCGCCGACCGGCTGGATTTCCCCTGGGCAACCACTTCCTGGTTGGCTGGGCTATCGCAGGCATCACCCTTTCGAAATAAAACCGCTCCCGAATCGTGTGTGCGCGCCTTCTCGAAAGCGCCCACCAGCTGGCGGAGCATGGAATACCGGGCAGTGGCGCCTGAACCCAGGAGGTCGTCGTGAGCAGATTTACCGACAAGATGTACCGCAACGCCCGGACGGTGACGACGGGGATGGTCACCGGTGAGCCGCACGAGCCGATCCGTCAGACCTGGGGCGAGGTTCACGAGCGGGCCCGCCGCATCGCAGGCGGTCTTGCCGCTGCAGGCGTCGGACACGGCGACGCGGTCGGCGTGCTGGCCGGCTTCCCGGTGGAGATCGCCCCGACCGCTCAGGGCCTGTGGATGCGTGGCGCCAGCCTGACGATGCTGCACCAGCCCACCCCGCGCACCGACCTGGTGGTCTGGGCCGAGGACACCATGAACGTCATCGGAATGATCGAGGCCAAGGCGGTCGTCGTCTCCGAACCCTTCCTGGTCGCCATCCCGGTGCTGGAGGAGAAGGGCATCAAGGTCCTCACCGTCACCGATCTGCTCGCCGCCGACCCGATCGACCCCGTTGAAACCAGCGAGGACGATCTCGCGCTGATGCAATTGACGTCGGGGTCTACTGGATCGCCCAAGGCCGTCCAGATCACCCACCGCAACATCCACTCCAACGCCGAGGCGATGTTCATCGGCGCCCAGTACGACGTCGACAAGGACGTCATGGTCAGCTGGCTGCCCTGCTTCCACGACATGGGTATGGTCGGCTTCCTCACCATCCCGATGTACTTCGGCGCAGAGCTGGTCAAGGTCACGCCGATGGACTTCCTGCGCGACACGCTGCTGTGGGCCAAGCTCATCGACAAGTACAAGGGCACCATGACCGCGGCGCCCAACTTCGCCTACGCGCTGTTCGCCAAGCGGTTGCGCAAGCAGGCCCAGCCAGGCCAGTTCGATCTGTCCACGCTGCGGTTCGCGCTGTCGGGCGCCGAGCCGGTCGAGCCCGCCGACGTCGAGGACCTGCTGGACGCGGGCAAGCCGTTCGGGCTGAAGCCCGAGGCCATCCTGCCCGCCTACGGCATGGCAGAGACGACGCTGGCGGTGTCGTTCTCCGAGTGCGGCGCCGGGCTGGTGGTCGACGAGGTCGACGCGGATCTGCTTGCCGCACTGCGCCGCGCGGTGCCCTCGACCAAGGGCAACACCCGACGCCTGGCCTCACTGGGCCCGCTGCTGACGGATCTCGAGGCCCGCGTGGTCGACGACACCGGCGAGGTGATGCCTGCCCGCGGCGTCGGGGTCATCGAATTGCGCGGCGAGTCCCTCACTCCCGGCTACCTCACGATGGGCGGGTTCCTGCCCGCCCAGGATGAGCACGGCTGGTACGACACCGGCGACCTCGGCTACCAGATGGACAACGGCCACATCGTGGTCTGCGGTCGCGTCAAGGACGTCATCATCATGGCGGGCCGCAACATCTATCCCACCGACATCGAGCGCGCCGCAGGGCGTGTGGAGGGGGTGCGGCCCGGCTGCGCGGTCGCCGTCCGGCTCGACGCAGGCCACTCCCGTGAGACCTTCGCCGTTGCGGTGGAGTCCAACGCCTGGCAGAACCCGACCGACGTGCGTCGCATCGAGCACCAGGTCGCCCACGAGGTGGTGACCGAGGTCGACGTGCGGCCGCGCAACGTCGTGGTGCTCGGCCCCGGCACCATCCCGAAGACGCCGTCGGGCAAGCTGCGCCGGGCCAACTCGGTCGCGCTCGTCACCTAACCCCGCTCGCGACCTACCCGCGACCAGTCCGCAAGCGGCTCCAGCAAAAGTGCCCCTCCACACGGCGTGTTGAAGGACTTTTGCGCCTGCTCGCGCAGGAAAAGCAATGGCCGTCCGTCGGAGTGGCTCGCTACGGTTGACCGATGACCACGGGCCCGGCCATCGAGGCCATCGATCTCGTCAAGAGGTTCGGTGAGAGCACGGCGGTCGACGGCGTGAGCTTCGCCGTGCCGCAGGGCACGGTGATGGGCCTGCTCGGGCCCAATGGGGCGGGCAAGACCACCACGGTGCGGATGATGACGACGCTGACGGTGCCCACCAGCGGGACGGCACGGGTCGCCGGTTACGACGTGCGCGCCGAACCCGCCATGGTGCGCAGCAACATGGGGCTCACCGGGCAGGCCGCAACGGTCGACGAGCTGCTGACCGGTCGGGAGAACATCCGGATGATCGGCGCCCTCTACGGCATCGGCCGTCGCGACGTCGCGCGGCTGGGCGACCAACTGCTGGAACAGTTCTCGATCGCCGATGCGGCCGACCGGCCGGTGAAGTCGTACTCCGGCGGTATGCGCAGGCGCATCGACGTGGCAGTCAGCCTGATCGCGTCGCCGCCGGTGCTCTTCCTCGACGAGCCCACCACCGGCCTTGACCCGCGCGGCCGCGTCGACCTGTGGGACGTGCTGCGCGGCCTGGTCGCGCAGGGCACCACACTGCTGCTCACCACCCAGTACCTCGAGGAGGCCGACCAGCTGGCCGACCACATAGTCGTCATGGACCGGGGCCGCATCATCGCCGAGGGCACGCCGCTGCAGCTCAAGCAGCAGGCGGGCAACGCCAGCCTGGTGGTGACGGTCTCGCACGCCGCCGATCTGCACACCGCGCGCGAGCTGATGGCCAGGACCGGCGTCGAGGTGCACGTCGACGCAGGCGCACGGCAGCTCACCGCGACGGCGGACGGCATCGCGGACATGACCAGGGTGGCTGGCTGGCTGCAGGACAGCCGGATCGAGGTCGACGACATCGGCTTGTCCCGGCCGAGCCTCGACGACGTGTTCCTCTCGCTCACCGGACACCGCGCCGAGGACGACGAGACCGAGGAGATCCCAGCATGACGACCGTCGCGCCCAAGCCCGCCGTCGAAGCGTCGCGACCGGCCACGCACCCCACCAACATCGTCCAGCAGTCCTGGATCATGGTGAAGCGCAACATGATCCACACCAAGCGCATGCCGGAGATGCTGAGCGACGTGACGGTGCAGCCGATCATGTTCGTCCTGCTGTTCGCGTTCGTCTTCGGCGCGTCGATCGCCAACACCGGCGGAGCCACCTACCGCGAGTTCCTGTTGCCCGGCATCATGGCCCAGACCATCGTCTTCACCGCGTTCGTCGTCGCCGCAGGCATCACGGCCGACGTCGAGAAGGGCATCGTCGACCGGTTCCGGTCGCTGCCCATCCGACGGTCGTCGGTGCTCATCGGTCGCAGCGTGGCCAGCCTCATTCACTCCTCGATCGGCATTGTCGTGATGACGTTCACCGGGCTCTGCATCGGTTGGCGCATCCGCGGAAGCATCGCCGACGCGGCGCTGGCGTTCGCACTGATCCTGGTGTTCGGATTCGGGATGGTGTGGTTCGGCATTCTGGTCGGCTCGATGATGCGGTCGGTGGAGGCGGTCAACGGCGTGATGTTCACCGTATTGTTCCCGATCACGTTCCTGGCCAACACGTTTGCGCCCACCGGGCCGATGCCCACGTGGCTGCGGGTGACGGCCGAATGGAATCCGGTGTCGTCGCTGGCGCAGGCCACGCGCGAGTTGTGGGGCAACGGGCCCGCCGCGCCACCGGAGGCGCAACTGCCGCTACATCATCCCGTGCTGGCCACCATCGTGTGGTCGCTGGCGTTTACCGCGGTGCTGGCGCCATTCGCGTTGCGCGCCTACGCGCGTCGCACCTCGGACTAGTTGTGCGAGGCGTACTCTGCGACCGTCCTGTCGAAATCGGTATCGAGAGGATCCGGTGACGGTGATGTCCGACCAGTTTGACTACGACGCGGAATTGCGCCTGCACAACGAACTCTTCAGGGACGCTGCCCGCGTCGGCTCTGGTGACCGTGTGCTCGACATCGGTTGTGGCACGGGCCAGTCCACGCGTGAGGCCGCTCGCGCCGCCGCCGCCGGAAGCGCGTTAGGCGTCGATACCTCCGCGCCAATGCTCGAACGGGCCCGTCAGCTCAGCGACGACGAGGGGCTGGCCAACATCACCTTCCAGCAGGCCGACGCCCAGGTCCATCCCTTTCCACCGACGCGTTTCGACCTGTGCATCAGCAGGTTTGGAACGATGTTCTTCGCCGACCCAGTCGCCGCGTTCACCAATATCGGGAGCGCTCTGCGCCCCGCCGCGCGCCTGGTGCTGTTGGTCTGGCAACAGCGCGACCGCAACGAGTGGGCCACCACGATCCGTCAGACCCTCACCGGCGCAGCAGCCACACCTCGCGGTCCGGACCCGTTCTCACTCGCGGACCCAACCCTCACGGAAGGCATCCTGGCCGCGGCCGGCTTCGCGGAAGTCAGCTTCACCGACGTGCACGAGCCCGTCTACTACGGCCCGGACAGCGCCACCGCCTTGGATGCCGTGCTTCGTCTACTGAAATACGACGACCTCCTTGCCGACCTCGACGCCGCGGCGGCCGAGCAAGCACGCACGCGGCTACGCACAACCATCGACGCCCACGACACCGACGGCGGCGTGTACTTCGACTCGCGTGCCTGGATCGTCACGGCTCGCCGCCGTCACTGACCACCGCCATTGCCGCCAGGATGTTGACGTAGTCGATTGACGACCATCCCAGCGGAACCGCCGGCTTGGCCTAGCTTAGCCAAGCTAGGAGCGCACCGCAGTGCCCAGGCGGTCGTAGACCCGCCACACCACGGCCTCGTGGTCGACGGTGCTCAACTCACCGGCGGCGAGCGTGCGGTCGGCGTCGGCCAATTCGTGGGCCAGCGCGTAGAGCTCGGCGTACCTGTCGACGGCGACGGCGTCGACGACACCTGCCATCCGCACCACGGTCAGCGTCCGGACCCGGGTGCGGTTGGCTCCCGCCATCGTCATGAGCAATGCGCCGGCGCCCAGGCACACGCCGGTGGAGATCGCCAGCGCAGGGTTCGGCCCGATGGTGGGAACCAGGAACATCTCCATGACCAGCCACGTCAGCATTCCCCAGATCGGCCAGGATCGCCACAGCCGCAGCAGCATCCGCTCGTCGGCGGAGATGCCCGGCGGGTAGACCACCAGGTGATGGCGGGTGACGCCGTAGCGGCTCGGCGAGATGGTCAGCGAGCCCCAGGTGCGGCCGACGTCGACCAATCGCCGCCGGCGGGGCTCGTGCATCGTGTCGCTCATACCCTCCGGTCTACGCGCGGCGAGGCGCCGCGGCCACGATCTCTACGCAATCCTGACGGAACCGTACGCAGTCTTAACGCGTTGCTCGCGTCAGGATGCCACCGCCGAACGGAGGTCGAACCCGTTGGCTCACGCCCTTCGGTGCGCGGAAGTCCGCCGTCGCCGACGGCGGCGCTTTCGACGGCGACGACGTCGGAATGCCGAGATCTACCGGCGGATCGTCGATGCTCGTATTCACCGGTCCGCCAAAGTGTTCGGGGACCACTGCACCGGCGATCGCCTGCGTCGTACCGAGCACTGCGGTACATGTGCCCATGGTGATCAGTGCGCCCGCGCCGACGGCCGCCGACATCAATCTCAACCTGTTGTACTTCACTGTTGATCACTTCCAAATCGATCTGGTTAGCCGTCCCTTGTCTGAGCGGACGTTGCTTCGAACCGAGACGATCGGTCAGGCGCTGATATGCGTCGTCTGACAGTCCCCAAGGTAGTGACAGTGCCTTGGTGTTGTGTCCGTCATTCCGTAGTCATTCCGTAGACATTCCGTAAAGCGTGCTGGACGGCGGATGCCCATCTTTACGCATCTGAGTATTGCTGACTATACTCAGATCGCATGAGCTCGCCCCGCAAGATCTCACCGCGCCTGGCCGAACACCCGACCGTGCGAAAGATGATGGCCCGAAGGACGGAACCGCCAGGAGTGATCGACGCCGACTGGCTGCGGGAAGTGTGTCTGGGGGCAGGCGCCGACGACGTGGCCTTCGCGAGTGTCGACAACCCGGCCCTGGCCTCCGAGCGGGAGCACGTCGAGAGCGCCCTGCCCGGGACCAGGACCTACATCTCGCTGGTGGTGAAGATGAACCGAGACAACGTCCGCTCACCTGCCCGCAGCGTCGCCAACCAGGAGTTTCACCGCACCGGCGAGATCATCAACGAGGCCGCGCACCGGATCACCCGCACGCTGCAGGACGCCGGGCATCGCGCGCTGAACCCCTCGGCGACCTTCCCGATGGAGATGGACAAGTTCCCCGGCCGCATCTGGGTGGTGGCCCACAAACCTGTCGCCGTCGCCTCCGGGCTCGGGGTGATGGGCATCCACCGCAACGTGATTCACCCGCGTTTCGGCAACTTCATCCTCCTGGCCACGATTCTGATCGACGGAGAGGTCAGCGCCCACGGCGAGCCGCTGGACTACTCGCCCTGTCTGGAGTGCAAGCTGTGCGTCGCGGCATGCCCGGTCGGCGCCATCGGAAAGGACGGCGAGTTCGACTTCGTCGCCTGCTCGGTGCACAACTACCGTGAGTTCATGGGCGGCTTCACCGATTACGTGCAGACCATCGCCGACAGCGAGGACGCCGCCGACTTCCGTTCCCGCGTCACCGATTCCGAGAACGCGTCGATGTGGCAGAGCCTGTCCTTCAAGGCCAACTACAAGGCGGCGTACTGCCTGGCCGTGTGCCCGGCGGGCGAAGAGGTCATCGAACCCTTCCTCGACGACCGAAAGGGGTTCATGGATCTGGTTCTTCGCCCGCTGCAGGA
>NZ_JAVRPS010000248.1:0-2537 GCF_032162105.1 Mycobacterium sp. | reverse complement strand
TCCAGCAGTGGCGGTTCGTGGGCGATCAGCGTGCGCACCCTGCCCGGGTGACGGCTGACCAGTGCCAGGCCGGTGACCGCGCCGCCGCTGGAGCCGAACACGTCGGCCGATTCGGCGCCGAGTGCGTCCAGGATGGCCGCGACGTCGTCGGCCCGCAGATCGGGGGTGGCGTCCTGCGTGGGGTCGTCGATCGTGCTGCCGGCAAGACCGCGCGGGTCGTAGGTGACGACGGTGCGGCCCGATGCCAGCGCGTCGGCCAGCGGCGCAAACTCGGCGGCGCCCATCGGGGAACCGATGACGAACAGAAGAGGTCCCGTGCCGCGGACCTCGTAGTGCAGGCGCGCGCCGGGGACGTCGATCGAGCGGGTGGTGATGCCGTCAGTGATGGTCATGCCCATGTCGACTCGCGTCGACGGCAGAACTCATCGCCCTACTCGGTGCGCAGCCGCGACTCCACGAAGGTTGCCAGTGCATCGAACTGTGCGGCGGCCTTGGCGTAGGGCGGGGGCGGCTTGGTGACCGAGCCCGGATCGAGCACGTGCGCGACGAACCTGCCGAGCGGCTGGTCGACGTCCAGCGCCTCGTCGACGGTGGTGTCCTCCGCGTAATCGCTGACGTCCCTGAACAGTTCGACGACCAATTCGAGCTGCTGGCCATCGACCGCTTCGGGCCCGTCGGTGATGTCCTCGGACAGTTCGCTCAACACGTACACGTTGTCTTCGGTGACCTTGATTCGCAGCGACCCGTCGGTGGCCGCCGTGCGGATGTCGTCGAAGGTCGCCAGATCCGACAGGTCGCTCTCGTGCTCGTCGGCCAGGTACCGCGCCAGGGACCGCTCGGAGCCGAAGACGCTGATCCGGCCGTTGCGACCCAGGAAGATCGGCTGATCCTCGAGGTAGCACCGCAGCGTGTAGAACGTCCCGCCGCTGGTCATGATCCGGACCGGATCGATGCCGACCTGGCCCCAGAAGTCCGTGTGGCTGCCGAGCACCTGGTCCTGGGCCTCGGCGGCGAGCGCTTCGACCTCCTCGACGGTGTCGACCTCACCCTCGATCACGACGTCGTCGCCGTCATCTCCGGCCTCGTCGTCGGCCTCGTCGTCGGTCTCCGGCTCGGGCGCGGGCTCGGCCAGTTCCTCGGCGGCCTTCTCCGAGGCGGCGTCGTCGACGTCGGGAACGGTGATGATCGAGTCGATGGCGTCGATGACGCCGTCCCAGCTGCGGCCGATGACCGCCTCGATCTCGGTCCAGCGTTTGCGGCCGGGGCGGCCTTCGAACGCGTCGATGCCGCCGCCCACCGAACCGAGCACCGGATGGCCGTTGAAGAACTTCGACACCGCGGTGATGTCGCACACCGATCCGATCGCCTGAACGATGCTCAGGGCGCCCAGCAGCGACTGGACGGAGTCCTCGGTCGCCTTCTCGGCAACCAGCTCGGGCACGCCGACGAGGTCGTACTGCCGCTCGTCCGCCGGGTCGCACCGGTGTGCCGATGCCTCGACGAGGGCCGTCCACTCGGGATGGTCGACCAGGTCGTTGTCCTTGTCCGCCCGGATGAACGCGACCAGGTCGGCGACCGATTCGAACGCGTAGAGGTCCTCGTCCTTGCCGAGAAACGCCTGCCACTCGTCGTCGGCGTCACGCCACGACGGTGCCCACAAGGTGTAGAGATCGCCCTTGGTCAGGCCGAGCCGCACCGGCACGATTTCTGCTGCCATGCGGCACAGCCTAACGACGCGGTCTGGCGAGTCCGAGGGTCACCGCCCGAACCGGTCGCGCAACCGGCTCGCCATCGTCGACGCAACCGTTTGGCATGCCGTTCGAATGGGAACCGACCGGTCCGGTCTGACCCCGTCACAGCGGGCGCGGCTCGAACAGCTCGCGGCGCGTCTCGTCCTTGGCCATGGCTTCTGCTCACCTCGACCCGGCGTAGCGCTTCGCGGGACGATGGCTGCATGCGCGCGGCTGTCTTCGAGGAGTTCGGTGGTCCGGTGGACGTCGGCACGGTGGCCGATCCGGCGCCGTCGGCCGGGGGCGTGGTCGTCGAGGTGCACGCCACCGGTCTGTGTCGCAGTGACTGGCATGCATGGGCAGGCCATGACGACGGGGTAGCCCTTCCGCACGTCCCCGGTCACGAGCTGGTCGGCGTGATCGTCGCGGTGGGCGCCGAAGTGCGACGGTGGAAGGTCGGCGACCGGGTGACCACACCCTTCGTGTGCGGCTGCGGTCGGTGCCAGTGGTGCGAGGACGGTCAGGCACAGGTGTGTCCCGACCAGACCCAGCCCGGTTTCACGCACTGGGGCTCCTTCGCCGAGTACGTCGTCCTGCACGCTGCCGATGCCAACTTGGTCGCGGTGACCGACGTCATCTCCGATGCCGCGGCGGCGGGACTGGGCTGTCGGTTCGCCACCGCCTACCGTGCGCTGCATGCTCGGGCAGGCATCAGGCGCGGCGAGTGGGTGACGGTGGTCGGGGTTGGCGGTGTGGGGCTCAGCGCGGTGCAGGTCGCCGTCGCCGCAGGAGCCAGGGTGGTCGCGG
>NZ_JAVRPS010000247.1:0-4323 GCF_032162105.1 Mycobacterium sp. | reverse complement strand
AAGCCAGGCATCACCGCCAGCCCCGTGGTGTCGACGACGCGGTCGGCGGCTTGCCGGTATTCAATGGGGGCGTCGCCCTCGCCGACGCCGGTGATCACACCGTCGTCGACGACGACGAAGCCGGACGCTAGCTCGCTGTCTGCGTCGACGATGACCCCGCCACCGCTGAATACCGTTCTCATTGCCTGCTTCCCATGGTCTCGATCACTCCGTGTGCGGCCTACGGCCCGGCGGGCGGTGCCGGCAGCTCGGCGGGGGCGGAGATCGTCGGGAGCAAGCTGGCGTCGTACAGATCGGACGACTGCGGTTTCGTGGTGACCTGTCCCAGCTTCGCCAGCTGGTCGACCAACGTGCTCCAGCGCGCCTCGGTCATCGCACCGAGCTGTTTGGCGCCATCACCGGCGACGATGAACTCGCGCTGCTTGTCCCACGCGTACCACACCGACTTGCTGGACTGCTCGGTGTTGGCCTTGAGGATCGCCTCGTTGGCGGCCGTAGCCACCTTGACGTCGGACATGTAGTCGTGCCAGCCGGTGATGCTGGTCTCCAGGAATGTCCTGAGTTCGTCCTTGTGGGAGTCGAAGTAGCTCTTCGAGGTAAAGACCACGTCGTTGTATGGGTTGAATCCCGACTTCGAGTACGGCACGAAGTTCACGGGCACGTTGGCTTCCTCGGCCTGCAGGACTTCGTTGGTCGGCCAGCCCTGTTGCAACAGCGACGGATTCTTGAGGAAGGAGGCAATGGATCCCTGGTACTGCATGGTCTTCATCGACACACCCAGCTCCTTGTCCAACCAGACCGGGTACAGCGCGCCTGCTTGGCTCACCAAGGTGCGGCCCGCCATGGTGTCGAAGGAGGTGATGTTCTGGTCCTTGTGAGACAGGATGCCTACCGGATTATCTTGGTAGAGCGCGGCTATCGCGATGATTGGGATACCCTGCTGCTGAGCCTGCACGATGCCTGCCGCGTCGGTGTGGCCGATCTGTGCCCGGCCTGATGCGACCAGCTGAGTCGCCGATACCTGCGGGCCACCCGGTTGCAGCGTGACGTCGAGTCCCTTGTCCTTGTACAGGTTGTCGGCTTGGGCTGCGAAGTACCCGCCTCCTTCCGGGTCGGCGTACCAGGGGAGGACCACGGTTATCTTGGTCGAGCCTGCTGAGGGCGGCGCGTCGTCGCTGCAAGCTACCGGGGCAAGCGTCACAGCGGAGGCGACGAGAGCAACCGCCAGGCGCCGGAGGCGCCGACGTGGACGTGCTGCAAACATGGCGAAACCTTCGGGTCAGAGGAAGTGGAGACGTGACAGCATGATCGTCATTGATCAGAACGACGGGTGGCGGGAGCGGGTGAGGTCTGCGACCTCGGAAAGGTGTTGCGACATGGCTAGTCTCGCGGCTTCCGGATCCCGGTCGCGCAAGCACAGGTACACGCGGTGATGTCCGTCGTGGGACAAGCTGCGAGCTGGTACATCGGCGTGTGAGAGTGCACGGGTCGAAGCCGTCCACTCGTTGGCCAGCGCCCCGAGTGCCACGAGCAGGTGGTTCTGGGATGCCTGCGCGATGAGCACGTGAAACGCGATATCGTGCTCGATCGATTCCTCCTGGGACAGAGGCTGTTTAGTACGTTCGAGGATCGACTCGAGCGCCATCAGCGTCGAATCGGTGATCCGTCGGCCTGCGAGCTCGGCGAATCGTGGCTCGATCGTTTCACGCAACTCGGCAACGTCGCGCAGGGTTCGTTCGGCTTCCGAAATGCGCTCGTACAGATCGTTGGCCCTTGCCGGTGGTTCGGTCACGACGGTGCCGCGCCCCGGGCGGCGGACCACCATGTTCTTGACTTGTAGTTCGTGCATCGCGTCGCGAAGCGAAGTGCGAGATACGTTGAACGAGGCAGCAAGTTCCCGCTCGTTTGGCAGACGGGTGCCAGGGGCGAGTTCGCCCGTCGAGATGAGTCGCTCGAAGTGGGCGACGATCTCGACGCCTACCGCGGTGGAACGGCGGACGAATCCCGCTAGCGGTGCATCCCGCACTGAAACTCCATCGGTATCTTGGTCCGACAATCGGACGAACCGACCGTATGAGCGCTTACGTCACGGTGCAAGCCGAGAAGCGCTTCGCAACAGGTTCTTGACGTCGAGCAATCTGCTCGTAACATGCAAGGTGTGGCGTCACGTGCCTGGGGCCGTGCTCTCAGCGAGAAGTGAAGTGGTCCAAGGCAAATCGCAACAATGATCGATCGCCTACCGGTGACCCAACGGCGCACAACCCCACGGGAGCACCCTCCGCATGCAAGAGTGGTGCTGAGATCGCCGGCCGTCCGGACAAACTCGCCAGGCACGTGAGGTGCAAGGTGGCGGTGCGGGCGCGCTCTGCCGATCCGGCCGAACGCAGCGGCGCGGGGCCGGAGGTGCTCGGCAGGAGCAGCCCCGTCGTGGGCGGCAGTGCGGAGTCGATCGCTTCCCGCGCGGCGACGAGGGCGGCCCTTGCTGCCTCGGCGTCGTGCGCGGTCACTTTGGACGCCGCGGTGAAGCGGCCGGCGACGTCCGCCCCGAGAGCGTCGGGATAGCGGGTGAGGAACTCGCCGTGGACCTGCCAGGCTTCGTATGCCTGCAGCGTACGGAAGGCGTTGAACCACTCCTCGATCCGACCGCAGGTCACATCGCGGTACTCCACTGCGAGGTGGCCGCGGAGGGCTTCGACGGCGGACCAGAACGATTGCGCAACTGCGGGTTCGGCGAAGCCGAGGAGCATTGGGTCGACGATCAGCGTCTCGATGTCGTCGATCGGTTGGTTTGGCAGCAGGACGTCGGCGGCGCGGGTGAGCGTGTCGATGTCGCGGGCCAGGAGGCCGACGGTGTCGAACGACCGCGCCAACGGCAGGAGGCCGGCGCAGTCGATGACACCTTGGGTGGGGCGAAGTCCATAAATACCCTGGTAAGAGGCTGGAACCCGGATCGAGCCTGCAGTGTCGGTGCCTAGCCCCAGGTCCACTTCACCAGACGAGACGGCCACCGACGGACCGCTGGTCGAACCTCCGGGGATCCGCTCGCGTGCGGCCGGGTTGGGTGGTGTGCCGTAGTGCGGATTGGTTCCGCCGAGGCTGTAGGCGAGTTCGTCGGTGTGTGCGAGGCCGATGACGGTCGCGCCCTGACCGATTAGGGCCGCGACTGCATGCGCGTTGGCCGTCTCGATCGGCGCCTGCTCGAGATACCGGGGCGCGCCACCGCCGATCGACTCTCCTGCGATGGCGAACAGGTCCTTGACGGCGACCGACATCCCCGTGAGCGTGCCCTGAGCCGTTGCGGTGACCAGCGGTGCGCCGACTTTCCGCCAGATCGTCGCGTCGCGTGGTGCGCCCGCACTCACGTGCGCGTAGGCGACCTTCCACCCTTCTTCGGTGTTGGTCCAGACCTGCGTCTGCAGGCCGCAGGCGCCGTTGGGGCGGCAGGTCTCGGCGAGGATCAGAGAGGTGTCGTCCGAGAGTTCGCGAACGTGGACGGCAGTGATGGTTCGGGCCGGTGCCCCGGCGGTGCGGGCGGCACGAAATCGCGCGATGGCGTCGTGTCCTAGCAGCACCGCGACGTGGTCGGCACGTATGGTCTCCTCGGAATTCAGGAACAAATCATCGAGTGCCGCTACATCATTGGACATCAGCGCTGACTCGTAACGCCAAAATGCCGCAACCAGAGCCTGATTGGCGTCGTTCTCAGCAACGGCTGGGCAATCGATACTGCTGCTCATGCGCACAGAGTGCATGCAGAATGTTTCGCCCGCGTGAAAACGCAGATTATGCCTTCACGCAATCAGCGACCGCGCCGCCCGTGGCCGAATCAGACGCGCGCATAGGTGTCGATGTCTGCGTCGAACTGCGACACCTGATCGGCGGTTGAGGTTGGTCGGGTCGTCGGCGCGGGCGATTCCACTGCCGCGCCCCAGTGCCAAGACGGTCTTATCTTTCAGCGCATCCACAGATAACTCCCAAACGTGTGTTATACGGTTAGTGACGTGTCCGAGTCAGCGGATCACGGTTAACCTGTCAACATCTGGTTGGCGGTTAGATGAAGGCGGGCTGCCGTCCGAATGGATTGCGCACGGTCCGATTTGGCGCCGATTCAGCTGGTCGAACGGCCGCGCTGATAGTGCCTGCGTGCCTTCATCCGGTTGCCGCAGATGGCCATCGAGCACCAGCGCGCGGTGTTGGGCTTGCTGCGGTCGATCAGGAACAGCTGGCACTCGGTGTTGGCGCATGGGCGCAACCGGCCCGGGCTGGTGATGCGCAGTGCGTCCCACGCCAGCACGGCGCGCACGGCGCCGGCTGCGGTGCCGG
>NZ_JAVRPS010000246.1:0-3298 GCF_032162105.1 Mycobacterium sp. | reverse complement strand
GGGGATCGCGGTGATCGGGGTGGATCCGGCCTACACCAGTAAGTGGGGTGCCCAGCACTGGGCGACACCCCTACAGCAGCAGACTTCCGAACCGGTCACCCGGCATCACGCCGCGGCGGCCGCGATCGGCAGACGTGGCCTCGGCATGGCGATCAGGCGACGGCCGGCAGGACCCCGCAACGGACAGCGGACCGCTACGGGCACACCACCGGCCAGGCCCGATCACCCACCCGGCCACGTGGGTAAGCACGGCAGTCCCGGCCCACCGACACGCCCACCACGAGGCGTACCGGTCCACCGGGGAACCCCCGCCACCCGCGGCCAACACCGTTCGGGCCGCAACCGAGCAAGACTCACTCCTGCTCAGTCTTGAGGAACGGTCCATCATCATGACAGCCAACCAATGAAGCGGAGGATCTGCCTTGTCTGAAACGAAGATCACGGTCATCTACGACAACCCCACCGATCCGGGGGCCTTCGAAGCGGCCTACGAGGCTGAACAATTGGAGGCGGCGCGAAGGATTCCTGGCCACATTCGCTTCGAGACGTCGAAGGTGTGGCCGAAGGAGGACGGTTCGCCGACCCCTGCGTATCGGATGATCGACCTCTACTACCCCGAGTACGACGCCGCCTGCCTGGCGGTTACTACGCCTGAGGCCGGTGCGTTCTTCGAGGCTTTGGGCCGGCTGTCCACCGGTGGGGTGCGTGTGCTGATGTCCGACATCGAGGTGGCCGGCGACTGACGCGGCGCAGAACCACTATGTGAAGTGCCCAGCTACGAGCGACATTCCCGCGTCACTCGCTGGACCAGTACGGACCGTCCCACCCGCTCAGATCGAACTGGCGACCCTGCGCCTCCTCGCGCATGGTCAGCACCCGTTGGTGTATCCGGTGCGCGGTAGAGCGAGGGATCGGACCGGGGCCGTAGCGGCCCCACCCCCGTCTGCGGACTCTGCCGTGCCCGATCTCCCAACGGAGCGCATCGGAGACGGCCTTCGAGGGCCGCCCGCTGAATTGGAATCCCTGATAGGTCAACGCGTCGATCAGTTGGGCCACCGTCTGTGGACCGTGTTGGGCGAGATACATCGTGAGTGCGTAACGGAGTTCGACTCCGCGCAGAGTTCGTGGGGCAGACATGCCGAGACAATGACACCGCGCTCCGACACACCTGCCGGATTGTCGCTCGAAGGTGGGCAAACATCCACATGCCACCGGTGGGGCTGGCGCGCGGTAGCAGCGGCCGCGGTGAATGTCGCTCGTAGGTGGGCACTTGCCCACATGGGTCTAGACGCGGCGGCCCAGCGTCAGGACAGCAAGGAAGTGCGCAGCCGAGACACCTGGTCGTCCGTCATACCAAGCGCATCAAGGTAATTCGGCAGCGATCCGTACTTCTCGTCGATGGTCTGCCGCGACGCGGACAAGTAGTCCTCGCGCACGCCTAGCACCTCTTCGGTGAGCCGCGCCTCGGCGAACGTGATGATCTCGTCGGTGGTGTTCTCACCGGCTCGATTGCGGATCGACTCGAGGATGCGGTCCCGGAGTTGCGGCACCGCCTCGTTGCTCCGCAGGAAGTCGGCCAGGATCGCGTCGCGGGGAACGCCGGCGGCCTCGAGCACCACCGCGACGGTGAACCCGGTCCTGTCCTTGCCCGCAAAGCAGTGGGTGATGACGGGCCGCTCATCGGCCAGCATTGAAATGACCTGGCGCACAGCGAGATGCGCACCGGCCAACGTCGGGAAGCGGCGGTACTCCTCGGTCATGAAGCGCCCAGCCGCGATGGTGGCGTCCTCGTCGTCGGGCTTCTCAGTCATCATCCGCTCGAAGGCGTACTCGTGCGGCGCCTCCGCGCCCTTGGGGCTCTGGTTGGACAGCTCGTGGAACGGCAGCAGGTGGACCTCGACGCCGTCGGGCACCAGACCCGATCCGCGCCGCTCCACCTCTCGCAGCGACCGCAGGTCCGCGACGTCGGTGATGCCGAGCCGCCGCATGGCCTCGCGGCCGTCGTCGTCGAGCCGGCTCAGCTCGCTGGACCGGTAGAACCGTCCCGGCCGGATCCCTGTCTGCTCCGCGACGTCACGAAAGTTCCATGCCCCCGACAGATCGCCGCCCGCCACTACGGGGTCACCGCCGCGGCGAACGCGGTCTTCTCACGGCCGAGTTCGGCGCGGGCGATGCTGCGCATGTGCACCTCGTCGGGGCCGTCGAACAGCCGCATGGCGCGGTGCCAGCCGTAAAGCCGGGCCAGCACGGTGTCGTCACTGATGCCGGCCGCGCCGTGCACCTGGATTGCGCGGTCGATGACGTTGCACGCCATCTGAGGTGCGACCGCCTTGATCATCGCGACCTCGTTGCGGGCTTCCTTGTTGCCCTTCTCGTCGATCACCCAGGCCGCCTTGTGGCAGAGCAACCTGGCCTGGTCGATCTCGTTGCGGGACTGGGCAACCTGCTGCTGCACCACGCCCTGCTCAGCCAACGGCTTGCCGAACGCGATGCGCTTGTTCACCCGGTCGACCATCAACGCCAACGCCCGCTCGGCCACGCCGATCGCGCGCATGCAGTGGTGGATGCGGCCAGGTCCGAGCCGCGCCTGCGCGATGGCGAAGCCGCTGCCCTCCTCGTCGAGCAGGTTCCCCACCGGGACTCGCACGTTGTCGAATGACACCTCGCAGTGGCCGTGCTGGTCCTGCCAGCCGAACACCGGAAGCGAGCGCTCGATCGATACCCCGGGGGTGTCGACGGGCACCAGGATCATCGACTGCTGCTGGTGGCTTGCGCCATCGGGGTTGGTGCGCCCCATCACGATGAGGATCTTGCAGCGCGGGTCGGCCGCACCCGAGATCCACCACTTGCGGCCGTTGATGACGTAGTCGCCACCGTCGCGCAGCATGGTGGTCTGGATGTTGCGGGCGTCGCTGGAGGCCACGGCGGGCTCGGTCATCGCGAATGCGCTGCGGATCTCGCCGTTCAGCAATGGCTCGAGCCACTGCTTGCTCTGCTCGTCATTGGCGAACAGGTGCAAGGTCTCCATGTTGCCGGTGTCGGGCGCCGCGCAGTTGGTCGCCTCCGGGGCCAGCTCCATGCTCCAGCCCGTCAGCTCGGCCAGCGGCGCGTACTCCAGGTTGGTCAGCCCCGACTCGGACGGCAGGAAGAGATTCCACAGCCCCCGTTCCTTGGCCTTGAGCTTCAACTCCTCGACGACCGGCGGAACGGTGTGGTCGTCGGGCCCCTTCTCGTGGCGGTATGCGTCGTAGGAGGCCTCGGCCGGGAACACGAACTCCGTCATGAACTCGGTGAGTCG
>NZ_JAVRPS010000245.1:0-2829 GCF_032162105.1 Mycobacterium sp. | reverse complement strand
AGCACATGGACTGGGGTCTGCCATGGCCGGGACCCGCGCTGGCGACGCAGGCTGAGACTGCCGGGGCGCGGGCGTTTTGCGCCGGTGAGTTCGCCGACCTGAACGCCTACATAACAGCGACTGAGATGGCCCTCGGTACCTCGCAGGCCAAGATCGGCCCCGGGATCGCATATGCGTTCGCCCGATCCCCGTTCGTGCACGCCGCTGCGGTCCGACATCTCTCCACACTCGCGCCGGGCCGGGTCTTTCTGGGACTTGGGTCGGGGACCTCGCGGATGAACAAGGACTGGTTCGGTGTCGACGCCGCCCACCCCGCCCCCCGGATGGCCGAGCTGATCGAGGTGATCAGGGCGTTCCTCCACGCTGAGAACGGCGAACGTGTTCGATACGAGGGCCAGTTCTACACGGTCGACGCAGACATCCGTGCGCCCGTGCTCGGCAGGTTGGACGTGCCCATCCTGATTGGAGCCTTCAACAAGATCATGTTGCGCACGGTGGGCCGCACCGCCGATGGCGTGCTGGGGCACGGCCTGTTCACCGATCGGTGGTGGACTGAACTTGTCGAGCCAGAACTGGCCCGCGGCGCCGAATCACGCGGACGCGACCCCGCCGAGCTACGACGCTGGGGTTGGCTGATCACCGCGGTCGACAACGACGACCCGGCCCGGGCGGTCCGGGACGCACGCCTTCAGATCGCCTTCTACTTCACCGTGAAGACCTACGACTCACTCGTCGAACTGCACGGATGGACCGACGAGGTCGCCCGGATCCGTCTGGCCTTCCGCAGCGGCCAACCAGAAACGATCGCCGACCACGTCACCGACGATATGCTGTGGTCGATCGCGGTCTGCGGCGACGACGCACAGGCGCGCGAAATGCTTGCGACCCGCAAACGACTGCCCGACATGGCGTTTGCATCACCGCCGAGTTTCCTGGTCGGACGCCGACGACGCGCTGGCTATGGTTCAGCCGCGACGCGCGTTTTGTCGCAGCTGCACTGAAGTACGCGGCGGTGCCCCAGATCCGTGCCTTACATGGTGTACTGAGTAGTACATGTCGAGTTTCAGGAGGTCGCGATGCCCAAGCGGGAACCACTCGCGCCGATGACCGTGTCAGAGAACAACGGTGCGGTTCGGTCGCCCAAGACGGCCGAAATCGTGGCGGACACGTTACGGAGGATGATCGTCGAGGGACAGCTCAAAGACGGCGACTTCTTGCCCTACGAAGCCGAACTCATGAATCACTTCCAGGTCAGCCGTCCATCGCTGCGAGAAGCGGTGCGCGTCTTGGAGTCCGATCGCCTCGTAGAGGTGCGGCGCGGCTCACGTACCGGTGCCCGAGTTCGCGTCCCGGGTCCCGAAATCGTCGCACGACCGGCAGGCTTCCTGCTCGCCCTGGCGGGAACGACACTTGCCGACGTGATGACCGCACGGATGGGTATCGAACCGTATGCAGCGCGACTGCTCGCTGAAGATGGCACCGTAGCGGCGCATCGCGAGCTACGCGACCTCATCGATGAGATCCCCACCGCATGGGAGACGGGCAGATTGGCCGCAGCCTCGACCGGACTGCACCGTCGACTGGTGGAGCTGTCGGGCAACGCGACGCTGACCGTGATCGCGGGCATGCTGCACGAGATCTTCGAAAAGCATATGACCGCAGCATTTCTCAGCGTCCAGAACGTCGTGCCCAAGGCTCAGTACACCAAGCTGATGCGGTCGTATACCCGACTCGCTGATCTGGTGGCCGCTCGCGAGGGCGCTGAGGCCGAGGCGCATTGGCGACGACACATGGAGAACGCCGGCGCAGCGCTACTCAAAGGCTACGAGAAGACGCAGGTCCGAGACATCATGCACTGAGTGGGCACCGCGCCCACCTCACTTGAAGGACATCTGATGCGTAAGCCGCTCAACGGAGTTCGTGTTCTCGAGGTCGCACAATTCACCTTCGTTCCGTCGGCAGGCGCGGTGCTCGCCGACTGGGGCGCCGACGTGGTCAAGATCGAGCATCCTGTCACCGGCGATGCCCAGCGCGGGCTGGTCAAGGTGTTGGGCGCCGCGGCGACGGTACCCGGATCCTCGTTCGCGCCGATCATGGAGGGGCCCAACCGCGGAAAGCGCAGTGTCGGGCTGGCACTGGACAATTCCGAGGCCCGTCCCCTACTCGACGAACTGATCCGACGCAGCGACGTGTTCCTGACGAACTACCTGCCGTCGTCGCGGAAGAAGCTGTCCATCGACGTCGACGACGTCCGCCGCGTCAACCCCGACATCATCTACGTCATGGGCAATGGCTTCGGCGCAGAAGGGCCTGACCGCGATGCCGGGGCCTACGACGCTACGGCTTTCTGGGCCCGCGGTGGCAGCGCGGACGGCCTCACATCACCCGATGCCGAACGCAGCCCGTTCATGCCCGCCGGGGCTTACGGAGACAACATCGGCGGGATCAGTATCGCCGGAGGTGTGGCGGCGGCACTCTACGGCAGACAGGCCACGGGGGAACCCTCGGTGCTGGACGTCTCGCTCTTGGCGGTCGGTGCTTGGGCAACCCAATTCAACGTGAACATGGCGATGCTGATGGGCGGCCCGCTGCCCAAGGTGGAACGCCGAACCCAGGCTCCGGGCAACCCGCTCACCGGCGCCTATCGGACGGCCGACGGCAGGTTCGTCCAGTTGTCGATGCTGCAGCCGACGCGATACTGGCCGGAGTTCTGCCGACTGATGGGACTGCACGATGTCGCCGAAGATCCCCGGTTCACCTCGATCGAGGCGATGGCCGAGCACAGCGACACTGCTCAACAAATCGTCGGAGACGTGATCGGCAAGTTGA
>NZ_JAVRPS010000244.1:0-2722 GCF_032162105.1 Mycobacterium sp. | reverse complement strand
CCGGCGTCGGCGAGCAGGATCCCGATCGAGGCTGCCTCGGCCTCATCGCAGGGCTGCGGTGGTCGGTGGCGGGCGATCACGTCTGCTGCGCTGACCGTCTTGTCGACCATGTCGCGGAAGTACTGATGGTCGACTGGGCTGGTCCCCACGTCGGTGGCCAGGATCAGCCCGTCGGCGGCGGTGACTGCCTGACAGTTGTAGCCCTGCAGCCAGCCGCCACCGCGCAGCGGCTGGATTCGTGATTGTGGATCGGTGATATTTGCCCTACGTTCGGCGGCCTCGGCTTTGACCCCAGCGGCGTCGGCGGCCGCGCGCGCCTTCTCCAGCTTGGCCTGCGCCTGGCACACCCGGGCGTTCTGCTCGACGGGTACCGGTCGGCGCCCCGGGCTGCGCCGCTGGGCAGCCGGTCCGGCATCGAGCGCGGCCCAGCGGGCGTGTTTGGCCTGCGATGCGGCGATCGCGGTGGCCAGCTGACGCTCGGCCAACGCCACCTTCGCCTCGACCGGGGTCGGGCCGGTCATCTTCTCTCCGGCGGCGATACGCGCCAGATACTTACCCACCAAAGCGTCCCGCTCGGCACGCTCGGCATCGATCTCGGCGGCGATGCGCCCCTGGGCTTGGGCGATACGCCCCGACCGATCACGAGCCACCGGATCGGGTTGCACGGATCGCGGTGATTGCGCCGGCGGTGGGCAATCGACGGGTTCATCGGGAGCGGCGGTCGTTTCGCCGTCCAGACGCGCCATCTCCTCATCGATACGCGCCGCCAGCACCGCCGGATCGGCCAACTCCGCCGGCACTGACCCCGGATTGTCCTCGCCGAACATCTCGTCCTCGGCGGCGTCGGTGGCCTCGTGCGCGGCCACCGCGGCCGCGGCGATCCGCGCCGCTTCGGCCTCGGCGGCCTTCGCCAACCCCGAGGTGGTGCGGTTGGCGCTCAGCGACGCATTCGACGCGATCTTCACCCCATCGAGCGCCACGGTCTCCAATCGGCCCAACCCCAACCGGGCGGCCAACATCAACACCTGGCCGAACAACTGCTCACACGCGGCGTGATTCTCCGCGCGGAACCGTGCGATCGTGACGTGATCGGGCCCGTCACCAGCGCAGATCACCCGATAGGACACCACATCGGCGCACGCCCGCTCGATCCGACGCGAGGACCGCACCCCCTGCGACCACGCCCAAATCAACAACGTCACCAACATGTCCGGGTCATACCCCGCCCGACCCACCCCACCAGTACGTCGGCGCTGGTGAAACGCCGAGGTATCCAGCCCCTCCACGATCGCGATCAACGCCCACACCGAGTGATCCGCCGGCAGCCACTCCCGCATGTCCGGCGGAACCAAGAACTGCTGATCACGCACCACCGGTCGATAACCCTTGGCCATCAACACATTCTCCACGAGCAGCAGGTCAGACGATCATCACGACACGCGATTCTGAAACAGCCCGTGGGGGCGAGCGAAAACGCGCCCAAATCGCAAGAAGGCGGCGGTCTAGCTGGCGACTGACACCTTCGGCCGCTGCGGCGCCTCGAACGTCGCGGGCGGCAACCCCAAGTGGTCGCGCAAGGTGTCGCCGGTGTACTCGGTGCGGAACAGTCCGCGCCGCTGCAGCTCCGGGACCACCGAGTCGACGAAATCGTTGAAGGTGCCCGGTGTTTGGGCCGCTGACACCATGAACCCGTCAGCCTCGCCTGCGGTGAACGATTCCTCGATCTGGTCGGCGACCTGCGTGGCCGTCCCGACGAACTGCGGCAACAAGACACCCTGCGCGTACCACTTGCCGACATCGCGCAGCGTGAGATTGTCCCGGTCGGCGACGCGGCGAGCGGTGTCGAACAGGCCTTGGGTGCCGGTCACCTTGACGTCCTCGACCGGGGCGTCGAGGTCGTATTGCGAGAAATCGTGGTCGGTGTGCACGCTCAACGTGATCAGGCCGGATATGGGGTCGGCCAGCTCGTTGTGGAACGCCTGCTTCTCTCGGGCGATCGACTCGGTCTCGCCGATGAACGGGATGAAGGCAGGGAAGATCAGCACCTGGTCGGGGTCGCGGCCGAAATTGACTGCCCGTGACTTGATGTCGTCGTAGTAGGCGCGACGCCCCTCCGGCGTCGGGTCGATCTCGAAGATCGCCTCTGCCCACCGCGCCGCGAAGTCCCTACCGGTGCTCGACGAGCCGGCCTGGATCAGCACCGGTCGACCCTGCGGCGAGTGCGGCACGTTCAATGGTCCTCGCGTGCGGAAGTACTGCCCGTCGTGGTCGACGGGACGGATCCGCGACGGATCGGCGAATACGCAGTTGGCCTTGTCGAGCACTAGCGCGTCGGGATCCCAGCTGGACCACAGTTCCAACGCGGTGCGGACGAACTCGTCGGCCCGCTCATAGCGGAACTCGTGCTCAAGGTGCTCGTCGTGACCGAAGTTCTGCGCCTCGCTCTGGGTCAGCGACGTGACGATGTTCCACGCCACGCGACCTCTGGTGATGTGATCGAGGCTGGCGAAGATGCGGGCAAGCTCGTATGGGTGAAAATACGTGGCGGACTTGGTGATTGCGATGCCCAGTTTGGACGTCACCGCGCCGATGCTTGCCCCCACGATGGAGGGGTCGAGTGTCGCCGTCGCCTGGGTTCCGCGGCGCAGCGGCTCGGTGATGTCGTCGCCGAAGCGTATTGGTGCGGCCAGCTGGTCGGCGAAGAACACGAAGTCGAACTTGC
>NZ_JAVRPS010000243.1:0-3023 GCF_032162105.1 Mycobacterium sp. | reverse complement strand
ATCTGCGACGACACCATCAATGTCTGGACGGTCGCCAAGACCGCGGGCCTCATCCACAACGTTTCGGGGCTGGATAGCGACGAATGGCCCACTGCGGCTGAGATTCTCGAAGCGCTCTGGCGGGGCGGTGCCCGCGCCACCCGGCGGCCCGACGACCTCGGAGCGGTCGCGCCCGGCATGCTTGCCGATCTGGCACTGGTCGACATGCACGCCATTGCGTTCACGCCACTCAACGATTTGAGGGAACAGCTAGTCCATTGCGAGGATGGCCGCGACGTCGTGCTGACCATGGTGGCCGGCCGCGTGGTGGCCGAACACGGGCACGTCACCACCGTGGACGAGTCGGCGTTGCTCGACGAGGCGCGGGACCTGTTCGCCGCGAAGCTGCCCGCGATCCGGGCTGCCCGTAGCAGCGCCGACCAACTGTTCCCCGCGTACCAGCACATCGTGCGCCGCTCGGCCGCAACGGATGTCGGCTTCAACCGCTGGGTGGCCTCGTGACGAACCCTGCCGGATACCCGTACACCCCGCTGCCGGCCCGGCCGGCAGGCACCTGGCCCAACGGTGCGCGGCTCGCCGTCGTCGTGTGCGTCGGCGTCGAGTCCTACCGGTTCGGCGATGGTCGCACCGAGGACGTGCTGCCCGACATCCCCGCCCCGGACCTGGTGAACACGGCCTGGCGCGACTACGGAAACCGGGTCGGCGCCTTCCGGATCTTCGAAGCGCTTTGCGGCCTTGGCATCCCGCCGACCGTACTGCTGAATACCGACGTGTACGACGAGGCCCCGGCCGTCCTGGAGGCGGCCCGGCGGGCCGGTGCCGAGATCGTCGGGCACGGCCGCTCCAACTCCGATTCGTTGTCGGAGATGACCCCCGACGCCGAGCGTGCCTACCTGACACACGTAGCCGACCGCATCCGCGCGCACGAGGGGGCAGCCCCGGGCGGATGGTCCAGCCCCTGGCTCAGCCACACCCCGGCCACCCTGAGCCTGTTGGCCGAGACCGGGTACCGCTACCTGCTCGACCTGCGACTGGACGACCAGCCCGTCTGGCTGACCACGGAATCCGGTCCGCTGCTCTCGATTCCGTACAACGCGGAGATAAACGACTCGTCGACGATGATCGGCAGGCAGGCGTCCGCCCACGAGTTCGCCGACATGATCGTCGACGAGTTCGCCGAACTCTCGGCGACGCCACGCCCGCTTGTGATGAGCATCGTGCTGCACTCGTTCATCACCGGGGTGCCGTTCCGCTTGCGCGCCGTCCGAAGAGCGCTCGAGCGCGTCGCCACCGGCGCCGGCGTGTGGCTGACGACGCCGCGCGAGATCCACCAGGCCGTCGTGGATTCGCCCGTGCTGTTCCCGCCGGTTGCGGAGGTGACGTCGTGACCGAACCGGTAGCCGCACTCACTGACTTCTCGCTGTCGTTGGTGCGCAACGGCATTCGGAGCCAGATCCTCGAGCACATCGAACTTCGGATCCGGCCCGGTGAGATCCTCGGCCTTGTTGGCGAATCCGGTTCCGGTAAGAGCGTGCTCGCGTTGAGCCTGCTCGGGTTGCTCCCGGACACCTCACACCCGCAGGCCGACGGTCAAGTCACCGTTGACGGAGTGGACATGGTCCGGGCGAGCCCGTCCGAGCTGCGCCGGGTGCGGGCCGAGGTGCTCGGCGCGATCTTCCAGGACCCGATGACGTCGCTGAACCCGACGATGCGGATCGGCAGGCAGATTGGTGAGGTCACCCACGGCGACGCCGAATCCGTCCGGCTGCTCGAAACCGTCGGGGTGCGCGACGCCCAGCTGCGCCTGCGGGTCTACCCGCACGAGCTTTCCGGTGGGCTGCGGCAGCGGGTGATGGCGGCGATCGCGGTTGGCGGCCGTCCAGATCTGATCGTCGCCGACGAACCGACGACCGCACTCGACGTGACCGTGCAGGCGCAGCTGCTGGACCTGCTGCGCGAGTTGCGCGATGAGTTCGGCTGCTCGGTCCTGCTGATCACCCACGACCTCGGCGTGGCCGACCAGATCGCCGACCGGCTCGCCGTTTTGCACCACGGCGAACTGGTCGAAATCGGCCCGGCCTCCGAGGTGGTGCGTAACCCGCAGCACGACTACACCCGTTCGCTGCTCGCGTCCCGGCTGAGCCTGACGATGCCTCGCGACGAGCGGTTCAGCGGGGACACCGACGACTCCGAGCCTGCAGTGTCGATCAGCGAGCTGCGCTGCACGTTCACCGTACGCCGTGGCGTTCGCTGGGGGCGCGGCCGCTCCCGGGAGATCAACGCCGTCGACGGGGTCGACCTGGACATCGCGCAGGGCGAGGCATTGGCGATCGTCGGGGAAAGCGGTTCCGGCAAGTCGACCCTGCTGCGGATCGTCGCCGGACTCGAGAAGCCGACGTCCGGCTCCGTCACGCTCGCCGGCACCGGCGGGCCGCAGATGGTGTTCCAGGACGCCGGCTCGTCACTCACCCCGTGGATGAGCGTCGGCGAAACCCTTGGCGAGCGATTGCATCGCCTCAAACTGTCACGGGCCGAGGTCAGCGAGCGCGTGATTGCGGCACTGGCTGCGGTCGACTTGCCGCCGGAAGTCGCCAAGGCCCGCCCGGGTGAGCTGTCCGGCGGGCAGCGACAGCGCGTCGCGCTTGCCCGCGCCACGATGATCCCGCCCGCGGTGCTGCTGTGCGACGAACCCACCAGCGCCCTGGACGCCTCGCTGGCCAAGAGCGTGTTGGCCCTCATCCGCGATCTGCGGGCGCGGATCGGGATGACGGTGCTGTTCGTCACCCACGACCTGGCGGTCGCCCGGCTGATGGGTGATCGCATCGCCGTCATGCAAGCCGGCCGCGTCGTCGAGCTAGGTCCTGCGGACCAGGTGATCGCCGAACCCCGCGACCCCTACACCCGCACCCTGCTCGCCGCGGTGCCCGAGATCGTCGAGGGAGCCGAGTCGTGACCGCAATCCTGATGCCCCGCGGACGGCTGCGGCCGGTGTCCATCGGTGGGGCGCGTCTGGCCCGGCCGAC
>NZ_JAVRPS010000242.1:0-11627 GCF_032162105.1 Mycobacterium sp. | reverse complement strand
GGCCTTCGCGCGACGCCACGTCGGCCATCCGCTCGTCGTCCTCGTGGGCCAGCTCGAAGAACAGGGTGTCCTTGTCCTTGAAGTGGTGAAAGATGGCGCCGCGCGACATCCCGATGGTGTGTTCGAGCCGCCGCACGGTCGCCTTCTCATAGCCGTACTCCGCGAAGCATCGGCGTGCGCCGTCGAGAATCTGGCGACGGCGGGCAGCCAGATGATCCTCGGTGACCCTCGGCATGACCGGTTGCGCTACCCGGTCTTCAGCATGTTGCGCAGCACGTACTGCAGGATGCCGCCGTTGCGGTAGTAGTCGGCTTCGCCGGGGGTGTCGATGCGCACCACCGCGTCGAACTCGACCGCCGAGCCGTCCTTCTTGGTGGCCGTGACGTGCACGGTCTTCGGCGTCTTGCCCTCATTGAGGGCGGTGATGCCGGAGATGTCGAACACCTCGGTGCCGTCCAGCTTCAGCGACGCCGCCGATTCACCCGCGGGGAACTGCAGCGGGATGACGCCCATGCCGATCAGGTTGGAGCGGTGAATGCGCTCGAACGACTCGACGATCACCGCGCGAACCCCGAGCAGCGACGTGCCCTTGGCCGCCCAGTCCCGCGATGATCCCGACCCGTACTCCTTGCCGCCGAGCACCACCAGCGGGATGCCGGCTGCCGCGTAGTTCTGCGCCGCGTCGTAGATGAAGGTCTGCGGCGCGTCGGCCACGGTGAAGTCGCGGGTGTAGCCGCCGGAGACGTCGTCGAGCAGCTGGTTGCGCAGCCGGATGTTGGCGAACGTGCCCCGGATCATCACCTCGTGGTTGCCGCGCCGCGATCCGTAGGAGTTGTAGTCCTTGCGGTCGACGTTGTTCTCCTCGAGGTACTGCGCGGCCGGGGTGCCCGGCTTGATGTTGCCCGCTGGGGAGATGTGGTCGGTGGTGACCGAATCACCAAGCAGGGCAAGCACCCTGGCGCCGGTGATGTCGTTGACCGGCTGGGGTTCGGCGGGCATGCCGTCGAAGTACGGCGGCTTGCGGACATAGGTCGACTTCGGATTCCAGTCGAACGTCTTGCCCGCAGGCGTCGGCAGATTCTGCCAGCGCTCGTCGCCCTTGAACACGTCTCCGTAGTTCGAGGAGAACATCTCCTGGTTGATCGACGAGGCGATGATGTCGGAGATCTCCTTCGCCGTCGGCCAGATGTCCTTGAGGAACACGTCGGTGCCGTCGGTGTCCTGGCCAAGGGGTTCGGTCTCGAAGTCGAAGTCCATGGTGCCTGCCAGCGCGTAGGCGATCACCAGCGGCGGGGAGGCCAGGTAGTTCATCTTGACGTCGGGGGAGATGCGGCCCTCGAAGTTGCGGTTGCCGGACAACACCGCGGTAACCGACAGATCGTTGTCGTTGATGGCCTTGGAGATCTCCTCGGGCAGCGGGCCGGTGTTCCCGATGCACGTGGTGCAGCCGTAGCCGACCAGGAAGAAGCCGAGTTTCTCCAGGTACGGCCAGACGCCGGCCTTGTCGTAGTAGTCGCTGACCACCTGTGAGCCGGGTGCCATGGAAGTCTTCACCCACGGCTTGGAGGTCAGGCCCCTGTCGACGGCCTTCTTGGCAAGCAGCGCCGCACCCAGCATCACCGACGGGTTGGACGTGTTGGTGCAGGACGTGATCGCCGCGACCACCACCGCGCCGTGGTCGAGGACGAATTCGCCGTACTCGTCGGTCTTGATCTTGATGGGCTTGGACGGCCGGCCCTCGGCACCGTTGGCCGCCGACATGACATCGACCGCATCGTCTTCGGCGAAGGACAGCGACACCGAGTCGCTGGCCGGGAAGCTCTCGTCGACGGCCTCGTCCAGCTTCGTGCACTCGACGGGCATGTTCTCTTCGACGTAATTGTGGATGTCCTTGCGGAACGCGGTCTTCGCGTCGCTGAGCTGGATGCGGTCCTGCGGGCGCTTGGGCCCGGCGATGGAGGGCACCACGTCGGACAGGTTCAGCTCGAGGTACTCGGAGAACACCGGTTCGTGTTCGGGGTCGTGCCACATGCCCTGCGCCTTGGCGTAAGCCTCGACCAGCGCCAGCTGGTCCTCATCGCGGCCGGTGAGTCGCAGGTACTCGATCGTCACGTCGTCGATCGGGAAGATGGCCGCGGTGGAACCGAATTCGGGGCTCATGTTGCCCAGGGTGGCGCGGTTCGCCAGGGGTACCTCGGCGACGCCCGCTCCGTAGAACTCGACGAACTTGCCGACCACGCCGTGCTTCCGCAGCATCTCGGTGGCGGTGAGCACCACGTCGGTGGCGGTCACGCCGGGCTGGATCTCGCCGGAGAGCTTGAAGCCGACGACCCGGGGGATGAGCATAGAGACCGGCTGTCCCAGCATCGCAGCTTCGGCTTCGATGCCGCCGACGCCCCAGCCCAGCACGCCGAGGCCATTGACCATCGTGGTGTGCGAGTCGGTGCCGACACAGGTGTCGGGGTATGCCACACCGTCGCGGACCATGATCGTGCGGGCCAGGTATTCGATGTTGACCTGGTGCACGATGCCGGTGCCCGGCGGCACCACCTTGAAGTCGTCGAACGCGCCCTGTCCCCAGCGCAGGAACTGGTAGCGCTCACCGTTGCGGGAGTACTCGATGTCGACGTTGCGCTCGAAGGCGTCGCGCTTGCCGAACACGTCGACGATCACGGAGTGGTCGATCACCAGTTCGGCGGGGGCGAGCGGGTTCACCTTCTCGATGTCGCCGCCAAGGTCACCGACGGCCTCGCGCATGGTGGCCAGGTCGACGATGCACGGCACGCCGGTGAAGTCCTGCATCACGACGCGGGCGGGGGTGAACTGGATCTCGATGCTGGGGTCCGCTTCCGGGTCCCAGTTCGCGATCGACTCGATGTGCTCCTTGGTGATGTTGGCGCCGTCCTCGGTGCGGAGCAGGTTCTCGGCGAGCACCTTGAGGCTGTAGGGGAGTTTCTCATTGCCGGCTACCGCGTCGAGGCGGTAGATCTCGTAGCTCTTGTCCCCGACCTGCAGTGTGTCGCGGGCTCCGAACGAATTCACGGAATCCTTGCTGCTCACTTCAACTCCCGGTTTAGTTGTCGCCGTGACGGGCTGTGTCGCCGGCGCTGATGATTCTAACAGTACGCTTGTCCTGTAAACCACCCCAGGGCGGCTTTCAGTCTTGTCCTGATCCGCGCGGGTTGCCAGTCGGTTGAGAACGCCGAGTCGCTCCACTCCCGCCTAGAGGCGATCCAGTAGCGTGCCCCGTGTGACCGGACCGCTCGTCATCCCGTTCCTGCCGGAGTACATCCCGCCCGACGTGGACATGAACGCGGTCAACGCTGCCGTCGCCGCCGACGGGGTGAGCGCTCCCGGCGCCGACGTCGCCGCGCTCAAGCAGGTCGTCGCCGACGCGCACGCCAAGGGCATCGACTTGAAGATCGTCGTCATCCCCACCAACCCACCGATCGACACTCCACTGCGCGACATCGCCACCGAAGTCGGCAAGCTTCATCCGGAATCGACGGTGCTCGCAATCAGCCCGTTCTTCGCCGGGACGTACAGCAGGCACTTCGACCGCGTCACTTTGGAGGCGGGCCAAGACGTCGCCAAGACGGGCAATCCCGTGCTGTCATCGCAGAATTTCGTCGGTGAGTTGACGACGTCACATTTCCCGTGGACGCCATTCACGATCGTCCTAGTGGTGGGCGTCGCGGTGGCCGCCGTCGGCACCCGCATGCTGCAGGTTCGGGCCCGGAAGTCGGCTGTCGCGGAGGCGCCCGCCACACCTGCCGAGTGACCGCAAAACGCACTCGGTGAATTCCAACATCACCATTCGGTAACGCTCGTTCCAATTACAAACTTGTAATTCGTTACTAACGTTTCTTTAGCGCTAGATGTGACGTACGGTGCAAAAGGTGCCTGCTGTTGCAGTTGTGGTCCAAGTGACTCCTGTGACGAACGGACCCACGAACGTACCGACACGTTCGCGTCGAGCCCGAGGAGACCAGAAGCCAATGAGACGCTTTACTCGCGCCTCTGGGTCGCGGCTGTGCGGCCGAATCGGCGCGGTTTCGCTCGCGTTCGGTGTGCTGGCCGCGTCGGTGTTCGCCCATGGTGTAGGCACGGCCGTCGCCGAACCCCCCAGTCCTGAGGGAATCGCGACGCTCGTCGCCGCCGTGGCCAACGCCAACCAGAAGCTGCAGGACCTCGGCGCTGCCATCCAGACCCAGCAGGAAAGCGTGAACAAGGCGATCGTCGACGTTCAGACCGCGCGTGACGCCGCCGCGACCACCCAACAAGGGGTCGACGCCAGTCAGGCGGGCCTCGACGACGCCAACGCCGCGATCGCCGCTGCGCAGCAGAAGTTCGACCGATTCGCGGCATCGACCTACGTGAACGGACCGTCGGCGTCCTATGTGACCGCGAACGATCCCGCCGACATCATCGACACCGCAGCTACCGGTCAGACGCTGTCGCTGAGCAGCCAGCAGGTCATCACCAACCTGCAACGCGCCCGCACCGAGCAGGCGAATCGGGAGTCGGCCGCGCGGCTGGCCAAGCAGAAGGCCGACCAGGCCGTCGTCGATGCACAGGCCAGCCAGGACTCGGCCGTGACGGCACTCACCCAGGCGCAGCAGACCTTCGGTGGCCAGCAGGCCGAACTCGACCGGCTCACCGCGGAACGATCGGCGGCGCAGGCCAAGCTCGAGCAGGCCCGGGTGCAGTGGTCGGTGCCGGCAGGCAACGCCGCACCGCAGGCCGCGCCCGTCGCGGCGCCCGTAGCCGCGGCGAGCAACCCGTCGGACAACTGGGATCGCGTCCCCGCCGCAGCGGCCCCCGGCAATCCTGGCGCGAACAGCGAGTGGGATACCACGCTGCCCGCGATCCCCAGTGCGTTCGTCGGCGGTGACCCGATCGCGATCATCAACACGATCCTCGGCATCGCCTCGACCTCCGCACAGGCCACCGCCGACATGGGCCGCGGCTTCCTGCAGAAGCTCGGGATTCTGCCCACCCCAAGCGGTTTCACCAACGGCGCGATACCGCGCGTCTACGGCAGAGACGCGGCCGAGTACGTCATCAAGCGGGCAGGATCGCAGATGGGCGTCCCGTACTCGTGGGGTGGCGGCAACGCGGTGGGTCCGAGCAACGGCATCGACTCGGGTGCGGGCACAGTCGGTTTCGACTGCTCCGGCCTGATCCTGTACGCCTTCGCCGGGGTGGGCATCAAGCTGCCGCACTACTCCGGTGCCCAGTACGACATGGGCCGCAAGATCCCGTCTTCCCAGATGCGCAGGGGCGACGTCATCTTCTACGGCCCCGGCGGTAGCCAGCACGTGGCGCTCTATCTCGGTGACGGGCAGATGCTCGAGGCGCCCTACACCGGATCGACCGTCAAGATCTCGCCCGTGCGGACCAGCGGCATGACGCCGTACGTGATCCGCTACATCGAATACTGATGGTGATTGCCTTGCCCCTGTTGTTCTTTCGGTCCCTGTCGTCCATTCGCTTCGCGAAGGTGTTCGTACCGCTGGTGTGCGCGCTCGCGCTGATGGTCGGTACGGCGGCGACCGCCGCGGCCGACCCCGACGCCGGAGCGTGGGACCCCACGCTGCCGAAGATCGTCAGCTCCGGCGCGCCCGGCGACCCGGTGGCCGCCGCGAACGCGGCGTTCTCGGTGAGTCAGCTCGCACTGCAGACCACGCAGAGCCTTGGCAGTCAGTTCCTGCAGAGCATCGGTCTCGCACCGTCGCCCTCCGCCGGCTCGAATCCCGGGGGCAGGGTCCGCGGACCGCAGGCCATCGAATACGTGATCCGGCGCGGGGGGTCGCAGATGGGCGTGCCGTACTCCTGGGGCGGCGGCGCGCTCAACGGTCCCAGCGCGGGCGTGGACTACGACGCGGGCAAGATCGGCTACGACTGCTCGGGCTTCACCCGGTACATGTTCGCGGGCGTCGGCGTCCAGATCCCGAAGTACTCTGGTGACCAGTACAACGCCGGAAGACCGATCGCGCCGTCGCAGGCCAAGCGGGGCGACCTGATCTTCTACGGGCCAGGGGGCAGCCAGCACGTGGCGATGTTCCTTGGTGGCGGCAAGATGCTGGAGGCCTCCGGCAGCGCGGAGAAGGTCACCGTCAGCCCGGTGCGTACCGCAGGCATGTCGCCGCACCTGGTTCGCTTCATCGAGTCCTGATCGAGGCCGTATCTGGGCAGGGCACGTCGACGGATCCCGAAGTGCCTGGAATAGTTGACGGGGAGCGTCCGCCGAGTCGGCTCTGGCGCCCACCAGGATCGAGCAGGACCAGCGGTCTGAACTGCCCGTCGGAATTGAACATGTGGGAGGAAGCTGAATGACGTCACCGAGTGGGCCGCCGCAGGGCGCAGGAGGTTTCCCGGGCCAGGGTCCGACTCAGGGCTTTACGCCAGGAACCCAGCAGGGCCCGCCCAACGGCGGCCAACAGGCTGGCGGCCTGCAGGGTGAGGTGCACACCCTGGAGCGTGCGATCTTCGAGGTCAAGCGCATCATCGTCGGCCAGGACCGGCTCGTCGAGCGGATGCTGGTTGGCCTGCTCGCCAAGGGTCACGTGCTGCTCGAGGGCGTGCCGGGCGTGGCCAAGACGCTGGCGGTGGAGACGTTCGCCAAGGTCGTCGGCGGCACGTTCGCCCGCATCCAGTTCACCCCCGACCTGGTGCCCACCGACATCGTCGGCACCCGCATCTACCGGGTCGGCAAGGAGGAGTTCGACATCGAGGTCGGCCCCGTGATGGTCAACTTCCTGCTCGCCGACGAGATCAACCGTGCGCCTGCCAAGGTGCAGTCGGCCCTGCTCGAGGTGATGGCCGAGCGCAAGGTGTCGATCGGCGGCAAGACCTTCCCGCTGCCCAGCCCGTTCCTGGTCATGGCGACGCAGAACCCGATCGAGCAGGAAGGCGTCTACGCCCTGCCCGAGGCGCAGCGCGACCGCTTCCTGTTCAAGATCAACATCGACTACCCGACGCCAGAGGAAGAACGCGAGATCATCTACCGGATGGGCGTCACGCCGCCTACGCCGAAGCAGATCCTCAACCCGGGCGACCTGCTGCGGTTGCAGGACGTCGCCGCGAACATCTTCGTGCACCACGCCCTGGTCGACTACGTCGTCCGCGTCGTCACCGCGACCCGCGAGCCCGACAAGTTCGGCATGCCCGACGCCAAGTCGTGGATCGCCTACGGCGCCTCGCCGCGCGCCTCGCTGGGCATCATCGCGGCATCGCGCGCGCTGGCTCTGATCCGTGGCCGCGACTACGTCATCCCGCAGGACGTCGTCGAGGTCATCCCCGACGTGCTGCGGCACCGTCTGGTACTCACCTACGACGCGCTCGCCGACGAGATCTCCGCGGAGACCGTGATCAACCGGATCCTGCAGACGGTTGGGCTGCCTCAGGTGAACGCCATTCCGCAGCAAGGCCATTCGGTGGCGCCGGCCATGCCCGCGGCGGCGGCGGCCAGCGGTCGGTGACCGACTCGCATCGCCGGACGGTCGACCTGCCGTCGCTGCAACGCGGCGAGATTCGCGATCCCGCCCTGTCGGCGGCGCTGCGCAAGCTCGAGCTGACGGTGCGCCGAAAGCTCGACGGCGTGCTGCACGGTGACCACCAGGGGCTGATGCCGGGGCCGGGTTCGGAGCCGGGCGAGTCGCGCATCTACCAGCCCGGCGACGACGTGCGCCGGATGGACTGGTCGGTGACCGCGCGCACCACCCACCCCCACGTCCGGCAGATGATCGCGGACCGCGAACTTGAGACCTGGCTGGTGGTCGACGTGTCCGCGAGCCTGGACTTCGGCACCGCAGGCTGTGAGAAGCGCGACCTCGCCGTGGCCGCTGCTGCGGCCATCGCGTTCCTGAACAGCGGCGGCGGCAATCGGCTCGGCGCGATCATCACCAACGGTGACGTCACCAAGCGGGTGCCCGCGCTGTCGGGTCGCCTGCACGAACAGGAGCTGTTGCGGGCCATCGCCACCATGCCGAAGGCGCCGGTCGGCGTGCGCGGTGACCTTGGCGCCGCCATCGACGCGCTGCGCCGTCCCGAGCGGCGCCGCGGCATGGCGGTGATCATCAGTGACTTCCTCGGCCCCATCGACTGGATGCGGCCGCTGCGCGCCATCGCCGGACGACACGAGGTACTCGGCGTCGAGATCGTCGACCCTCGCGACGTCGAGCTCCCCGACGTCGGCGAAGTCATCCTGCAGGACACCGAATCCGGGGTCACCCGCGAGTTCACCATCGATGCACAGTTGCGCGACGACTTCGCCAAGGCCGCGGAGGGCCACCGCGCCGAGGTGGCCCGCACGCTTCGCCGCTGCGGCGCGCCACTGATGACCCTGCGCACCGACCGGGACTGGATCAACGACGTGGTCAGGTTCGTCGCCGCCAATCGCCGTCGCGGCGCTCTGACCGCCGGCCGATGAGCGCTTGCGCGACGAGCATGAGAGCCGATAGATCTGAAATGACAAGCTGCACATGACTTTGCCGTTGCTCGGACCGATGACCCTTTCGGGCTTCGAACACCCCTGGTACTTCCTGTTCCTCTTGGTGATCCTCGGCGTCGTCGGGCTCTACGTCGTGGTCCAGATGACGCGCCAGAAGCGGATGTTGCGCTTCGCCAACATGGACCTGCTGGAGAGCGTCGCGCCGAAGCGGTCCACCCGCTGGCGGCACCTGCCCGCCATCCTGTTGGTGGCGTCGCTGACGTTGTTGACGGCCGCGATGGCCGGACCCACCAACGACGTCCGGATTCCGCGCAACCGCGCCGTGGTGATGCTGGTGATCGACGTCTCGCAATCGATGCGGGCGACCGACGTGGCCCCCAGCCGCCTGGCCGCCGCGCAGGAGGCGGCCAAGCAGTTCGCCGACCAGCTCACCCCCGGCATCAACCTGGGCCTGATCGCCTACGCCGGTACCGCGACCGTGCTGACGTCGCCGAGCACCAACCGCGCGGCCACCAAGGCCGCGATCGACCAACTGCAACTGGCCGACCGCACCGCCACAGGTGAGGGCATCTTCACCGCGCTGCAGGCCATCGCCACGGTCGGCGCCGTGATGGGTGGTGGCGACGAACCCCCGCCGGCGCGCATCGTGCTGATGTCCGACGGCAAGGAGACGGTGCCGTCGAACCCTGACAACCCCAAGGGGGCCTACACCGCGGCACGCACGGCCAAGGACCAGGGTGTGCCGATCTCCACGGTCTCGTTCGGCACGCCGTACGGCACCGTGGACATCAACGACCAGAAACAGCCGGTGCCGGTCGACGACGAGATGCTCAAGAAGATCGCCGAACTGTCCGGAGGGAACGCGTACACCGCGTCCAGCCTCGAGCAGCTCAAGGAGGTCTTCACCACGCTTCAGGAGCAGATCGGCTACGAGACCACCAAGGGCGACGCCAGCGCGGGCTGGCTGCGGCTGGGTGCGCTGGTGCTGGCGCTTGCGGCGCTGGCGGCACTGCTACTGAACCGCCGCCTGCCGGGCTGATACTCGATTTCGGCCTCACCGGGGCGAGACGATAGGTTGGCGGGCATGCTGCGGACGCGAGGAGCAAAGTAGTGGTGCGGACGCGAGGAGCAGTTAATGCCTGAATTCGTATCGCGCTCCGTGCTGGTTACCGGTGGCAACCGCGGCATCGGCCTCGCCATCGCCCAGCGGCTGGCCGCCGACGGTCACAAGGTGGCCGTCACGCACCGCGGTTCTGGCGCACCGGACGGACTGTTCGGCGTCGAGTGCGACGTCACCGACAACGCCGCCGTCGATCGCGCGTTCACGCAAGTCGAGGAGCACCAGGGCGCCGTGGAGGTGCTGGTGTCCAACGCAGGCATCTCCCAGGACGCGTTCCTGATCCGGATGACCGAGGAGCGCTTTGAGAACGTCATCAACGCCAACCTCACCGGGGCGTTCCGGGTGGCCCAGCGGGCTTCGCGGAGCATGCAGCGCAAGCGTTTCGGCCGGATCATCTTCATCGGTTCGGTCTCAGGTATGTGGGGTATCGGCAACCAGGCCAACTACGCGGCCGCCAAGGCCGGTCTGATCGGCATGGCCCGCTCGATCTCCAGGGAGCTGTCCAAGGCAGGGGTTACCGCGAACGTGGTGGCCCCGGGCTACATCGACACCGAGATGACCCGCGCGCTGGATGACCGCATTCAGGCGGGGGCGCTGGAATTCATTCCGGCGAAACGGGTCGGCACCGCCGAGGAGGTCGCTGGGGCGGTCAGCTTCCTCGCGTCGGAGGACGCGAGCTACATCGCCGGCGCGGTGATCCCGGTCGACGGCGGCATGGGCATGGGCCACTAGAGGAGATAAGGACTTTCATGGCAGGGTTTCTCGAAGGCAAGCGCATCCTCGTCACGGGGATCATCACCGACTCGTCGATCGCATTCCACATCGCCAAGGTCGCCCAGGAGGCGGGGGCGGAGCTGGTGCTGACCGGCTTCGACCGGATGAAGCTGATTCAGCGCATCGCCGACCGCTTGCCGAACCCGGCGCCGCTGCTGGAGCTCGACGTGCAGAACCAGGAGCACCTGGACAGCCTGGCCGACCGCGTAACCGAGGTCATCGGTGAGGGCAACAAGCTCGACGGCGTCGTGCACTCAATCGGGTTCATGCCGCAGACCGGGATGGGCATCAACCCGTTCTTCGACGCGCCGTACGAGGACGTCGCGAAGGGCATCCACATCTCGGCCTTCTCCTACGCGTCCTTGGCCAAGGCGACACTGCCGGTGCTGAACTCGGGTGGCTCCATCGTCGGCATGGACTTCGACCCGACCCGTGCAATGCCCGCCTACAACTGGATGACGGTCGCCAAGAGCGCGCTGGAGTCGGTGAACCGGTTCGTCGCGCGCGAGGCCGGGCCATTCGGCGTGCGGTCGAATCTGGTTGCCGCAGGCCCGATCCGGACACTCGCGATGAGTGCCATCGTCGGTGGTGCGCTCGGCGCAGAGGCTGGCGATCAGATGCGGCTGCTCGAGGAGGGCTGGGATCAGCGCGCCCCGGTCGGCTGGAACATGAAGGATCCGACGCCGGTTGCGAAGACGGTGTGCGCCCTGCTGTCCGACTGGCTTCCCGCGACCACCGGGACGATCGTCTACGCCGACGGCGGCGCACACACGCAGTTGCTCTAGCGATGGACGTCGATGCCGTACTGCTGCTGTCGTTCGGCGGGCCAGAAGGCCCCGAGCAGGTGCGGCCGTTCCTGGAGAACGTCACCCGCGGCCGCAACATCCCGTCCGAGCGCCTCGACGACGTCGCCGAGCACTATCAGCACTTCGGCGGGGTCTCGCCGATCAATGGAATCAATCGCGCGCTGATCGAGGCGCTGCGTGCGGAATTCGGCCGTCGCGGCGCAGACCTGCCGATCTACTTCGGCAACCGGAACTGGGATCCGTACGTCGAAGACGCCGTTATCCAGATGCGGGACAACGGTGTTCGACGGGCGGCCGTGTTCGCCACGTCGGCCTGGGGTGGGTACTCGAGCTGTACGCAGTACATCGAGGACATCGCCCGTGGTCGGGCGGCGGCGGGGGAGCGCGCGCCAGAGATGGTCAAGCTGCGGCAGTACTTCGACCATCCGCTCTTCGTCGAGATGTTCGCCGACGGGATCGCGGCCGCGGCGGC
>NZ_JAVRPS010000241.1:0-46787 GCF_032162105.1 Mycobacterium sp. | reverse complement strand
GGCCAGTTCCGCGACGGATACGGAAAGACCCTGAAGTCCGGCCGCTTCCTGCGTGCAGGTGTCAATCAGGCCCGGCTCGCGAAAACGCCTGTCTGACATGGCCAGAACCCAGCAGCAGCGCCGCGAGGAGACGGTGGCGCGCCTGCTCGACGCGTGCATCGACACGATCGTCGAGGTCGGGTATGCGCGAGCGTCGGCGGCGGTGATCGCCAAGCGGGCCCAGGTGTCCGACGGCGCGTTGTTCCGGCACTTTCCGACCATGGGCGATTTCATGGCGGCCACGGCGCTCGAGGTCATGCGACGTCAGCTGGATCTGTTCACCAAGCGGGTCGCCGAGATACCGGCCGACCAACCCGCACTGGAGGCGGCGCTGACCATCCTGCGCGACGTCACGGGCAACTCGACCAACGCCGTGATGTACGAACTCCTGATCGCGGCGCGCACCGACGACAAGCTGAAGGTCACGCTGCAGGCCGTGCTGGTGGAGTACGGCGCGAACATCCACGATGTCGCCCGCTCGTTGCCAGGGGCGGATCGGTTCCCGCCGGAGACGTTCGGCGCTATGGTGGCGATCCTCACCAACGTCTTCGACGGCGCGGCCATCGTGCGGGCGGTGCTGCCACACCCCGACCTCGAGGCCGGCAGGATCCAGCTGATGACGGCACTGCTCGGCGCACTTCCCCCCGGGGCTACCGGGGCGAGCGAAGCGACGGGGAAAAGCGCCGGGGCGAGCGAAGCGACGGGGAAAAGCTAGGCGTCCTCGGGCGCCCGCGCACTTTGGAGGGCGACCGCGCGGGCCAGTTGCGCGTAGCGCAGTTCCAGATCCTTGAACCGCATGTAGGCGCTGAGCGTGGTGAACAGGAACGCGATGACCAGCGAGTATTCGATGAGGTCAGCGCCGCGGTCGACGCCGAGCCAGTTCGCCACCACGGTGGTGTCGTCGGGCCGGATGACCGCGTAGATCGCCGCGATCACGAACAGCACGTAGCCGACCTTCACCCACGCCCTGGACTGCGCGTTGCGCCGGGACCGCAGCAAGTACACCAGCAGCACGACGATCGAGGCGATCAGCAGAACCTGAATCCAGTTCATCGGCGCATCCTTCCGCGCAGCAGGCCGTCGAAGATGATGTTGATGCCGTTGACCAGAGGTTGCCCCTTGGACATCGAGTAGTCGGTGTAGAGGATCTCGACGGGTTCCTCGACCACCCGCCACTGGTTCTCGACGATGAGCGCGATGAACTCGCTGGCGTGCGCCATCCCGTTCATGGTGAGGTTCAGCCCGTCGGCGACCGTCCTGTCGAACACCCGCAGCCCGTTGTGCGCATCGGTCAGGCCGAGCTTGCGGCTGGCCGGGCTCAGCCTGGCGATGACCGGCAGCAGCAGCCGCTTCATCTTGGGCATCCGCTCGGGCGCACGGTCGCCGAAGCGCGTGCCGATCACGATGTCGACGTCCTCGGCGGTCAGCCGGTCGATCATCCGGACGACGTCCTTGACGCGGTGCTGCCCGTCGGCGTCGAACGTCACGAACACTGCGGCGGCGGGCCTGCTGCGGGCGTACTCGACGCCGGTCTGAATGGCCGCGCCCTGACCGAGGTTCACCGGATGGCGCACCACGTGGGCGCCTGCTCGATGCGCGCGGTCACTCGTGTCGTCACGGCTGCCGTCGTCGACGCACACCACGTTGCCGAAAACGGAGCGAACGTCGGAGATGACGTCGCCGATGACGCTCGCCTCGTTGTAGGCGGGGACGACGATCCAAACGTCGTGGTACCGGGTGTCGATGGCGACCAAACTACACGCTCACGTTGCTGGAATCCTGCTCAGAGCGCCGAAATGCACGGCGATTCCCACCAGCGGTCCGCACATCAGCGCCACCACGGTGCGCGTCTCCAACGCCACCGGCAACAGCAGCAGAAGCGTTGAGGCCAGCGTGGCCCCGATCCAGCCAACGGCGTAGGCGCGGTGCAGTGCGGCCGCGACCGTCGCGGCACCGGTGAGGGTGAGCAGCGCGATCGCGATGGCCGCTGCGGTTAACCAGGCCAGCAGCGCGCCGCCGGCGTGGTATTCGGGCCCGAACGCGAACTGCAGCAGCCACGGCCCGGCCAGGCCGGCGATGAGCACCGCGACCACGCCCAGCCCCAGCACCATCAACGCGGGCATCACCAGGGCCCGCAGCCGGGCGGCGCGCTGGTCGACGAAGTGGGCGATCAGGTTGCCCTGCATCGCGGTCAGCGGCACCAGCAGTGGTGCCCGGGTCAGCGTCACCGCGAGGATCACGACGCCGCCTGCCGCGCCAAGGTCCTGCGAGGTCGCCTTCAGCAGCACGGGAAAGCCCATGATGAGGATGGCGCTGGCGCCGGCCGCCGCGATCGAGTGCGACGCGCCCCGCAGGAACGTCGCGGTGGTGCCGGGGGTGAGCAGTCGCGCCGCCGCACGCGTCGTCGGCGACGCCAACAGCAGCACCAGCCAGGCGATCGACCCCGCCACGGTGGCCCACAGGTAGCCGACCAATCCCCAGCCGATCAGGAAGGTGGTCGCCGCCACCGCCACCCGCATCGCGGTGTCGCCGACGATGAGCGCCCCGTACTCGCTCCAGCGGTCCACGCCGGCAAGCACACCCAGCAGCGTCGCGTGCAGGCAGAACCCGGCGATGCCTGCGCTCAGCAGCGCGACGCTGAGCAGCCGAGCCTCGACGAAGACGTGGCTCGACCACAGCGGCGACGTGCCGACGACGGCCGCAGCGGCGACCACTCCGACGAGAACGGCCACCCGCATCGGGTGGATCCGCGGGCCGGCAACCACTAGGCCGACGGGAACCTGCTTGGCCTGCCGGACTTCGCGGGTGGACTCCTGAAGCAAGCCGTTGGCCGCCCCGGCGAGAAGTCCGAACGCGCCCCAGAACACCGCGAACACGGAGAAGCCGGCCGGCTCGAGGTCACGCGCGGCGAGGTAGAGCACGGAGTAGCCGAACAGCGCACTGACCACGGTCGCCACGCCGACCCGGGCGAAGCTGCCCCTGGTCACCGGTCCCTGAGAGGGGACAGTCGACGCGCCGTCCGTCACAGGTCGGGGACGTCCTTCGAATACAGCCAGGCCTGCCACAGCGGGCGCAGTGACTCGTTGGCGTAGTTGGCGGCCAGACCGGTGAAGTCGTCGGTGACGGCGGTGCCGTGGCGATGGCGGGTGGTCCAATCGCGGAGGAGCTCGAAGAAGCCGTCGTCGCCGATGGTGCGCCGCAACACGTGCAATGTGAGCGCACCCCGCTTGTACACCCGGTCGTCGAACATGTCGCGCGGACCCGGGTCGGCCAGCAGCAGGTCGTGCCGCGAGGCGGCGAGCTTGCCGTGGTAGTACCGGGCCCAGTCATCGGCGCTGCGGCCGCCCGAGTCTTCCGACCACAGCCACTCGGCGTAGCAGGCGAAACCCTCGTGCAGCCAGATGTCGCGCCAGCGCCGTGCGGTCACCGAGTTGCCGAACCACTGGTGGGCGAGCTCGTGGGCGATCAGCCGCTCGGCACTGCGCTCCCCGCCGCAGTGGTTGGCGCCGAAGATCGAGATCCCCTGTGCCTCAAGGGGAATCTCCAAATCGTCATCGGTGACCACCACCGTGTAGCCGGTCGACAGCGGGTACGGCCCGAACAGTTTGACGAAGAGTTTCATCATCTGCGGTTGACGGCCGAAGTCGTACTCGAAGTCGTGCTTCAACCGGTGCGGCAGAACGGCGTTCATCGGCACCGGGGTCTTCGCCAATCGGTGCGTCTCGTAGTCGCCGATCTGCAGGGTGATCAGATAGGTCGACGTGGGCTCGGCCTGCTCGTAGGTCCACGTGGTCATCGCGGCCCGCGTTCGGCGCGACACCAGCTCGCCGTTGGCCAGCGCGCGGTACGGGTTGTCGGTGCTGATCGCGATGCGATAGCTGGCCTTGCTGCTCGGGTGGTCGTCGCACGGGAACCACGACGCCGCACCATTGGGCTGCCCGGCGACCAGCGCGCCGTTGGTCAGCTCCTCGAAACCGACTTCGCCCCAAAGGGTTCGGATCGGCCGGGGTGTGCCCGCGTAGCGCACGGTGATCGACATCGCCGCTCCCGCTGGCAGTGCGGAGGACAACGTGACGTTCAGCTTGCCGTGCGAACGGTTGAACGATTGGGGCCTGTGCCCGTTGACCGAGACCTTGGACACCGCCAAGGCGTCCGACAGGTCCAGGCTGAACGTCTTCAACGACGCCAGGGTGGCCGCGGTGATGCTGGCGGTGCCGGACAGTCGGTTGATGTTCACCTTGTACTCGAGGTCCAGTTCGTAGCGGGACACCCGGTAGCCGAAGTTGCCGTTCGCGGGAATGTAGGGGTCGATGACGGGCGGAGCGCCCCTGCGCAGGGCCTTCTTGGCGGATCGCGTCACGCGGCGGTGTCCCCGACCTTCTTGGACGGCTTGTCGGCCCGCTCGCTCCGCTTCTTGCGCAACGCATTCCACGGCGCGATCGGGTTGCCCTGCCAGCGGCTCGACGCAGGCACCTCGTCCCCGCGCATCACCAACGACGCCGGGCCGACGGTGGCGCCTGCGCCGATCCGTGCGGCGGGCAACGCCACGCAGTGCGGGCCGAGCGTCGCGCCGTCCTCCAGTACCACGGTGTCCATCCGCATGATGCGGTCGTGGAACAGATGGGTCTGCACCACGCACCCGCGGTTGACGGTGGCGCCCTTGCCGAGGGTGACCAGGTCGGCCTCGGGCAGCCAATAGCTTTCGCACCACACGCCGCGACCGATCTTGGCGCCGAGCGCCCGCAGCCACAGGTTGATCACGGGCGTGCCGCTCGCGGCCCGGGCGAACCACGGCGCGGCGACGGTCTCGACGAACGTGTCGGACACCTCGTTGCGCCACACGAACGACGACCACAGCGGATGCTCGACGGCCCGAATGCGGCCGACCCACAGCCATTTCGCCACGACGGCGATGCTTCCGGCCACTGCGCCCGTTACGAGGAGCACGGCCCCGCCCGCCAATGACGTCCACAGATAACCGAATTCGGTAGTCAGGAACTGCAGGGCGCCCAGCACCGCAACGCCGATCGCGAACGTCACGATCAAGGGCAGCGCCCGGCACGTCTCCACCAGACCGCGCAAGACCTTCAACCGCCGCGACGGGTGAAAGGTACGCAGCGCGTCGGCGGCGGTGGGCTGGCGCCGCAGCCTGATCGGCGGGCTGCCCAGCCATGACGACCCAGCCTTCGCCTTGTGCGGTGTCGCGCTCAACACGGCCACCAGTCCGTCGTCGGGCACGCGTCGACCCGGCTGGGTGATTCCGGAGTTGCCAAGGAAGGCGCGCTTGCCGATGGTGGCCATGGCGACGTGGATCCACCCGCCGCCGAGTTCGTAGGACGCCACCATGGTGTCGTCGGCGAGGAAGGCGCCGTCCTCGACGACGGTGAACTTCGGGGTCAGCAGCGCCGTCGAGATCTCGGTTCCGCGGCCGACTTTCGCGCCGAGCAGCCTCAGCCAGGTCGGGGTGAGCAGGCTGGCGTAGATCGGGAACAGGTAGTTGCGGGCGGCGTCCATCAGCCGTTCGGTGGCCCACACCTGCCAGCCGACCCTGCTGCGCACCGGGTGGTAGCCCTCGTACAGGCCGAGCGACAGCACCCGCACACCGACCACCGTCAGCACCGCGTAGACCACCACGGCAGCCAGCGTCGCCACGGGCGTCCACAGCGCCGCGGGCACGACGGCGTCGGACAGCGTCGCGGTGTCGCGCACCGCCCACCCGAGCACCGCAAGGCCCGCGGCCAGCGCCACCAACGGCAGGCTGCCGAGCAGCACCGACGTCACGCCGAACATCGCCACCCACTGCGGGGCGCGGCGCGGCCGCTCCTCGGGCCACGGATGCCTGGCCTTGCCGGACTTCATCGCAGGCGAGCCCTTCCAGTACTGGCCGGCCTTCACCTTGCCGACCACGCCGGAACCCGGTGCGACGTCGGCGTTCTTGCCCACCACGGCGCCGGGCAGCAGCGTCGTCCGCGCGCCGACGGTGGCGTCGGTGCCGACCTCGATGCGGCCGACGTGGAACTGGTCGCCGTCGATCCAGTGCCCGGTGAGGTCGACCTCCGGTTCGATCGAACAGCGATGGCCGAGCGTCAGCATGCCGGTGACGGGCGGAGCCGAGTGCAGGTCGACGCCCTTGCCGACCTTGTTGCCCAGTGCCCTGGCGTAGTAGACCAGCCATGGCGCGCCCGCCAGGTTCTCGGCGCCGCTGGCCTCGCCGAGTCGTTCGGCGAGCCAGACCCGCAGGTGCACCGGCCCGCCACGGCGATAGGTGCCCGGCTCCAGCCCGCCAAGAAGCATCCGCGCGGCGAGCACCGCGATTCCCATCCGCCCCAGCGGGGTGACGAAGATCAGGAAGCCCGCCAGGATCCACCACCAGTTCACCGGCACCGCCCACGGCAGCAGGTTCAACTCGGCGGCGACGTTGTTGAGCAAAGCCAGCCACACCACCCACTGCATCCCGGTCACCGTGGCCAGTGGGAGTGACAGGATCACCTGCGCCAGCTCGGTCAGCCGCGAAACCGGCTTCACCGTGCGGGTTTCGACCCGCGGCGGCGGATCGAGCTCGTCGAGGTAACCGGCCAGCGAGCCGAGCCGCGGGTGGTCGTACAGGTCCGCCACCGTCACCTGCGGATGGCGTGCGCGCAGCGCGGCGACCAATTGCGCCGCCGACAACGATCCGCCGCCGAGGGCGAAGAAGTCAGCCTCGGGCCCGTCGACCGGCGCGGCCAGCACGTCGCGCCACAGCCCGGCCAGCCAGCCCATGGTGCCTCCGAGTTCGGGGCCGTCGGTCCCGGCGTCCTCGTCCACCGGCCATGGCAGCGCGTTGCGGTCCACCTTGCCCGAGGTGCGGGTGGGCAGTTCGTCGACAAGGACCAGGCGCGGCACCAGGGCGGCGGGCAACGCATCGGCCAGTGCGGTGCGCGCAGCCGCGAGGTCGAATGACGGGTCCGCGCTTGCGATGTAGCCGACCAGCAGCGGGGTGCCGCTTGGTGTGCGCCGGACGGCCGCCGCGCCGCCACTCACACCGGGAAGATTCACCAGCGCCGAGTCGACCTCGCCGAGTTCGATGCGGCGACCGCCGACCTTGACCTGGTCGTCGGTGCGACCCATGAAGTACAGGCCGTCGGCCTCCAGCCGGACCAGGTCGCCGCTGCGGTAGGCCCGTGCCCACTCCAGGGTCGGCATCGGCGCGTATTTCTCGGCGTCCTTCTCGGGATCCAGGTAGCGCGCAAGGCCGACACCGCCGATCACCAGTTCGCCGATCTCGCCCAAAGTTACCGGCTCCCCCTTTTGGTCCACGACCGCCAGGTCCCAACCGGGCAACGGAAGGCCGATGCTGACCGGGCCCTTCCCATCCAGCCGAGCCAGGCACGCCACCACCGTCGCTTCGGTGGGGCCGTAGGTGTTCCACACCTCGCGGCCCGCGGAGTCGGGACCGGCGGCCAGTCGCTCCGCCAGTTCGGGCGGGCACGCCTCGCCGCCGAAGATCAGCAGGCGTACCGCCTCCAGCGCTTCGGCGGGCCAGAGCGCCGCCAGCGTGGGCACGGTGGACACCACGGTGATGTCGCGGGACACCAGCCACGGCCCCAGATCCATTCCGCTGCGCACCAGCGAGCGGGGTGCGGGGACCAGGCACGCGCCGTGCCGCCAGGCCAGCCACATCTCCTCACATGACGCGTCGAACGCGACCGACAACCCGGCGAGTACCCGGTCGTTGGGCCCAATCGGGTTGTCCTTCAAGAAGATCTGCGCCTCGGCGTCGACGAACGCCGCCGCGTTGCGGTGGGTCACGGCGACGCCCTTCGGCGTCCCCGTCGAACCGGACGTGAAGATGATCCACGCGTCGTCGCGGACCAACGGCTTGCCCGCCCGCCATCCGCGCGACGAACCATGGCCGCGGACCAGGCCCTGTTCGGTGATGACGCCGACGACGCCTGCCTCGCCGAACACCAGCGCGGCGCGCTCGTCGGGGTCGTCGGCGTCGACCGGCACGTAGGCCGCCCCGGCCGCCAGCGTCGACAGGATCGCGACGTAGAGCGCGTAACTGCCGGACGGCATGCGGATTCCGATGCGGTCGCCGCGGCCGATCCCGCGCGCGGCGAGCCACTCGACGCTCTCCTCGATGTCGACGATCAGTTCGGCGTAGGTGAGTTGAACCTCGCCGTCGTCGATGGCGGGCGAGTCGGGATGACGCTCGGCGGTCTCGTAGAGGATGTCGATCAGCGTCCGCGGCGCGGGAGCGGACGACGACAGCACGTACTGGGCGGGGATGTTCGGTCCAGTAGCGGCTGTCACGACTACAAACTACTAAGCGCCGCGCGTCGTCCGGCCATGCCGCACGCGGTTTGTGATCACAATTGCGGCGATGGTGACGAGTGCGCCGATCAGATACCACTTGTAGTGCTCGAACGCGGCGTAGATGGTGACCATGTGCGCGCCGGTCAGAAAGCCCAACCCGGCCCACGTACCGACCCAGAGCACCGCGCCGAGGGCGTTGTAGCCGAGGAACTTCAGCCAGTGCATTCCGGCGATCCCTGCGATCAGACCGTTGACCTGCCGCAGCCCCTCTATGAACCGGGCGACGGTGACGATCTTGCCGCCGTGGGCGTCGACGAAGGCCTCGGCCCGGTCGAGCCGCGCCGGGGTGAGGAACACGAAGCGGCCCCACCGCTCGGCGAGTGGGCGCCCGCCGAGCCGGCCCACCGCGTATCCGATGTTGTCGCCGACGATGGCGCCGAACACGGCGACGACGATCACCAGGGCGATGTTCAAGTGGCCGGCGCCTGCGAAGATGGCCGCCGAGATCAGCAGGATCTCGCCGGGCACGGGCACCCCGAAGTCCTCGAGCAGTACGAATCCGCCGACGGCGAGGTAGCCGTAGTACTCGAGGATCGGCTGGACGTCGCCGAAGACGCCGGGCAATTGAGTATCGGTCATTCCGCTGGATTCTCGCTGATCGCAACCATCGGCGGAACCGGTGTGCGCGCCTAACCTGGCCGACGTGCGGCTTTTCGTGACAGACGAGACGGGCGACGACCTGACCGAGTTGACGTCGGGTGGCGGGCCCGTGGTGCGGTTCACCGCGCCCGACCTGCAGCGCGCCCAGCGCGATGCGGCCCGTCTGCGCGCCGGCGGCGGTGACGTCGCGGTCATCCTCGACCTCGCCGTTGCGGTGCCGGGGGACTTCCGTTCGGGCGGCGATGACGAGACGGTCCGCTACGCGGGCACGGTCGACGGTCTGACCGGGCTGATCGCCGACATCGACTCGGCCGACGTCGCCGACGGCGTCACGTTGATCCCGGCGGCCGGCTGGCCCCGCCAGGACCTGCGTCGGCTCGGGCACGACGTGCTCCGCCGGCTGGCCACCCGCGTGCAGGCCAGCGCCTGACCGACTGATCCAATCCTTGGATTAGTCGGCACCAAATCGGTCTTGGACATGAATCGGTTGGGGCCATACGGCGACGCCGGTCATGTCGACGCGGCGTGCGCGGCCGCGGCGGAGGCGTTCCGGTCCATCGCGACCACGTCGGAACAGCGCGCGCAGTTCCACTAGTGGTCGATGAACCTCATTCGCGGGCGAGCGGTTCAAAACCGGCCGCCAGCGCCTTGACGCGGTAGCGCGCCATGAGGTCGCGGTAGGCAACCTCGCTGCCCTGCGCGCGCGCTACCAGCGCCTGCAGCCGTAACAACGGGATCGCGTGCAGGACGAAACCGGGTTCGGTAGGTACTGCCGTCAACCGGTCGATGGCAGCCTGCGCCTCCCGCAGGTCGCCATCGGCGCCGCGATCCAGCAGCGCCTCGACCAGAATCGTGGTCGCGACCCCGCGCAAGAACATTGCGCCCCTGTCGAACATGTCGTCAATGGCCGCCCGGGCGAGCTCGATGGCACCGTCGACGTCGCCGTTTCGTGCCCTCTCCCTGGCGATCTCGGGGTCGACAATCGCCAGCGCATTCATCGTGAACCCCTTCGCCAGTGCCGAGTCCCGCGCCCGGGTGAGCAGTTTGAAGCCCTCTTCCCGGTGCGGATCGTCTTGGCGGACGAGGACCAGTCCCCGCGTGAGCTGTGCCGCTGCCAGGGTGTACTCGTCGCTGGTTTGCTCGGCCACACGCAGGGCTTCGGCGGTTTCGCATAAGGCAACTGCGTCGGCGACCAGCGCGCCGACGGGTATCGCGACGATGTACTTGTAGAAGATCGCAGAAACGAGATTCCGCGGAGCGAGCGGGGCAGCCATCGCGATGGCCGCGTCGGCATCGGATCGCCAGCCGTCGATACCCAGGCACAGTCGAATCAGGCAGCGCATCCGAGTCGCGTGCACCAGCGGTGAGCCGAAGAGCTTGTCACCCATCGTGAGATCGCCCTCCGCCAGGTCGATGACACGTTGGGCCAAGCCCAGAGCTTCGGTCATCTCACCGACCTCGGACTTGGCGTAGATGGCCGCTATGAGCAGATTGACGGTCAGTGGGGACTCTCCGAGTGCCTCGACCAGCGCGGTCAACTCCGAGGCTAAGCGTGACGCCTCGACAAGACGTTGATGCCCCGCCAGCGCCATGACCAGCCCGGACATGCCAATCGCGAGCGATACCTTGTCGCCCTTCGCCTCGCAGAGCTCGCGCAGTTCGTCGAAACCGGTGTCGGCGACCTTGCCACCGGCCATCCACATGCTGCCGCAGAGCCGGGTGCGAGGCGCTATCTGCATCGCTAGCCGGTCGGGCTCGTCAGCGGGCAGCCTGTCGGCGACCATTCGAGCCCGCTGCCAACTCGCTCGGGCCGCGCCGAGGTCGCGGTCGGTCAACCATCCCGCCGCGCGCATGTGCCAACCGAACGCTCCACGTTGGTCGCCCGCCGCCTCCAGGTGCGTCGCGATGAGCGCAGCGTTCTCGTGCGTTCCCGTTGGCTGGCGCCGCTCGATCACGCCGGCCAACTGCTGATGCAGTTGCGCCCGTTCCGATTTCAGTTGTGATTCATAGGCCACCGTGCGGATCAGCGGGTGTCTGAACGCGTACTCGGCAGCAGGGGAATCGAGCGCATCGATCAGCTCGGCGTCCATCAACTCCCCAAGCATGGAGTCACTGCGCACTTCGGCGAGCAGCTCCGCATTGAACCTAGACCCGACGACCGCCGCGGCGTTCAGTGTCTGCTTCGCGCGTGCACCAAGGCGGTCGATGCGCGCGGCGATGGTGGCCTGTACGGTCGCGGGCACGCTGACTTCCGCAGCGTCGTGGCGGCACTCATACTCGCCGCGGTGACCCTCGAGAATGTTTCGTTCGACGAGGTCGCGCACGATCTCCTCGGTAAAGAACGGGTTCCCGGCGGCACGTTCGGCAATCTGCGTCGCGAGTTCGGCGGTCGAGGGGTGCCTGCCGACCAGCAGCGCGGTCAACGCCGACCCGTGTGAACCATCAAGCGGGGCAAGCTCAATCACCTCAGCTCCCGTAATGTGGCTGAGTGTGCCCCGATATTCGGGACGGTGGGTGATCAGGACGAGCGCCGACGTTCCGGAAACCGTTGCGACGAAGTCGACGAGCATCGATTCGCTGACCTCGTCGATCCAGTGCACGTCCTCGATCACGTACACCGCGGGAGCGCTTGCCGCGACCGCTTTCTCGACCAACTGTGTCAGCCGCCGGCGTCGCGCCTCCGGATCGACAGCCGGCAACCCGCAGGCGGCGTCACGAATGCCCAGCAGATCGTCGAGCAGAACCAGGTCCTCAGCGTCGGAGTCGGGCAGCCGAACTCGTACCCGCTCCCGCGCGGCTTCTACGTCGAGCTCGTCGACCCCGAAGACTGCCCGCAGGAGCCCCGAGACCGTGTGAAACGGAATTCTTCCGCTATGGGACTGACAAAACGTGGAGAACACCGCAGTACCGCGGTCTGCGGCGACGGTGGTTACCTCTCCCGTCAGCCGGCTCTTGCCGATGCCGGCAGGCCCGACCACAGACACCATCCGTCCGGCACCCCGGATGGAGTCATCGAGCAACCCAGTGAGCCAGTTCATTTCCCGCTCGCGCCCTATGAGTGTCGTCTCATGGCGGTCCTTGAGCGTGCGCTCCTTGACGCCGAGAAGTCGACACGCCGACACGGGTTCGTCAGTGCCCTTGATCCGCACGAGCTCCGAATCGCCCAGCACCGCGGCACCCCGCACCAACCGCGCAGTCGCCTCGCTCAGCATGACACCGCCGGGAGGGGCGACGGATTCCATGCGTTGGGCGAAGCCCACTTGGTCTCCCACCGCGGTATACCTCGTCGGGCTGATCTCACCCGCGATCACCTGGCCGGAGTTGATGCCGATGCGAAGCTGGAGAACCACTCCGTCGCGGCGCATCACGGCGACGGCGAGTGGTTCCGCCGCGCGTTGAAGGTCGAGCGCGGCCACACAGGCACGAAATGCGTGGTCCTCCAACGCCGTCGGCGCGCCGAACAATGCCATGATGCCGTCACCGGTGTAGCTGTTCAGACTTCCGCCGCTGCGCTCGACGACGTCAGCTGACCGGCTGACCAACTCGGTCATGATTTCTCGCAGTCGCTCCGGACCGACGCGGGCGGCGATATCCATCGACCGGACCACGTCGGCGAACAGAATCGTGACCTGCTTGTACTCGGCCAATGAGGGGTCCGCGCCCGTCGGCGCGCCACATCCATCGCAGAACCGGGCACCGGCTCGCAGTCCTAGGCCGCAGGCCCGGCACGACTGTGGTGCCTCCATCAGACCTCCGCGTGATCCGGTCGGGACTACCCGAGTGATGCGGCTTCAGTCTGACGGGTGTTGCGTTCCGACAGGCAAGATTCCAGGGCGATATCACCCTTGGACCTTCACTGTTGATCCGAACATGGCCTCAGCCCGAGGTGAGCAGGCTCGGAAGGCGGTGTTAGCCGCGGTCCTCCCGGCCGCGATATTCCAGCGACTTGAACTCGAACCATCCTGCCTCGCGGGCGCGCTCGAGGTGTTCGAGTCGGCGATCAATCCTGCCGGCGAAGATGGCAGGCAACGTCGAGAGGCGTTCGCGGACTTCAGCTTCGGTCAGCTGGCGCCCGACCCGCCAGACCCGCTCGTGCTTGTAGTAGGTGTCCAATGTGACGAAGTGCAGCGCATCGATCGTGCGGACGGTTTCCTCCCAATTGGCGATCGCGAGGATGACCAAGTCGTACTGCTCGAATTGGTAACCACGGTCATAGAGGGCCGGGTCGCGCTCCATGGGACTATGCCTCGTGACCTGGAGTGGTCGGCCGGTCTCCTTGTTGACGATGACGCCGGTGAAGAGATCGCTGCGCTTGGCTATGCACGGGAAGAACCAGCCTTCGTTGAGTTCACGGGCATCGCCGAGGACCACGTCGTCGGAATCGAATGCCGCCTTGCCCAGCTCGCGGGCCCGAGCCTCATCGATCATGCTGCGGGATTGTAGCTCTCGGATGGGCGAGCAGCCGGATCTAGTTCGAGGCGGTGACCGGGATCGGGACCGGGGTGACGAGCTGCCCCGACTCCAGGAAGCCGTCCAGGTTGCGCAGCGTCAATTGCTCCATCGCGTCCCGGGTCTCGACGGTCCCGCTGCCGACGTGGGGCAGCAGCACCACGTTGTCCAGCGACAGCAGCGCCTCGGGCACGTTGGGCTCGTCGGAGAACACGTCCAGGCCCGCCCCTGCCAGCCGCCCGGCCGTCAGCGCCTCGACCAACGCGTCCTCGTCAACCACGCTGCCGCGTGCGATGTTGATCAGATACCCGTCGGCACCGAGCGCGTCGAGCACCTCTCGGCCGACCAACTGCCGCGAGCCCGAACCGCCCGCCGCGGCTACGATCAGCACCTCGACGCTACGGGCCAACTCCGCAGGCGAGGCCACGTACTCATACGGCGAACCGTGGACGACACGTCGATTGTGATACGTGATCGTGCATCCAAATGAGCTGAGCCGCTTCGCGATTGCGCTACCGATCCGACCCAGCCCGATGATCCCGACCCGGGTGTTGCTCACCTGCCGGGTCAGCGGGTAGTTGCCCGTGACTGGCCAACGGCCCGCGCGCACGTAGCGGTCGGCGGCCGAGAACTGACGCATCACGTCGATCATCAGACCGACCGCGGTATCGGCCACGCAGTCGGTCAGGACGTCGGGGGTGTTGCTCACTCCGATCCCGCGCGCCGCGGCGGCGTCGACGTCGGTGGTGTCGTAGCCGACGCCGAAGTTCACCACGGCACCCAGGCGCGGCAGCGCCGTCATCAACGCGGCGTCGACTCCGCTGCGCCCGGACGTCACCACGGCGGTGATGTCGCCCCCGTGCAACGACAGGAACTTCTCGCGCGCCGCGGACTCCTCGGGCAGCACGTACGCGGCATAACTCTCGGCAAGCGTCTGTGCCAGTGACGGTTTCAGCGGTCCGACCTGCAACACGGTCCGGACCTCGTTGGCGCGGTGTTCGGTGCTCATGATGCTCACCACGGTACGGCGACCTGCGAATACCCGTCCAACCCCGAAATAGCATCAACTCATGCCCAACCTGCATGGCTCGCCGATTCCCGGCGCCAGCACGGCATCTGCGACCGTGGCCGGTGGTCGAGTGCCCCGTTTCAGCGCGATCGACGTCTGGTATCGCTACCCGGCGGCGCGCGGCGAAACGCTGCGCAACCTCATTGGTCGGTGATGGATAGCTGAACATTCGAGAGCGGGAAGTAATCACACGACTTGCGCGGTTCTGGACGTCTATTCGCGGTAACCAGCATTACCAGTGGCCGCTGTGAAACGCATCGAACGCGGTCGTCGGCCGGCAATGTTTGCCCGTGTGGATTCTCCTGCTGCGAACCGAGCGGCCAGCAGCTATTCTTCCTTAGTGCGCCTAATTGCCAGGCGCGAAGCTTACGAACTGCTGAAAATTTCGCCTGCGCAACGAAGTGCGGATAGATTCACCACAGAATCAACGATGTTGCCCACGGGTCCGACAGCGATCGGACGGGCAAAGGCTCCGGTCAGGGAGCGCGGCTTTCAGGGGACACGACGACTAAACACATAGAGGACCAGTACGAATGACCCAAGACGCCATCGAAACCAGCGCGGGAGCGCCGCAGGAATCGGCGAGCCCTCCCCGCCGCAAGCGGGTGCGCATCATCGGACTGGACGGTGTGCGCGGGCTGCTGTGTCTAATGATTGCCGTCACGCACGTGACGACGCATTACTCGCCCAAAACCGCGGCAACCTGGCAGACCGGTCTCTTCGGATTCTCCCTCGTGTACTTCTTCGTACTGAGTGGCTTTCTGCTGTTTTTGCCGTATGTCCGCAATCTCATCGATGAGCGTTCCGGGATGCCCGACGTCACGGATTACGTCGTGCATCGGTTCGCCAGGATCGTTCCGTGCTATTTGGTGATCTTCCTGTTCGTCAACTACGTCCTGCAGATTGCGTACATCCAGAACCCGGCCATTCAGCCGGTCGGCACCGACGACGGCACCGGCATGATCACCGATCCGGGTCAGCTGATCGCCAACCTCACGCTGATGCAGACGTACTTTCCCGCCTACATTCAGACGGGCATCAACCCGTCGTGGTCGCTCACGCTGGAGTATGCCTTCTACGCGTCGCTGCCGCTGCTGGGCTTCCTCCTGTTCAGATTGCGCAAACGGTCGACGAGAAATCCGTTCGTGCTGGCCGCGCTCGCACCGCTGATCCTGCTTGCCATCGGGTTCGTGGGCCGGTCGCTGATGCCTCTGGTGTTTGCGCACTCGAGCACCACCGACTTCATCCTGCTCAACTGGGGTCCGAACTGGGCCGCGGTGTTCGCGAAGAGCTTCCTGACCAACGCTGACAACTTCGCTCTCGGCATGCTCGCCGCGATCGTGTTCGTTGCACTCGAGCACGGTGCCCTGCCGGAGCGCATCGCCAAGCGGGTTCGGATGCTCAGTGCGGTGGCGATCCTGCCGGTGTTCCTGGTGTCCGGGGTGCTGCTCGTCGTTGCGAATCAGTACGCGACGATGGGCGTCAGCGTCGTCGCCGCGTTGATGATCCTCGTCATCGTGGCCCCGCTAGGACGTGGGCAGAAGACCAAGCTGGCGGTGTGGCTCGACATCCGCCCGATTCGGTATGTCGGAGAGGTCTCCCTGTCCGCCTATCTCTGGCACTTCCCGATGCTTCTCCTACTGGGCCGGCTCGGCTGGATGGCGGGCGACACCCTGCCGGGAATGCTGCGCAACATCGTGCTGCTTCTCACCTGCACGATCCTCGCGGCCACCGTCACCTATTACCTCGTCGAGAAACCGGGGATGAACTACGCGAAGCGCCTGCGCGCCAAGAAGAAGGCGAGCGTCCCGACCGACCCGAAGCCCGCACCCGCGCCCGTCGCTCAGGAAAGCGCCTCGTAGATCAGCGTGGTGTAGAGCGCGGTGCGTTCCGATCCCTCGATGCCAGCACCCATCTTGTTCATCACGTAGGCGGTGGTCATCCGGCGATCGGGATTGATCGTCTCCCATGAGCCGCCCCACCCGCCCCAGAAGCAGATCTTCTCGTCCGGGATGTAGGGGATGGACTCCAGCTTGGGCAAGCCGAATCCGAGGCCCCACCGAACCGGATGCATCGCCAACACCAGATCCGGTCCGTCGCACTGCACCTCGAAGATCTTCTCGATGGTCTCCGGCCGGAGTAGCCGAACACCATCGACGCTGCCGCCCAACGAGATCGCCGAGAGTATCCGGGCCAGTGCGCGCGCGTTGGTGTGGCCGTTCGCCGCCCCGATGTCGGCCGCCCGCCACGCGTCGGTATTGGCCACCGTGGGGTCCGGCGCGGGGTTGGTGAACGTCTTCAACATCTGCTCGGTCCACTGATCGATCGGCGGGATGCCCTCCATCGGGTCCGGGGCGGGGATGATCTCCGCGATGCGCGCGGAGTAACCGGGCGCGGCGCCGATCTGGAAGTCCGCGCCGAGCGGTCCTGCGATCTCGTCGGCGACGAACTGCTTCAGCGTCATGCCCGTGACGCGGCGCAGTACCTCGCCGATGAGGTGCCCGTGGGTCAGCGCGTGATAGCCCGAGGCGGTGCCCGGCTCCCACCACGGCGCCTGTGCGGCGAGCGCGGACGTCGACTTCTCCCAGTCGTACAAGTCCTCGACGACGACTGGCTGCTCCCACCCGGAGAGCCCCGACGTGTGCGATAGCAAGTGACGAAACTCGATGTGCTCCTTGCCGTTCGTGCCGAACTCCGGCCAGACGCTGGCGACGGGGGTGTCGGACTCGACGAGGCCGCGATCGATCAGCATCAGGCCGGCAAGGGCGGTCACGGTCTTGGTCGACGACCAGACGTTGACGATGGTGTCGGCCGTCCACGGCTTCGTCTTCGCAGCGTCGGCGTATCCGCCCCAGATGTCGACGACGGTCTCGCCGTCGATGTCGATGGCGATGGCGGCGCCACTTTCCTCTCCGTCGGCGATGGCTTGGCCGAGCGCGTCGGCGACTTTGTCGAAGCGGGCATCGCAGTGCCCTTGAACGTCGTTGGTCACGACCCCATCATGCGTCGGACGTTGCTCGCCGCGTGGCCTCTTGGGCGGTTGGACCGCCATCACCTGGCCAGCAGCACGACCGTGCTCCGCGGATTGGCGATGTAGAGGCCGGGTGGATCGATCTGCACTTCCGCCCCAGCCGTCGTGAAGTCCTCGCCCGCCTCGAGGCTGGTGTCGATGGCCCGAAACCATCTGCTGCCGGCAGCCAGCGGCGGAAGGCTGATCCACTTCGACTCGTAATGGGCGTTGAGGATGACGTACAGGCGGGACGCGTCGACCGTCGAACCGTCCTCGGCCGTGTCCAGCTGGCAGCACAACGTCCGCAGCTCCGAGTCGTTCCAGTTTGGCGCGCCCAGGTTGGGACCGAACCAGGTCAGGTCGGGAACCCCGTCGCCGTCCAGATCCTGGCCGAGAAGGAACCTGCGCCGCTGCAGCACCGGGAAGCGCTGCGTGAATGCGATCAGCTTGCGCACGAAGTCGACCTGATCTTGGTTGCGCTGCACCAGATTCCAGTCGAACCAGCTGATCTCGTTGTCCTGGCAGTAGGCGTTGTTGTTGCCTCGTTGCGTGCGCGCGAACTCGTCGCCGCCCAGAATCATCGGCGTGCCCGAGGACAGCAGCAGTTCGCAGAAGAAGTTCTTCATCTGCCGCCTGCGCAGGGAGAGCACCGCCGGATCGTCGGTCTCGCCTTCGGCACCGCAGTTCCAAGAGTTGTTGTCGCTGGAGCCGTCCTGGTTGTGTGCCCCGTTGGCGTCGTTGTGCTTCTGGTCGTAGGAGACCAGATCGTGCAGGGTGAAGCCGTCGTGACAGGTGACGAGGTTGACGCTGTTGTACGCCGACCGGCCGTCGTCGCCGTAGAGATCGGCGGAACCCGTGATGCGCGACCCGAGATCGGCGAGCTGTGCGGCGTCACCCTTCGTGAAGCGGCGCACGGTGTCTCGGAACCTGCCGTTCCATTCGGACCAGTCGACGGGGAAGTTGCCGACCTGGTAGGTACCGATGTCCCACGGCTCGGCGATCAGGATCGTGCGGTGCCGGTTCAGGACCGGATCCTGGGCCACCGCGTCGAAGAACGCCGCTGACGCGTTGAACCCTCCACTTTCATCGCGTCCGAGCACCGAGGCCAGGTCGAAGCGGAAGCCGTCCACCCCCATCGCTTCGACCCAGTAGCGCAGTGAGTCCATGGCCAGCCGGATCACCGCGGGACTGTCGAAGCGCAGGCTGTTGCCGCAGCCCGTGTAGTTCATGTAGTAGCGCGCAGGCGCTTCGGCAGGCCCGGTCAGGCTGTAGTACGACGGATTGTCCAGGCCGCGAAGCGACATGGTCGGGCCCATCTCGTTGCCCTCGCCGCTGTGGTTGTAGACGACGTCGAGGATGACCAAGATGCCAGCGCGGTGCAGTTCGCGGACCAGGGTCTTGAATTCGGTGACTTGGCAACCCGGCGATGTGCCTGCCGCATAAGACGATTCAGGGGCGAAGAACCCGATCGAGTTGTATCCCCAGTAGTTGGTCAGCCCCCTGTCGTGCAGGAAGTCGTCGACGTAGTACTCGTGCACCGGAAGGAGCTCGACCGCATTGACGCCCAACCCCTTGAGGTAGGGGATCTTCTCGATGAACCCCAGATAGCTGCCAGGGCTTCCGACCGACGACGAGGGATGCGCGGTGAATCCCTTGACGTGTATCTCGTAGATGATCAGCTTTTCCAGATCGAGGTCGGGTGACGTCGTTCCCTGCCAGTCGAAGTCGTCGTCGACCACGACCGCCTTGGGCACGATCGAGGAGTTGTCGCGGGCATCGGCCGCCAGGTCTGCCTGCCCGGAGCCCGGGTCGTAGGCGAGAAGGAGGTTGTCGGTGTTGCGGAACTTTCCCGTCACCGCCTTGGCGTACGGATCGAGCAACAGCTTGGCGTCGTTGAACCGCAGGCCCCACTCTGGCTTGTAGTCGCCACGCATCTTGTAGCCGTAGAGCTGACCCGGCCGCACACCGCGAACGAATGCGTGCCAGACGAATTTGTCTCGGCGCGTCAACTCGATGACGTCCGTCGGGTCGCCGTCGGCGCTGTCGAACAGCAGAAGATACGCCGCCGTGGCGTTCCGCGAATACACCGCGAAGTTCACCCCTTCGGGCGAAGGGGTGGCGCCGAGCGGGAACGACGAGCCCTCGTCGATGACCTTCGTCGTGTCGTGTGCGAGTGGTCCAGACATTCGCCCTCCAAGCGCCGGATTTCAGACACCAAGTTGACCAGCGACCCAACAGTGGAAAGTCTATGGGTCAGGCGTGGCGCGCTGCTTCTTGGGCGAGTTGGGTGCGGGTGGTGACGCCGAGCTTGGCGAAGACGTGCGCGAGATGGGACTGCACGGTGCGCGCCGAGACGAACAATCGGCCGGCGACGTCCTTGTTGGTCAACCCCTCGGCGACCAGGCCGACGACGTCGAGTTCGGCCGGAGTCAGCGACGCCCAGCCGCTGGACGGGCGCTTGCGTTCCCCGCGCCCACGCTGGGCGTAGCCGATGGCCTCCTCGATCGACAACGCCGCACCCTCGGCCCAGGCGGCGTCGAAATCGCCTTTTTCCAGTGCTTCTCGTACTACAGCAACCGATGACTCATACCAGGCATCGTGGACCTTGAACCGGACCATTCCGGTGGTGAGCCGGGCCGACTCGGCAGCGCCGAAGAGTCTTACCGCTTCGCTGCCATTGCCTCCCGTTGCGGTCACGCCGGCCAGGCATTCCAAAAGATCGGGAACGCAGACGAACGCCCCGATGTCGGCTGCCCGTGAGATCGCTTGGTGAAGGTCGCGTTCCGCGGCACCCGGCTCGTTACTTGCGATTTCGACTCGGGCGCGAACCGCCAGTGACTGCGGAAGGTGCCATCCGGTGGCCAGGGCGATCGACTCGTCTGCCCAACGGCGGGCTGTGTCGAGGTCGCCCTCAACGAGCGCCGCGATCCCTCCGTTGAAGGCCCGTTGGACCACCGCCAACTGTGGCTGGATGGCTAGGTACTCCCAGGCCGCTTCACTCTCGTCACGCGCCACGGCGACGTCGCCGTCGGCCAAGGCTGCGAGCGACAACACCGCGTGGCCAAGGCCGACGAAGTACTCGGAGACGCTGGCACCGACGTCCTGGGCCCTGCGGGCGGCTGATCGCGCCGCGCTGACTTCGCAACGGAAGGCCAGGGCCGTGCCGAGCCCTGCGATCATGGCTGGCGTGAGCATGGCGTCGTGATTGGCTTCGGCATCGGCGACGACGTCCTCGAACCCGGCAACGGCATCCGCGGTTTCGCCACGGATCAGCTGGCCCCAGGCAAGATAGAACCGGCATTCGCGGGCCGCCGCGGCGTCGCCGATCGCCTCGGCCAGTTCGCGGCCTTCGGCTGCGGCGTTCTGCGCCGTGATCGGATCGCCGGTGACGATGGCGGCGCCCGCCAGTCTGGTCAGGAGTTGACTCAATCGCCACCGATCGTTGAGTGCTCGAGCAAGCTCCAGGGCTTCAGTGAAGTACAGGTGTGCTGATTCACTGTCGTAGCCAGCGCCGACGGCGAATATGCAGGCCGTCAACGCGCGCAGCAGCAAGGCTGGGTCGTCCTGGCCCCGGGCAATGGCAAGGGACCGCTGTGCCTGTTCGGAGCTGGCGTTGCCGTCCGACCAGATGTCGAGGATGGCCTTGTCGGCAAGTGCCCGAGCCCGGATGGTGGATGAAACCCCTTGCTCGGGATCGGCATTGAGTGCCGCTGCAAACCAGCCCGAGCCTTCGCGGAGATGCCCGCGGGTGTACCACATCGGTTGCAGGGACGACGTCAATGTCAGTGCGAATTCGGTGTTGGCGGTCTCGAGGCTCCATCCGAACGCCGCACGGAGGTTGGCGAGCTCGGATTCGGCCCGACCCAAGTGGTTTTCGTAGTCGGTGTCTGCGGGGGTGTCGAGCACGGCGGCCAGTGCGGCGTAGTGGTCCCGATGCCGATCGCGTACGGCTGCGGCGTCGCCCGCTTCTCCAAGTTTCTCCAACGCGTACTGACGCACGGTCTCCAGCAGCCGGTAACGGGTCCCGTGTGGGCTGTCTTCGGCGACGACCAGTGACTTCTCGACGAGCAGCGTGAGCTGATCGAGCACCTGGTAGCGCTCTGTAGTGTCGGCCCCTGCGACCGCATGCGCGGCGTCGAGATCGAATCCACCGACGAAGACGGCCAACCTCCGGAAAATGATTCGCTCGTTGTCGGACAGCAGAGCGTGCGACCAGTCCACCGACGCACGCAGGGTCTGTTGGCGGCGTACGACGGTGCGCGCTCCGCCGGTCAGCAGGCGAAACCGATCGTGAAGGCTGTCAACGATGTCGGTGACCGACAGGGCGCGGATGCGGGCCGCGGCCAGCTCGATGGCAAGGGGGAGGCCGTCGAGGCGGTGGCAGATCTCGGTGACGGCATCGACGTTGTCGGACCCGACGCGGAAGTCTGGCCGAGTTTGGCGGGCGCGATCGTCAAACAGCTCGATGGCCTCGTCGGCCAGGGCGAGTGACGGCACCCCCCACGTCACTTCCCCTGCCACGCCAAGGGGTTCGCGGCTGGTCGTCAAGAGCGCCAAACCCGGGCAACTACCGAGCAATTCGGCGATCAGGCCGGCGCTTGACTCGATCAGATGCTCACAGTTGTCGAGCACCATGAACAGTTCGCGGGCGCTCAGAAACCGCGCAAGCGTGTCCATCGTCGAGTGGCCGGGTTGATCCGTCAGGCCCAGCGATCGCGCCACCGTCGTCGGGACCAACTCGGGCACCGAGATCGGGGCCAAGTCGACATACCAAGCGCCATCGGCAAAGTCGCTTGCCACTTGGCTCGCCAGCTGAACGGCCAGTCGGGTCTTGCCAGTGCCGCCCACGCCGGTCAACGTGACGAGCCGGTTGGCAGTCAGCAACTGCCGGACCTCCCCGAGCTCCTTCTGACGTCCGATGAAGCTGGTGAGTTGGGCGGGAAAATTGTGGCTGGCAACCACATTGGTGGTGCGCAGTGGCGGAAAGTCGTTGGTTAGGTCCGGGTGACACAGCTGGATGACGCGTTCGGGGCGGGGTAGGTCCCGCAGCGGATGGGTGCCCAGGTCGGTCAAGGTGACGTCGGGATGGAGCTGGTCGACGACCAGTGGCTCGACGGCGCCAGAGAGCACGGTCTGGCCGCCGTGGGCCAGATCGCGTAGACGTGCGGTGCGGTTGATCGTGGGGCCGATGTAATTGCCCTCGTCGCGCAGCCGGATCTCCCCGGTGTGCAGGCCGATGCGCAGCTTGATGGGTGCGAGCGGAGCCCGCTGAAGGTCCAGCGCGCAGGCAACTGCGTCGGAGGCGCGGGCGAACGCGATGACGAAGCTGTCGCCCTCGCCGTGTTCGACGGGCCGCACCCCGCCGTGGGCGGCGACCGCTTCGGATAGGGTCTCATCGAGTCGGGCGACGGCGTCCGTCATGACGTCGGGTTGCGTCTCCCACAGCCGTGTCGAGCCCTCGACGTCAGCCAGCAGCAGCGTCACCGTCCCCGTCGGCAAGTCGCTCACGGCCCCACCCCAGTTCAGCGACGATTCCTCGGCCGCCGCATCAGTATCGATCATGGTATCCAGCCTGAGGTGCCCAGGAGCCTGGAACATCAGCCAATATGCCGACGAATCCGCCGGGGCTGACGTGGACATATAGGCCATCGAGGGGCGGCAAGTTGGGCAACGTGGCCGATGGTGCGACGAGGTTTTCGCCGGATAGTCGGATTCATCCGATTCCAAGGAGGCCATCACCATGACCACTTCCACGACCGCTTCGACCGAGCACCCGAGCGTCTTCGATGCCGCGCTGCCCACCGTCGACTACGGCGACTGGCTGGACCGCGAGGCGGCCCACCAGTCAATTCGCGAGGCGCGCCAACACGCTCCGATCGCGTTCGGTCCATACGGACCCGAAGTACTCGACTACGACCTGGTGCGCACGATGTTGCGCGACTCCCGGTTCGCGATCCCGCAGGGGATCGCTTTGGTGGTCCAGGGCATCACGTCGGGACCGGTCTGGGACCGGGTCGGCAAGTTGCTCATCAGCCTCGACGGGGAGGAGCACCACCGGCTACGCCGACTGGTCGCGAAGGCGTTCACCCCACGCGCGGCCGAGCGGATGCGCAACGCGTGCGTCGACGTCATCAGCGGACTCGTTGACCCGGTCGCCGAGGTGGGCAACTGCGACTTCGTCGCCGACGTCGCCAACCACTATCCGATTCCGATCATCTGCGCGCTGCTCGGCGCGCCCCGCGAGGATTGGCAGCTGTTCTCCCAGTGGGCGACCGATATCAGCAAGGCGTTCGGCTGCAGCGTCACCGAACACGAGTCCGCCATTCTTCGCGCATGGGACGCGCTCGACGGCTATCTCGAGGGCCTGATCGAACGTCGCAGGCACTCGCTAACCGACGACCTGATTTCCGACCTCATCCGCGTCGAAGATGATGGCGAGCACCTCAGCCACGACGAAATGCGCAACCTCGCGCTGATCCTGCTCAACGCCGGAACCGACACCACTCGAAATCAATTGGCTGCGGCGGTGCAGGTCTTCTGCGACCATCCGGACCAGTGGGCGCTGTTGGCCGAGCGGCCCGAGCTTGCGCCGAAAGCGGTCGAAGAGGTGATGCGCCACTCGCCGATCATCTTCAGTACGCTGCGGAAGGCTACGGAGGACGTCGAGCTGGGTGAGGTCTTGATCCCGGCCGGTGCGTATGTGATCGGCAGTACCGCGGCCGCCAACCGTGACCCGGCGGTCTACGACGACCCGGAGCGCTTCCACATCAGCCGTGACGATCCGCCGGCGATGCTCACGTTCGGTGGGGGAGTGCACTACTGCCTCGGGGCGCACCTGTCCCGAATCGAAATGGCGGAGGCCTTGAAGGTCCTGGCGCGCCGGATGCCCAACCTGCGTCGCACCGGTCCGGCCCCGTGGAAGCCGATCACCGACATCGCCGGCCCGACAACGCTTCCCATCGAGTTCGCCGCGGGACATTGAGAGGTCAGTGCGACGTGCCTATGACCTCAATGCGACAGGTTGGCCCGTGCGCACGGGCGAGGCGAGCGTCCAGTGTCAACAGCGTTGCGTCGAATGCCTCGGCCAAGGCGACGTAGAACGCATCCCATCCCCGCACCGAATCGCGTAGTTGCCAGACCCGGTCCAGGAGATACCGGTGGCCGAAACGTTCACCGGGCCAGTCGCGCAGATCGGCAACCGCCTGCCCTGCGGCGGTGCCGTCCAACCTTCCTCGCAGATGCTGGGCCCGTATCACTCCGAGAACTTCGACGTCGATGACGTGGGGCGCCGCCTGGTCGGCATCAGCGGCCAGACGGGCGGCAATCTGCCCGGACCGCGGTGTGTCCGCGACTACCTCGAACAGGCACGACGCGTCAACGACCAGCATCAGGCCACTCGCCGCGCCACTCGTCGAGGGTGGCGAGAACCTCGGGGGTGGACACCGTGGAGGGCCGTCGGCCGATCCGTGACAGCCATTGAGTGACCGACGGGCGGCCCGCGAGGCGGGCCGCTTCGCGGCGCAGCAGTTCGGGCACGGTGATGCCCTCCTCAGCGGCGCGGCGCACCAAACCGGCATAGACGTCGTCGTCGATGTCGCGAATCTGAACCGTCTTAGGCATAGTTGCACCTTATCATGCAAGAACGCATGTGCCCCTGCGCAGTCGACGGAACTGAGCTGGTCGCGGTAAGCCTTCGACGCGGGTCGTTGAGCGCCTCACGTAGTCCGGGTCGTTGCCATCTGGGCCAATTGCACGCGGGAGGTCAGTCCGAGTTTGGCGTAGACGTGGGTGAGGTGAGCCTGCACGGTGCGCGGTGAGACGAACAGCCGCGCCGCGATGTCCTTGTTGCCCAGGCCTTCACAGACGAGTTTGACGACGTCGAGTTCGGCCGGGGTCAGCGAATCCCAACCGGTCGAGGCGCGCTTGCCCGATCACCCTTCCCGTCGAGTTCGACGCGGTGAGCTGACGGTCAGGCGCTGACGTCCCAGTTGTGCTGGATCTGGCGGACGCCGTCGGGGGTGAGCCTGCCGAACAGCCGCAGCCGCGCCATGCCGCCGTCGGGGTGGATGTCGAGCCGGGCAGCGGTGACGGGGCGGTCGTCGTCGATCAGGAACCGGTGCCGGGTGTCGGGCTGCAACTCGGTGGTCGGCAACAGTTCGAACCAGTCGCCATCACCGTCGCGCCCGGACAGCCGGGCCAGGCCTGGCGCGTTGCCGATGAAGTACGAGGTGTCGAACTCGGCGGCGGTCAGCACGCCCTGGCTCGCCAAATGCACCTGTACCCAATCGTTTCCGGTGTCGCGCCGACGTGACGTCTCCCAGCCCTCGCCCATCGTCCTGGCCGAGCCGGGCAGCAGCAGGTTGTTCGGTGAGCCGTAGAACATGTTGGAGCAGGCCGTGATCCGGCCGCCGTTCTCCAGTGCGGCGAGGTCGATCGGCAGCCCGTCGGCGAACCGCGGGTCCAGCAGACCCTCACCGTGCACCCGGAACCGGGCGATCCCGCCGTCGGGGTACATCGACAGCCGGACATGCGACCAGCGTCGCTCGGAGTCGACCTTGAACGGGTTGCGGGTGTCGCCGTTGACCGGACTGCGCTCGACGATCGTCGTCCACTGTGCCTTGTCCACCAGCTCCTCGACCGACGGATAGCCGGGCAGGTACGCCGCCTCGACCGAGACCTGCGGAGGATAGTTGCCGGTGAACCAGGCGGTGTCGACCACGACGCCGCGCACGATGCCCGGCACGCCGAGCCGGACGATCACCGAGTCGTGGGAGTCCGCCGTGGCCCCGCGCCGCCGCCGGGTCTCCCACCCGTCGTACACCTGGCCCTTGTGCCCGAAGGTGGCCGGCCGGAATTCGGCAGGCGCCGGCTTGATCAGGTTCTCCTTCTCGGCGAACAGATCGTCGTTGGCCCACAACACCGCCCCACCCGAGGGCCGGGCAGCCAGATCGGGCAGCGACAGGAAGTGCGAATGCGCGCGGTTGCGCTCTGAAGGGGTGGTGCTCACTCAGACGAGCCTAAGCGAGCATGGCGCGGTTACCAGTTGTGGTAGCCGCCTTCGGGTCCCAACATGCGCTCGAGGCGGGTCCGGTTGATCTTGGCCAGCTCGTTGCGGACCACCTTGCGCTCGGTCTCGACGTCGTTGTGCATGCGGTCGGAGACCGTGCCAAGCACGTCGGATGCCCGCAGGCCGCCGATGAACATGACGAACCCGAAGCCGAACCTGCCCGCGTACCCGGTTGCGGCCGCCGAGAGTCCGGCCATCACCTCGGCGTCGTCATCCCAGACCGAGCACTGCTCGGCCTGGGACTTCGTGCTGCGAGGCCGACGGCCCACGTGGGGGCAGGCCTCCAGGATCTGGTCGACCGTGGCCTCGGACAGCGCGAAGAGCATTGAATCGGCGCGACGGAACAACGCATCGTGGTCGTCGTAGGCACGGCCGCGGGCGAGGTCACGGGCCAGCACCATGCTGTTGCAGCATTCGTAGAGCGCGTGCACCGCCTTGCGTTCCGGCAACGCGTTGAACGCGTCCAGCCCGATCCCCTGATGCAACAGCACACCGTCATCTTCGAAGCCAGAAGACACGTGCGCGTTACCACGTGTTACGGCCGTGCTAAATCAGTGACTTGTGGTCTTGAACCGTTCGATCGACCGCAGCACCTCGGCCTCGGCCTCCGCACGGCCCGTCCAGTCCGCGGCCTTCACGAACTTGTTCGGCTCCAGGTCCTTGTAGTGCACGAAGAAGTGCTTGATCGCCTCGAGTTCGAACGTCGGCACGTCACCGAGCTCATTGACGTGATTCCAGCGCACGTCGCCCGCGGGCACGCAGAGCACCTTGTCGTCACCGCCTGCCTCGTCGGTCATCTGGAACATGGCGACGGGGCGAGCCTCCACGATGGCGCCGGGGAACACCGACTCCGGCAGCAGGACCAGCGCGTCCAACGGGTCGCCGTCCTCGCCGAGGGTGTTCTCGATGAACCCGTAGTCGGCGGGATAGCCCATCGAGGTGTAGAGGTACCGGTCGAGCTTGACCCGGCCGGTGTCGTGATCCACCTCGTACTTGTTGCGCGAACCCTTCGGGATCTCAATGACGACGTCGAACTCCACCGCCGCGGCTCCTTCGCATCTACTGGGGCATCTGGGGGTCGTCGGGTGACGACGCGGGGTCAACCCTAAACGAGCGATACGCTGCACTAGCGGGTTGCTCCCGGCAGCCCACTTCGGAGAAAGCGTCCCAGGAGACTCATGCGGCCCGCTCGGTGGCGTCGATCCACTCACGTGGTGATCGGCGTCGCGGTGATGCTCGTCGCAGCCGCGGTGGTCGCCGTGGCCGCCGTCGTCACCTCGGGTGGCCGTCCCACCAGCGAAGCCAAGGCCGTCAAGCCGCAGCCCACGCCCGCGATCGCCGATCCGGGCGTCACCCCGCTGGCGGACTCGGCTCCCAAGCCCACGCCGGACAAGCTCGCCGCGACCCTCGCGCCGTTCGTCGCCGACCCCAACCTGGGCGCCCTCACCGGCCGCGTCACCGACGCGATGACCGGGGCGCAACTGTGGGCGCAGGGTGCAGGCATCCCCATGCAGCCTGCGTCGGTCAACAAGTTGCTCACCACCGCCGCCGCGCTGCTCACCCTCGACCGCAACGCACGGCTTACCACCACGGTGCTCACCGACCCGGACACGCCGGGGCTGATCATTCTCAAGGGTGGCGGGGACCCCACATTGTCGGCGGCGGCGCCGGCCACGCCGACGTGGTACCGCGACGCCGCGCGGATCAGCGATCTGGTCGATCAGGTGAAGCAAGAGCGGGTCGCCGTCACGGCCGTCAAGGTCGACGCGAGCGCCTTCAGCGGGCCGACCATGGCGCCGGGGTGGGATCCGCTGGACATGCTGAACGGCGACATCGCGCCGATGGAGTCGGTGATGCTCGACGCAGGCCGCACCCAGCCGGTCAGCGTCGACTCGCGGCGGTCGGCCACACCCGCGCTCGACGCAGGCCGTGCGCTGGCCGTGTCGTTCGGCGTGGATCCCGCGTCCGTCACCTTCCTGCCCTCACCCGCGGCAGGGGCGAAGAAGATCGCGTCGGTGCAGTCGCCGCCGCTGATGGAACGGCTGCGAGAGATGATGAACGCCTCGGACAACGTGATGGCCGAGTCGGTCGGCAGGGAGGTCGCCGCCGCCACCAACCGGCCGCAGAGCTTCAGCGGCGCCGTGCAGGCCGTGCTTGGTCATCTCGACGACGCGGGGATCGACACCGCCGGTGCGACGCTGGTCGACTCCAGCGGACTGTCGGTGGACGACAGGCTGACCGCCGAGACGCTCGACGAGGTGATCAACGCCGCCGCGGGCAACGAGACGCCCGAACTGCGCCCCCTGGTGGATCTGCTGCCGATCGCCGGTGGCAGCGGCACGCTGTCCAACCGCTACCTCGACACCGACGCAGGCCGGGCGGCCGCGGGCTTCCTGAGGGCCAAGACCGGCTCGCTGACCGGGACGAACTCGCTGGTGGGCATCGTCACCGACGCCAGCGGCCGCGTCCTGACGTTCGCCCTCATGTCCAACAATGCCGGACCTACTGGCCGCACCGCGATCGACGCGCTCGCCGCGACCCTGCGCTCTTGCGGGTGCGGCTCGTGAGCCCGTCTGAGACGCCGACCGTCGGGCGCACCGTCGACTGGGGCTTCGCGGCCACCGTCGGCACCAAGCTGGTCCGGTCCGCACCACCGGTCACCGACTACACCCGACGCCAGGCCATCGAGCAGCTGGCGGAATCCTCTCGCCGGGCCGAACTGCCGGTGCGCGACGTGACCGGGCTCAGCGAGGGCGCTGCCGTCGGGGAGGCCCGCATCATCGATCGCGGCGAATGGGTGCGTGCGGCAACGGAATCGATGCGCGTGATGACCGGTGGTGATGAGGGCAAGTCGAGCGGTTTCATCAGTGGCCGCATCACCGGCGCGCAGACGGGCGCCGTGCTGGCCTTCATCTCGTCGGGCATCCTCGGCCAGTACGACCCGTTCGCGGCGAACGGCGGTGAGCTACTTCTGGTGTACCCCAACGTGATCGCCGTCGAGCGCCAACTGCGCGTCTCGCCAGCCGACTTCCGGCTCTGGGTCTGCCTGCACGAGGTGACCCACCGGGTTCAGTTCAAGTCGAACCCGTGGCTGGCCGAGCACATGGCTCGATGCCTGGCCGTGCTCACCGACGACGCGGACCAGGAGGTCGGCCAGGTCGTCAGCAGGCTCGGCGAGTTGATCCGCGTCCGTCGCAACGGCGCCGAGAACGGCACCACAGAACCGAATTCCGAAGGCGTGCTTGGCCTTCTGCGGGCTATCCAGTCGGAGCCCCAGCGCAAGGCGCTCGACCAGTTGTTGGTGCTCGGCACCCTTCTGGAGGGACACGCCGACCACGTGATGGACGCCGTCGGACCCGCCGTGGTGCCGTCGGTGGCCACCATCCGGCGCAGGTTCAACGAGCGGCGCCAGCACAGGCAACCGCCCCTGCAGCGCGTCGTCCGGGCGCTGCTCGGCTTCGACGCCAAGCTCAGCCAGTACACGCGCGGCAAGGCCTTCGTCGACCATGTGGTCGCAGGCGTGGGCATGGCGAAGTTCAACACCGTGTGGTCGAGCCCCGAAACCCTGCCACTGCCAACCGAAGTCGACGAACCGCAACGATGGATCGACAGGGTTCTGTAGCGACGCTGCGCAGGGCGGTCGCCGAGGTCGCCCATGCTCACCTCCCCGACGGGCGGTGGTGCGTCGCGCTGTCGGGGGGCGCGGACTCCCTGGCGCTCACCGCCGCCGCCGCGGGGCTTCGTCCCACTACGGCGCTCATCGTCGACCACGGACTGCAGGCCGGATCGGATCGCGTCGCGGCGACCGCCCGCGAGCATGCGTTGAGCATGGGTTGCGTTGACGCCCAGGTGCTTTCCGTCGAGGTCGGCACCTCGGGTGGCCCCGAAGCCGCTGCCAGGGTGGCCCGATACGCGGTGCTCGACGCCGCCCGCGACGGCGCACCGGTATTGCTCGCACACACACTGGACGACCAGGCCGAGACGGTGCTGCTTGGACTCGGCCGCGGCTCGGGGGCCAGGTCGATCGCCGGGATGCGGTCATGGGATCCGCCGTGGTGCCGGCCGCTGCTGGGTGTGCGACGCGCACTCACGCACGCCGCATGCGCGGAATTGGGGGTCACGCCGTGGCAGGACCCACACAACGTCGATCCCCGGTTCACCCGCGCGCGGCTGCGCGCCGAGGTGCTGCCGCTGCTGGAGGACGTGCTCGGCGGCGGGGTGGCCGAGGCGCTGGCCCGCACGGCCGCCGCGTTGCGCGAGGACACCGACGCCCTCGACGACCAGGCTGCGCACGCATCGGCGGCGGTGGCCGCCGAGGATGGCCCCGCTGCGGCCAGGCTGGCCGAACTGCCCGCCGCCGTCCGGCGCAGGGTGATCAGGGCGTGGCTGCTGAGCAGCGGCGCGAGCGACCTCACCGACGTCCAGATCCGCGGCGTCGACCGCCTCGTCACCGACTGGCGTGGGCAGGGCGGGGTCGCAGTCGGCTCCCCGCTGCGCCAAGAGCGGTTGTTCGCGGGCCGCCGCGGTGGGGTGTTGATCACCTACCGAGAGCAGGTCTGAGCCGGCCGGTTCACACGCCGTATTGGTCGCGGACACGCGGACGTGGCACGCTGTTGCCGTGCCCGCAGATCCTGCCGCCGAGCTGTACCCCGGTGACATCAAGTCGGTGCTGCTCTCCGAGGACGAGATCCAGGCTCGGGTCGCCGAACTGGGTGCGCAGGTCGCCGAGAGCTACCGGGACGCCGTTACTGAGAACGGGCAGGATCTTCTGCTGGTGACGGTGCTCAAGGGTGCGGTCATGTTCGTCACCGACCTGGCCCGCGCCATTGCGCTGCCCACCCAGTTGGAGTTCATGGCCGTCAGCTCGTACGGATCGTCGACGTCGTCATCGGGTGTGGTGCGCATCCTCAAGGACCTCGACCGCGACATCAACGACCGCGACGTGCTGATCGTGGAAGACATCGTCGACTCCGGCCTGACCCTGAAGTGGTTGCTCCGCAACCTCGCCACGCGCCATCCGCGGTCGCTGCAGGTGTGCACCCTGCTTCGCAAGCCCGAAGCCATCCGCGTGGACCTCGACATCACCTACATAGGATTCGACATCCCCAACGAGTTCGTCGTCGGCTACGGCCTTGACTACGCCGAGCGCTACCGGGACCTGCCCTACATCGGCACCCTCGACCCGAAGGTCTACGAGGAACAGATTTAGGGCACCGGTGGGCAACTCATCGGTGAGCCTGGCTCAGCCGAGCTCCCATACCACCGTCACCGAGAAGCCGACGGTCTGCTGACCCGGCTCCATCGGCACGGCCGCTTCGGACATGGCGTCATACCGCGGCATCGGCGTTGGCGGCGGGACGTTGGCCCCGGCCTCGGTAATCGAGATGACCTTGCCCAGGTCCAATCCGGACAACCCGGCGTACTGCTCGGCGCGATCCTTGGCGTCGTTGAAGGCCCGTGCGCGGGCGTCCTTGACCAGCTGCGAGTCGTCTTCGATGGAGAGTTTCACCGAGTTGATCCTGGTGGTGTTGCCGCCTGCGGTCTGAATCGCGGTGATCACCGCCGAGGCGACGTCGAACTTGCGGACCTTCACCGCGATCGAGTTGCTCGCCCGATACGCCGTGATGACGGAGTTGTCCCCGTACTGCGGCTGCAGGCTGACCCCGGTGGTGCTGATGTCCTTGGCGTCGATGCCCTGGCTCTTCACCCCGTCGAGCACCGCTGACATGCGTTCGTTGCTCTGGCCGAGGGCGGACGTGGCGTCGGACGCGATGGCCTCGATCGCGGCATCGACGGTGACGGTGTCGGGTGTGCCCTCTACCTTGCCCGAGCCCACGACAGTGACCTCGCGGATCTGGGGATCGGCCGCAGGAGCGGCAGGACCGGACGTCGCGTCGCAGGCCGCGAGTCCGGCCACGGCGAGCCCCGCCGCGGCGAGGACGAGGAGTCGGGTGGACGTCTTCGTCCGTGCGGCGATCGGCATACAGGCACCCTACAGATTCGGCAGAACCAGAATCCACGTCCACCTCACCCTCGGCGATCGGCCGCAGCGAGTTCGCGAACCCCGCGACGACGAGCCGCGTTCGGTTCGGCGCCCTGCGCAGGACGTCGTCGATGACGCCGGGGGCGCCCACCGCCTCGAAGACGACGGCGGCCGCGGTGGAGTCGAACGGTGAGCCGTCGGCCGGGTCGACGGTGCGGTGTGCCCCGACGATCGTGGCCAATTCGCGGCGCTTCGCCGAGAAGTCAGACGCCACAATGGTTTCCACTCCACGCCCGCCTGCGACAGCAGCACCGGTATCGACGTGACCAGGGTGCCCGCCGGCGGCGCCTCGGTATCCGGCCCCACGTCGAGGTTTTCGGCGCTGAACTCGTCACCCATGAAGAGGTCGACCTCCGCGCCCCCGATGGCAGGCAGACCCTCCAGTTGCGTGCGCATCAGGTGCTCTTCCCGTTCTGTTGCGCTCCGGCCTTCTGCTGTGCGTCTGCCTTCTGTTCGTCGACGTGTTCGGTGATCGCGTTCACGATGGCCTCGCCCGCCCTGCCGAGCAGTTGGTTCCGGATGCCGTTGGCCCATTCGTGCGATGCGTGGGACGCGGTGAGCTGACCCTTGAAGTGCGGCATCACTTCTCGCGCGAATAGATCGTAGGAATGGTAGGTGGCCTCGGGGGACGCCCAGTCGTGGCCGAGCAGCAGGAAGGTTCCGAACCCGCCGGACCGGTCCAGCAGATCCTGAATGTAGGTCACCGCGTCGGCCGGTGTGCCGATGCAGCAATTGCCCTTGCCCGCATAGTCTTCGACGAACTGCCGCGGCGTCTGGTCGCCCTCGACCTCGTTGTTGAGCGGTACGAAGCCTGCCGCTCCGAAGTAGTTCGCGAAGTCCTGCAGTCCATACGTGCAGTCGTCGATGGCCTGGTCCCGGGTGTCGGCCAGGTGGATGATGCCCAGCATCCGCCAGTCCTTGCGGTCGGGTGCGTCGCGACCCGCCTTGGCGGCCTGCTCACCGACGACGTCCCAGGTGGTCTCCAACGCGGCGAAGCCGCCGGGTACCGACATCGACAGCGAAAGCAGCGAGGTGCCGAGCGCCCCGGCCAGGCGCGGCCCGGACGGGGAGATCATTGCCGCGCAAGCGATTTCGGGATACGGCCAGGTATAGGGCCGGATGTGCAGAGCGGCGTCGCGCAGCGTGAACCAGTCGGTCTGCCGGTTGATCCGCTCGTCGGGGGTGGCGCGGAAGAGTGCCAGGATCGCTTCGAGCGACTCCTGCATCATCGGCCGCTGGTTCACCGGGTCGATGCCCATCATGTAGGCGTCGGAAGGCAGCGCTCCAGGGCCGGTGCCGAAGATCACCCGCCCGCGTGTGAGGTGGTCGAGCAGCACCCACCGGTCGGCCACCATCAACGGGTGGTGGTAGGGCAGCGACACCACCCCGGTGCCGAACCGGATGTGCTTGGTGCGTTCGGCGGCCGCCGCGATGAACACCTCGGGGCAGGCGATCAACTCGTAGCCACCCGAATGGTGCTCGCCGAACCAGGCCTCGTCGAAGCCGAGGCGATCCAGTGCCTCGACCCGGTCCATGTCGTACTGGAGTGCGTTGGTGGGGGATTGGCCGACCGGATGAAACGGCGTGATGAACACCCCGAAGTTCAGCGGTCTGCTCACCTCGACTCCAATCCGGCCAGGAACTCCAGAATCGCCGCGTTGACCTCGTCCGGTCGCTCCTGCTGAATCCAGTGGCCGGCACCGTCGAGCATGATTTCGCGGTATGGGCCGGACACGACGTCGGACACCCTGTCGCGCCCCATGAAGCCGAGCACGGGGTCCGCGGTTCCCGCGATGAACAGCGTCGGCACCGAGATGACGGACGCCGGGGTGTTCTCGGTCAGCTCCCAGTTGCGGTCGAAGTTGCGGTACCAGTTGAGGCCGCCGGTGAAGCCGGTGCGGGTGAACTCGGCGACGTAGTGGTCGATCTCGTCCTGGCTTATCCAGTCCGGTATTCCGTCGGGCTCGGGCAACCGGTCGATGAAGCCGTCGGGTCCCGGTGCGGCCATCCGCATCCCAGTGGCCATGTCGGCATCCGATCGCAGCCCGCCGATCATCCGGCGAATCGTTCTGGCCGGATCACCACCGAGCTCGGCGTCGGCGACGCCGGGTTCCTGGAAGTAGAGGATGTAGAAGAAGTTCTCGCCGAAGATGCCGCGCCAGATCTGCGTGGGCGGCGAAGGCGCTCGGGGCACCGGAGGCACGCTCAGCGCGACGACGCCCGACACCCGATCCGGGTGGAACAGGGGAAAGTTCGTCACGACCGGTGAGCCCCAGTCGTGCCCGATCACCACGGCCCGCTCGGCTCCGACGTCGTCCAGCAGGCCGGCGATGTCCCCGGTGAGCGCGACGATGCTGTAGTCCTCGATGGCGTCCGGTTTCGACGAGCCGCCGTAGCCGCGCTGATCGGGAGCGAGCACGTGGTAGCCGGCATCGGCCAGCACCGGTATCTGGTGGCGCCACGAGTACGCCAGCTCCGGGAAGCCGTGGGCCAGCACCAGGACGGGCGCGCCGCGGTCGCCGGCCTCGGTCACCCTCGACTGCACACCATTGGTGTTGACTATCCGTTCAGTGGATGTGATCACCGTCTCAGTCTGCCCTCGGATTCGAAGGGCGCGAGTTCGTGTTGGAGAAATCCAACAGAACTTGGGCACGGGTTCACGTTCGCCCCAATACCCCGTCGGGAACTGTGCGACGTTGGTCTAGCGGTAGCCTGAACTGACCTAGCTGTGCGTATCGGAAGGACCTGGCCGACGTATCCCGCCGCTGGCCGACGACAACGATGAACCGAAAAAACGTCATCCGTACCCTGACCGCGGTCGCGGTCGTGTTGCTCCTTGGGTGGTCCTTCTTCTACTTCAGCGATGACACCCGTGGTTACAAGCCCGTCGACACCTCGGTGGCGATGGCCCAGATCAACGGCGACAACGTCAAGAGCGCGCAGATCGACGACCGCGAACAGCAGGTCCGCCTCGACCTGAAGAGCGGCAACGGCGACACCGAGAACAGCGACAAGGTCATCGCCAAGTACCCGACGGGGTACGGGGTGCAGTTGTTCGATGCGTTGAGCGCCAAGAACGCCAAGACCAATACCGTCGTCAACCAGGGCAGCGTGCTGGGCTCGCTGCTCATCTACCTGCTGCCGCTGCTGCTGCTCGTCGGGCTGTTCGTGATGTTCTCCCGCATGCAGTCCGGCGGCCGGATGGGCTTCGGCTTCGGCAAGTCGAAGGCCAAGCAGCTGGGCAAGGACATGCCCAGCACCACGTTCGCCGACGTCGCCGGTGTCGACGAGGCGGTCGAGGAGCTCTACGAGATCAAGGACTTCCTGCAGAACCCCTCGCGCTACCAGGCGCTCGGCGCCAAGATCCCGAAGGGCGTGCTGCTCTACGGTCCGCCAGGCACGGGCAAGACGCTGTTGGCCCGCGCCGTCGCCGGTGAGGCGGGCGTGCCGTTCTTCACCATTTCGGGTTCGGACTTCGTGGAGATGTTCGTCGGCGTCGGCGCCTCGCGGGTCCGGGACATGTTCGAGCAGGCCAAACAGAACAGTCCCTGCATCATCTTCGTCGACGAGATCGACGCCGTCGGCCGTCAGCGCGGTGCAGGCCTCGGCGGTGGACACGACGAACGCGAGCAGACGCTGAACCAGCTGCTGGTCGAGATGGACGGCTTCGGCGAACGCCAGGGCGTCATCCTCATCGCGGCCACCAACCGCCCCGACATCCTGGACCCTGCGCTGCTGCGGCCCGGCCGGTTCGACCGGCAGATCCCGGTGTCCAACCCCGACATCGCAGGCAGGCGTGCGGTGCTGCGGGTGCATTCGGCGGGCAAGCCGGTGGCACCCGACGCCGACCTCGACGGACTGGCGAAGCGGACCGTCGGGATGTCGGGCGCCGACCTGGCCAACGTCATCAACGAGGCCGCGCTGCTCACCGCCCGTGAGAACGGCACCGTGATCACCGGGGCCGCGCTCGAGGAGGCCGTGGACCGGGTCGTCGGCGGTCCGCGCCGCAAGGGCCGCATCATCAGCGAGCACGAGAAGAAGATCACCGCCTACCACGAAGGCGGGCACACGCTGGCCGCCTGGGCGATGCCGGACATCGAGCCGATCTACAAGGTGACGATCCTGGCCCGCGGGCGCACCGGCGGTCACGCCGTCGCCGTACCCGAGGACGACAAGGGTCTGATGACCCGCTCGGAGATGATCGCGCGACTGGTCTTCGCCATGGGTGGACGCGCCGCCGAGGAACTGGTGTTCCGCGAGCCGACCACCGGCGCGGTCTCCGACATCGATCAGGCCACCAAGATCGCCCGTGCCATGGTCACCGAGTACGGCATGAGCTCCAAGCTCGGTGCGGTCAAGTACGGCACCGAGCACGGTGATCCGTTCCTCGGTCGCACCATGGGCAACCAGGCCGACTACAGCCACGAGGTCGCCCAGATCATCGACGACGAGGTGCGCAAGCTGATCGAGGCCGCCCACACCGAGGCGTGGGAGATCCTCAGCGAGTACCGCGACGTGCTCGACATCCTGGCCGGCGAACTGCTGGAGAAGGAGACCCTGCACCGCGTCGAGCTGCAGGCCATCTTCTCCGATGTGAAGAAGCGGCCGCGGCTCACCATGTTCGACGACTTCGGTGGCCGCGTGCCGTCGGACAAGCCACCGATCAAGACGCCCGGCGAGCTGGCCATCGAGCGCGGCGAGGAGTGGCCGAAGCCGGCGCCCGAGCCCGCATTCAAGGTCGCCATCGCCGCCGCGACCAAGGCCGCCGAGGCGGCAGCGCGGCACAACGGCTCGAACGGTGTCGGCGGCAACGGTTCTCCGGTCAATCGCAACGGCGAGCACCCCAGCGGTGCACCCGGAGCCGGTCCCACCCAGCCCGACTACGGCGCCCCCGCGGGCTGGCACGCGCCCGGCTGGCCGCCGCCCCACCCCGGTCAACACCCCCAGGGTTACTGGTACCCGCCGCCACCGCCGCCTCCGTCGGGCTGGCAGCAGCCGCATGTCGGCGCCGGAGCGCCTCCTCCTCCCCATGCCGGCGCCGGAGCGCCTCCTCCTCCCCATGTCGGCGCCGGAGCGCCTCCGGCGCCCTACCCGCCATATCAGCCGTACCCGCAGCCCGGGCAGCACGTCCCGCAGGGTGGCGCACCCGCGCCCGCCCCGCATGACGAACAGAATCGCGGTGACCGGTCCGATGACCGGCATGATCCGCCGCCCCCTGGCTGATACGAACGGAGCCACCAGATGACGCGGTCGAAGATCGATCCGGCCACGCTCACCCTCCCCCAATTCGACCAGGAGCGCGCCGAGGCCGCCGTGCGCGAGTTGCTGATCGCGATCGGGGAAGATCCTGAGCGACATGGCCTGGTCGACACCCCGGCCCGGGTGGCCAGGGCGTACCGGGAGATGTTCGCGGGGCTCTACATCAACCCCGACGACGTCCTCAACACCACGTTCGACGAACAACACGACGAGCTCGTGTTGGTCAAGGACATCCCGATGTACTCGACGTGCGAGCACCACCTGGTGGCCTTCCACGGTGTCGCGCACGTCGGCTACATCCCCGGGGTACACGGCCGGATCACCGGTCTGTCCAAGCTCGCCAGGGTGGTGGACCTCTACGCCAAACGGCCGCAGGTGCAGGAGCGCCTGACCGGGCAGGTCGCCGACGCAATGATGCGCAAGCTCGATCCCCGCGGCGTCATCGTCGTCGTCGAGGCCGAGCACCTCTGCATGGCGATGCGCGGCGTCCGCAAGCCGGGAGCCACCACCACGACCTCGGCGGTGCGTGGGCAGTTCAAAACCGACTCCACCCTGCGGTCCGAGGCGCTGGATCTCATCCTGCGGAAGTGAGCCCGATGCGCACGCAGGTGATGGGGGTCGTCAACGTCACCGACGACTCCTTCTCCGACGGGGGCCTCTTCCTGGACCGCGACCGCGCCGTCGAGCATGGTCTTGCGCTGGCGGCGCTTGGCGCGGCGATCATCGACGTTGGCGGCGAGTCCACCCGCCCCGGTGCGACTCGCGTCGACGCGAGCATCGAGACGGCCCGGGTGATACCGGTGATCAAAGATCTTGCCGGGCAAGGCATCACGGTCAGTATCGACACCATGCACGCCGAGGTGGCACGGGCCGCGCTCGAGAACGGCGCCCGGATCGTCAACGACGTGTCCGGCGGGCTGGCCGACCCCGCCATGGCGCCCCTGCTCGCCGACGCAGGGGTGCCCTGGGTGTTGATGCACTGGCGCTCGGTCGATGCGGACCGGCCGCACCAGGCGCCCGACTACGCCGACGTCGTCTCCGACGTCCGCACCGAACTCTTGCGCAGCGTGGACGCCGCGGTGTCGGCCGGTGTCGACCCGGCTCAACTGATCATCGATCCGGGCCTGGGGTTCGCCAAGAACGCCGAACACAACTGGTCGCTGCTGCGCGCGCTGCCGCAGTTCGTCGCGACGGGCATCCCGGTACTGGTCGGCGCGTCCCGCAAGCGCTTCCTCGGGACGCTGCTGGCCGATCCCAAGGGAGTGCCGCGGGATCCGGCAGGCCGGGAGACCGCCACCGCGGTGATCTCCGCGCTGGCCGCCCAACACGGGGTGTGGGGCGTGCGCGTGCATGACGTCGGGGCTAGCATCGACGCGCTCAAGGTCGTCGAGGCGTGGTCCGGTGAGGCGCATGGCTGACCGAATCGAGTTGCGCGGCTTGACCGTTCGTGGTCAGCACGGCGTGTTCGAGCACGAACGCCTGGACGGGCAGGACTTCGTCGTCGACGTCACGGTGTGGATCGACCTCGCTGCGGCCGCGGCGAGCGACGAACTCGTCGACACGCTCGACTACGGCGCTCTGGCGCAGCGGGCGGCCGACGTCGTGGCCGGGCCGCCGCGGAACCTGATCGAGACCGTCGCCGCCGAGATCGCCGAAGGCGTGATGACCGACGAGCGCGTGTACGCCGTCGAGGTCGTCGTGCACAAGCCCAACGCACCGATCCCATTGACGTTCAACGACGTCGCCGTCGTGGCGAGGCGGTCGCGTAGGGGTGGCCGAGGTGACGCGCCATGAGTCCCCGAAGACGACCCCGAGTGAGGATCGCAGCGAGGCACGAGCGAGGACCGGAGCGAGCGGGAGTCGAGGCATGAGCACTGTCGTGTTGTCGATCGGGTCCAACCTGGGCGATCGCCTTGCGCTGCTGCAGTCGGTGGTCGACGGACTCGGCGATGCCGTCCGATCGGTGTCACCGGTCTACGAGACGGATGCGTGGGGCGGCGTCGAACAGGGTGCGTTCCTCAACGCCGTCGTCGTCGCCGACGACCCCGCCCTCGACTGCCACGGTTGGCTGCGACGCGGCCAGGAACTCGAGAATGCCGGCGGCCGGGTCCGCGACGAACGTTGGGGCCCACGCACACTCGACGTCGACCTGGTCACCTGCCACGCCGGCGACATCGAGGTGCGGTCGGACGACGAGGTGCTCACCCTGCCGCATCCGTATGCGCACGAGCGCGCCTTCGTGCTGGTCCCGTGGCTCGCGGTGGACGCCGCCGCCACGCTGACGGTCGGCGGCCGGGCGCGGCCCGTCGCGGAGCTGCTGGACGCCATCGACCCGGCCGAGCGGGTCGGGGTGCGGCGCACGGACCTGGCCCTGGTGACGTGATGGGGCCGACCCGCAAACGTGACCTCACGGCCGCGACGGTGATCGCCGCCGTCATCGGCTACGTCCTGGTGCTCGGGTTGTACCGATGGTTCCCGCCGATCACCATGGTGACCGGGCTGTCTCTGCTTGCGGTCGCCGCCGCCGAGGCGGCTTGGGCGTTCTACATCCGGTCGAAGGTCAACGACGGCAAGATCGGCCCCGGTCCCGGTCGGCTGCATCCGCTCGCCGTGGCGCGTTCCGTCACGATCGCGAAGGCGTCGGCGTGGGTGGGCGCGCTGGCACTCGGCTGGTGGGTCGGAGTGCTGGCGTACCTGATCCCGCGGCGCGGTGCGTTGCAGGTCGCGGGGGAGGACACCGCGGGCGCATTGGTGGCGGCGGCGAGTGCGCTGGCGCTGGTGATCGCCGCGCTCTGGCTTCAGCATTGCTGCAAGTCGCCGCAGGACCCGCCGGAGAACCCCGACGGCGTACCCGAGTAGCTGAAGCCGCCGGTGGGAGGCCGAATCGCCGCAGGGGTCGACACGCTGGGTGACCTGTGACGGGTACAGTCAGCCCATGACCGAACCGACCCGTGGACCACGCTCTCGGCGTGGAAACCGCAGGCCGGGATGGGTTCTGCTTACGGCGTTGCTGGTGCTCGCGATCGTGGCCAGTTCGGCCCTGGTGTTCACCAATCGGGTGGAGTTACTCAAGCTTGCCGTAATCATCGCGTTGTGGGCAGCGGTGGTCGCTGCGTTCGTTTCGTTCATCTACCGGCGTCAGTCCGACATGGACCAGGCCAAGGCGCGAGACCTCAAGTTGGTCTACGACTTGCAACTCGATCGCGAGATCTCCGCGCGGCGCGAGTACGAACTGTCGGTCGAATCCCAACTCAGGCGAGAGCTCACATCCGAGTTGCGCGCACAGAGCTCCGACGAGGTGGCCAGCCTGCGCGCTGAGCTGGCCGCGCTGCGGGCTAACCTCGAAATCATCTTCGACACCGACCTGCAGCATCGCCCCGCCATCGAGACCGAACGCACCAGCGTCCACAACTTCCCCGACTGGTCGGTCGCCCCGGAGGGCTTCGGAGGGCAGGAGCGGAGTGACCGGGGAGTCAGCCCGGGCCGGGTGATGAGCAGCCGGCTCGACACCGAGGACCGGGACGACGCCGATCCCAACACCGAAGAGAGCCCCATCATCGACGTACCCGTCGAGCCGAATCCGCCGGAACACGAGTGGGCGCCGCAGCCCGTCTACGGCGGCGCGCACCGCAGGCCGTCTGAGGTGGAACCCGGGCAGCGCGGCTGGCCACCGCAGCCTCCGCCGTCCACGCCGCAGGAGCCGCCGCCGCCACCGCCCCCCGAGCCCGAGGTCCAGTCGCCATGGCTGCCGCCCGAGCCGGCGCTCCGGCCGACGCCACCACCGCCACCGCCGGTGCAGCCCGCTGCGGCGGCACCGCAGTGGCAGGAGCCCGAGCGGTCGAGACGCCACAGTGCGTCCGGCGATCCGGAATGGCGTCCTGCACCCGCGGAGGGGCAGTTCATCCCGGCGGGCAGCCCGGGCAGCAACTGGCTGTCGCAGGTGACGGAGAACGGCTCGTCCGCGTATCCGCCCGAGCCCGCGCCCGCGCCCGCGCCCGAGCCGCCATCCCCGCCAGAGCCCTCACCCTCGCCAGAGCCGGCGATGACGCCGCCGCACGCCGAGGTGCCGCGAGGTCGCCACGCCACCGCCGGCCAGACCGCCGCGGAACCCTCGCGACGCTCCAGGCACTCCGCGCCCAACGACGTCGACCCCGGCCGACGCCCGCCACCCCCGCCGACGCTGGCCCCGCCACCGCCGCCTGCGGCGGCGCCGCAGTCCGAATCAGAACGTGCCGCACGTCACCGTGGGCTCGACGAACCGGACCCGGAGGACGGACAGCACATCGGTGGCCAGCCATTATCCGAACTGCTAGCACGTTTGCAGGTCGGCTCGACGGGCGGCGGCCGGCGCCGTCGTCGCGAGGAATGAGTTAGTCTCAAGGCGCCCGTCCGGTACCCGCAGCGCGGGACTGGAACGAAGTAACTCATGACGTCAGCGAGGTCGTCTGCAGTGGGGACCCCCAACGGATTCCGTCCGGCTCGGCTTGCCATCGGCATCATCTCCGCCGGTCGCGTGGGTACGGCGCTGGGCGTCGCACTGGAGCGTGCCGAGCACGTCGTGGTCGCGTGCAGCGCCATCTCACAGGCGTCGCGCCAACGCGCCGAGCGTCGGCTGCCCGACACCCCGGTGCTACCCGTGGACGAGGTCGCCAGCCGGGCGGATTTGCTGCTGCTGGCCGTGCCCGACACCGAACTCGCCGGTCTGGTCTCCGGGCTGGCCGCGACCGGGTCGGCGCGGCCGGGTGCCATCGTCGCGCACACCGCGGGGGCCAACGGCATCGCCGTGCTGAACCCGCTCACCGAACAAGGTTGCGTGCCGCTGGCGATCCACCCCGCGATGACGTTCACCGGATCCGACGAGGACATCGTCCGACTGTCCGACTCGTGCTTCGGCGTCACCGCCGCCGACGAGGTCGGGTACGCCATCGCCCAGTCGCTGGTCCTCGAGATCGGCGGGGAGCCCTTCCGGGTTCCCGAGGACGTCCGCACGCTGTACCACGCGGCGCTGGCCCACGCGGGCAACCATGTGACCACCGTGCTGCTCGACGCCGTGGAGGCATTGCGCGGTGCGCTGAAGGGCCAGGGGCTGCTCGGCCAGGAGTTGGTCGGCGATGCGCCGGGCGGCCTCGCGGAGCGCGTGATCGGTCCGCTTGCCCGCGCATCGTTGGAGAACGCGTTGCAGCGCGGCCAGGCCGCCCTGACCGGGCCGGTCGCCCGAGGCGATGCGGCAGCCGTCATCGCGCACTTGCATGCCCTTCACGAATTGGATCCCGAACTGGCGCAGGCGTATCGAGCCAACTCGGTGCGTACCGCGCAGCGCGCGCACGCGCCAGCCGACGTGTTCGCCGCGTTGGCCGAACCGTCGACGTCAGGAGGGCAGCCGTGACCGCCCGCAGGCCACCGAAGTTCACGCCGGGGGAACTCAACGTCTACGCGCGTCCGCAGGACGTGTCGGACGTGTCGCGCGCATTGCGGACCACCGGTCGCCGCGTCGTGTTGGTGCCGACCATGGGTGCCCTGCACGACGGCCACCTGGCTCTGGTGCGGGCAGCCAAGCGGGTTCAGGGTGCGGTGGTGGTGGTGTCGATCTTCGTCAACCCCTTGCAGTTCGGCGCAGGAGAGGACCTGGACGCCTACCCGCGCCAGCTCGACGACGACCTGGCCGTGCTGCGCGCCGAGGGGGTGGAGGTGGTCTTCACACCGACCGTCGCCGACATGTATCCGCACGGCCAGAGAACCACCGTCGTGCCGGGGCCGCTCGGTGCCGAACTCGAAGGCGGTTCCCGGCCAACGCACTTCGCCGGGATGCTGACAGTCGTGCTCAAGTTGGTCCAGATCGTGCGGCCCGACCGGGCGTTTTTCGGCGAGAAGGACTACCAGCAACTGGTGCTGGTGCGGCACATGGTCGATGACCTGAACGTCGACGTGACGATCGTCGGCGTGCCGATCGTGCGCGAACCGGACGGTCTGGCCTTGTCGTCGCGCAACCGGTACCTCGACGAGGTGGAGCGGGAGCAGGCCGGTGCACTGTCGGCCGCTCTGCTCGCGGGCATGTACGCCGCGTCGCGGGGGGCGTCCGAGGCGCTGGACGCCGCGCACGCGGTGCTCGTCGAGGTGCCCGCGATCGAGGTGGACTACTTGGTGGTACGCGACACCTGGCTTGGCCCGGCGCCTCTCGAGGGAGTGGCCCGGTTGCTGGTGGCGGCGCGCCTTGGCCGGATCAGACTTCTGGACAACATCGCAATAGACATCGGCGCAACGGCCGGCATCGACGGGCATTCCCGGGTCGAGTCGGACCAGAATCACGAATTACCCTGGAGGAATTGATGTTACGAACCATGTTGAAGTCGAAGATCCATCGGGCCACGGTGACGCAGGCCGATCTGCACTACGTCGGCTCGGTCACGATCGACGCCGAGCTGATGGACGCCGCCGACCTGCTCGAGGGTGAGCAGGTGACCATCGTCGACATCGACAACGGCAACCGGTTGGTGACCTACGCCATCACCGGTGAGCGGGGCAGCGGTGTGATCGGGATCAACGGCGCGGCAGCGCATCTGGTGCATCCGGGCGATCTGGTGATCCTCATCGCCTATGCCACCATGGAGGACGCCGAGGCCCGCGCCTACCAACCGCGGGTGGTCTTCGTGGACGGGCAGAACCGCCCACTCGACTTCGGCCACGACCTTGCCTTCGTGCCTGCCGACGCCGCCGACCTGATGTCTCCGCGGTAGCGCCGTGCTGCTGGCCATCGACGTCCGCAACACCCACACCGTCGTCGGCTTGGTGGAGGGCTCCGGCGACCACGCCAAGGTGGTGCAGAACTGGCGGATCCGCACCGAATCCGAGGTCACCGCCGACGAATTGGCCCTCACCATCGACGGCCTGATCGGCGACGACGCCGAGCGGCTGACCGGCGCCACCGGTCTGTCCACGGTGCCGTCGGTGCTGCACGAGATCCGCGTGATGCTCGAACAGTACTGGCCCTCGGTGCCGCACGTGCTCATCGAACCCGGTGTGCGGACCGGGATTCCGCTGCTCGTCGACAATCCCAAGGAGGTCGGCGCCGACCGCATCGTGAACTGCCTTGCGGCGTTTCAGCGGTTCCAGTCGGCGGCGATCGTCGTCGACTTCGGGTCGTCGATCTGCGTGGACGTCGTGTCGCGGAAGGGCGAGTTCCTCGGCGGTGCGATCGCCCCTGGCGTGCAGGTGTCGTCGGACGCCGCCGCGGCGCGCTCGGCCGCACTCCGCCGCGTCGAGCTGACCCGGCCGCGGTCGGTCATCGGGAAGAACACCGTCGAGTGCATGCAGGCAGGGGCGGTGTTCGGCTTCGCGGGCTTGGTCGACGGCCTGGTGACCCGGGTGCGCGAGGACGTCGACGGCTTCGGGGGCGACGACGTCGCGGTGGTGGCCACCGGGCACACCGCGCCTCTGGTGTTGCCCGACTTGCGCACCGTCCAGCACTACGACAAACACTTGACGCTCAACGGTCTGCGCCTGGTGTTCGAACGCAACCGCGACAATCAGCGCGGCAAGCTCAAGCAGGCCCGCTGACTCTGCGGATTCACGCCTGTGCCAGCGGACCCAGCGGGACCCGATTCAACGGCTTGCGCGGACTGCCCGACGTGCATCCCGAGACCGCGATGTGGCTGCCCGGATTCTGGGCCAGTGCCTGATCTTCGGCATCCTTGCGGGTCGATCCCGTCGCGGTGTTCCATTCCTGCGCGCCAAGGATGGCCATCGCCGCGCAGGTGTTCGTGAACGTCCCGAACCAGACGCAGTGGTTTCCCCCATTGTCCTGGCAGATCGACAGTGAGTCGATCCTGGACTGGTCGTAGACGCCCCTGACGGCGATCCCGGGGATGCCGCTCTGGAACGAGTAGGCCAGCCCGATGTAGAGGTCCGGCGCGGCGTTGGCCGGAGTGGCCGAACCAAGGGCCCCCGCGAGTACGGCGCCTGCGGCCAGCGTGGCCGCAGCCACGATCCGAGTCCGGCTGATCGTGTCGTTGTTCATGGTGCTCTCCTTCGTGTGACGGGGCCGCCCGGTTTTGGGCGGTCGTCTATTGGAGGGAGCGGGTGCCCCGGAGATCACACTTTTGCCATCAACTCCGCCCAGAATTCCCCGCTTGCGGACTGCTCGCGGGACTAGAAGAAGGTGCGGACGAGGTCGACCACGCGGCCGTCGTCGTCGAGCACCGGGATCAACTGCCACTTGTCGAACACCGTGCACGGGTGCGAGATGCCGAACTCGAGCCAGCTCCCGACGGCCACGCGGTCTCGGTCCGCAGGGCCGACCCGCAAATAGGCGTGCTGGTCGTTGAGTTTGACCACGGCACTGTTCTCCAGTCCGTGGGGCACCGGCAGATCGGCATCGAACGAGACGTCGCGCCTGCCCATGCTGAGCAGCGCCAGGTCCGGTTCCGGGCGCGACACCACCTGCGCCCACACCGTCAGCGCGGGCCGTAGTCCCAGGGGTCCGCGAAGCGGCGACGTGCGCCGGTACAGGCCGTCGTCGTGGGTGAGGTAGCACCCGCTGCGCAGGATCGTGCGGATCGGCAGACCCGTCGGCCACCCGCCGGTCAACTCGTCGGCGACCGCGTCGAAGTACGTGCTTCCGCCCGCGGTCAGCACGACCTCGTCGGCCTCGAAGAGACCGGCCAACCGCGTCACGGCCCCGCGCAGCTCCCGCAGGTATGCCCGCACCCCGGCGTACCCGTCCGGCGTGACGTCATGGCCTCCCGCGGCCTCGTAGCCGGCTACCCCCACCAGTCGCAGCCGCTCCGAATCGGCCGCCGCGCGTGCCACCGCGTCGACCGCGTCGGCGCCCCGGCAGCCGGTGCGGCCGCCGCTCATGCCGACCTCCACGCAGACGTCGAGCTGCCGACCGACGCCCGCG
>NZ_JAVRPS010000240.1:0-3582 GCF_032162105.1 Mycobacterium sp. | reverse complement strand
TCGGCCGCCAGGCTCGCGGCGGGTTCGGTGACGCCGCGACGACGAAGTGCACCGGCCATGGCCGTGGCGAGAGAGGCGAGCTTGATGAGCTCGCGCTCCTGCAGGCTCGGGTTGGCTGCGATGACCTCCTGGCGTCGCCGCGCGTGCGCGTGACGTTCGGCGAAGAAATCGGACGTCGACTCGAGCGCTCCGATCACGGCGTCGAGCGGCGCCGTGGCTTCGGGCGCCGCATCCACTGCTGCGGCGAGTCCCTCGGCGAGAGCGCCCCCGCCGAACAGCACCTCGCGCTTGTCGGCGAAGTGCCGGAAGAAGGTGCGCTCCGTGAGCCCGGCGTGACTGGCGATCTCGGCGACCGTCGTCTGGTCGAACCCGCGTTCCAAGTAGAGCTCGAGCGCGGCGTGCTCCAGGCGTCCACGCGCGTTCGGCTCCCAGCGACCCATCCGCGGAGTGTATGTGACGACAGTGACTGTCACCATGGGGGATGACAGTGGCTGTCATCGCGGTTACGGTTGATGTCATCCACTGACATCAACATGAGGAGAGTGCACATGCGTGTATTCGTCACCGGCGCATCCGGACACATCGGATCCGTCGTGGTTCGCGAACTACTCGACCACGGACACCAGGTCGTCGGCCTCGCCCGCTCGGACGACTCTGCTGCGGCGGTGTCGGCTGCGGGCGCCGAGGTGCAACGCGGTTCGCTCGACGATCTCGACGTCCTGACCGATGCCGCGGCGGCCGCGGACGGCGTCATCCATCTGGCGTTCATTCACGACTTCTCCGACTATGCCGCAGCGACCGCAACCGACCTGCAAGCCGTCGACACGATCGGGACCGCGCTCGTCGGTTCCGGCAAGCCGTTCGTGAACACCTCGGGCACGATGATGCTCGCCTTCACCGCCCCTGGGCGGCTGGGTAGGGAAGACGACGCCGCCGGTGAGTCGGGGCCGCGCGCCGCGTCGGAGAACGCCACGATCGCCCTGGCCCAGCGCGGGGTGCGGTCTTCGGTCGTCCGATTGTCACCGACGGTGCACGGCTCCACCGACTTTCACGGCTTCGTCCCTACCCTCATCGACGCCGCCAGGAAGGCGGGTCGATCCGTCTACGTCGGTGACGGCGCCAACCGCTGGCCCGCCGTGCACACCATCGACGCCGCGCGGCTGTACCGGCTGGCGATCGAGTCAGCCCCCGCCGGCTCGCGGCTGCACGGAGCGGCCGAGGAGGGCGTGCCCTTCCGCGACATCGCAACGGCCATCGGTGAGCAACTCGGCGTGCCCGCGGTCGGCATCACGGCCGAGGAGGCCGCCGAACAGCTCGGCTTCATCGGGGCAATCGCCGCGTTGGACAACCCGACCTCCAGTGCTCGGACCCGGGAGCTGCTGGGCTGGCGGCCCGAGCAGCCCACCCTGCTCGCGGACCTCAAGGCGGGGCACTACTTCGCGTCCGCCTCGTGACCGCCGCGGCCTACGCGTGCACCAGTTCCGGGTGAAACTTCCGCACCATCCGGCTGATGCCGTCGTGCCAGTCGACCGTGGTGCCGCCCGCCAGTTCGCGCATCAGGGTCACGTCGGTGGGACCGCCTCGCAGCGCCTGCCCGCTCTCCTCGAACGCCGGCTCCCTGCCGACCAGTGACCCGATGTGCGTGCACCAGTCCTGAAGGCTGACTGTCTGCTCGCCGCACCAGTTGACCGTGACGGCAGGCACCGACGCCACCTCGAGCAGCTTGGGGAGCATCGCGATGACGTCGTCCTCGTGGATGGGGTTGTAGCGCGCCGGCCCGCCGGGAGGGACCGGGATCGGCACGCCGGCCAGGATCATCTCCATGTGATAGAACGGCCAACCACCGTTGTCGCCGTACGGGACGTTGAGCCGCGCGATGGTGGTGGGCACGCCCAGCGCACGCGCCATCGAACGAGCGACGACCTCTCCGGCGATCTTGGAGATGGAATACGTCGGAAGCATCGACTTGTGGTTGTCGCCAAGAGCGGTGCGTTCGTTCCGTGGCTCGTCGTCGGGCGGGTCGTAGACGGCCGCCGACGAGCAGTGCAGGAACGCCTTCGCATCGGGGCAGTGCGCCATGAGCAGGCCGACCGACTCCGCGTTGGCCGCGAGGTCCTTCTCCCACTTGCCACTCTTGGCGACGGCCAGGTTGAGCACGTAGTCGAAGTCGGACGGGATCGCGGCGAAGTCGCCGGCCGCGAGGTTGACTGTCTGGCACCGAATTCCTGCTCGCTCGAGGTCGTCCCGCGCTGCGGTGTCGTGGAACCTGGCGATGCCCCACACCTCGTTGTCGGCCGCCAACGCACGGGCGATGGGGACAGCGACCTGTCCGGTCACGCCGGTGATCAAGATCTTGGAGTCGCGCATGGGCTGATGGTAGGGGCGACGAGCTCGCGGGGCGTCGCGAATCAGGACATCGATGGCTCGCCCGTGCTCCGTGGCGGTGTCGGCGCACGTCCCGACACCGGCGCTGTCACGCACTCGTCCTTACTACGCTTGCCCTGTGTGCCAATGGGGTTGGCAGCTGGTCGTTGGATAGTGAGCAGTAGTGAGCGATACCGCACGGACGTGAGCGGTGTTGGGGTGCGTGGTTGTCGGTGGCGGGTGCCAAGATGTTGGTAGCAGACTTTCGATCCGGCCACCGTGAGTCCATCGCGGGGGCTGGGATTGGTAGGTGTGGTTTCGGATTGGTGATCAGGCATCGGCGGGCAGGACCCTGCCGCGGACAGTGGACCGTGGCGGGCACTCCACCGGCCAGGCCTGACCGCCACCGTCGCCACGATGGCGGGCACGGCAGTTCCAGCCCACCGGCCGCACGCGATGCGCACCGGTTCACCGGAGAACACCCGCCCGCCGCGGCCAAGACCGTTCGGGCCGCAACCGAGCAGAACTCACTCCTGCTCACTCACCAGGAACGGTACCGAGGCCGTCAGGCAGTTACGCCGTGTACGAGGGCGACGGGTCGGTCGTCGAGTTGGTACGCGGGCGGCTGAGCGACGACGTGCTGCAGATGGCGGGCGACGGCCTTCTGGACGCCGTTGCGCAGGGTGTAGATGGAGCGGTGGAGCTGGCGTCAGACTGCGCGGCGGCGCTGCGGGACCGGTCGTGGGTGGGAGACGACGAGTTGGCCGACCAGATCGAGGCAACTTTAGGGCGGGGTGCCATACCGCTGCTGCGTCCGCTCGCGGTCGATGTGGGGGAATTGGCGTCATTCTTGGAGGGCGATCCGATCTACGGAGAAACTCGGATCGATCTCAAATCCGGCGAGATCTGGCCTTCGCGCGACGACCTCGAAGAGGATGACGAAGCAGACGACGACGGCCGCTGGCTATACATACATCACCAAGGTTCACACGACGGCTATCGCGACATGGAGCGGTTCATCGCCACGGTGGCGGACCCCGAGATCGCCGATCGCCTCGAGATCGCCATAACTGGCAAGGGCGCCTTTCGCCGGTTCAAGGACGTCCTCTCCCGCTGGCCGGAGGAGCTTGGTCGCTACGTCATCTTTCGGGATGAGCGTCAGCGTGGTCGGGCTCGCGCATGGCTGGTGGCCGAAGGTTACCGACCGGCCGGCGCGGC
>NZ_JAVRPS010000239.1:0-6068 GCF_032162105.1 Mycobacterium sp. | reverse complement strand
TCACCTTGACGCTGTGCAGCGTCTTCTCGGTGGACTTGTCGATGTTCTCGTCGAAGTACACCCCCGGCGAGCGGACCAGCTGGGACACCACGACACGCTCGGTGCCGTTGATGATGAAGGTGCCCTTTTCGGTCATCATCGGGAAGTCGCCCATGAAGACCGTCTGGCTCTTGATCTCACCGGTCTGGTTGTTGATGAACTCAGCGGTGACGAACAGCGGCGCGGCGTACGTCTGGTCCTTTTCCTTGCAGTCGTCGACGGGTGCCTTGACCTCGTCGAAGCGCGGGTCGGAGAAGCTCAGCGAGAGCGTTCCCGCGAAATCCTCGATCGGCGACAGTTCGGCGAGCACCTCTTCGAGTCCACCGACGGGGGTGGGCTCACCGCGCTCGAGGGCCTTTTCGCGCCACCGGTCGGAACCGATGAGCCATTCGAAAGAGTCGGTCTGAACGTCCAGCAGCCCCGGAACCTCGAGCGGTTCACGAAGCTTGGCGAAGGAAACTCGACCAGGGGCTCCCGGAACGGAATTGTTGGTGGTATCGACTGACTTGCTCTGGCGAGAGACTGCCAAGATGCATCCTTCCAGCACCCGTGCGACGATCGGATGCCTGGTGAAGGCCAGACCCGTACGCCGCGTTATCTGCTTCGGTTCGGCTGGCTCTCGCCTGTCCGCATCACGGCCACACGGCACGCAACTAGATCACTGAGCAGGGCTCAGGCTAGGACCACGGTGTCAGGTGCGGGTGAGGTGGGCAGGAGGCAGCCAGCGCAACGTCCAACAATAGCGCAGGACGGCGCATTCCTCAACAAGCCCATCACAGCCACGTGCTGGGGGGTACTAGATGCTGGCTGGCGTCCTGAACCCTTACACACATGCTGCCCAACAGCGTGGCCCGTTTAGGGCCGTCCGTCAAGACTTCACACGCGGTTTGATGTGGAGATTTTGCCCATCCCCAGATTCGCGGCCGCCACCACGGGGTGCCGAGGAGCAAACGCGGTCGCGTCTCGGCCAGCGGTGGACGACGATCGTGGCGGCACGGTTCAACGCAGCGCGCGTGCGATTGGCTCAACTCCCCCGGTCGCGTCGACCGGGACCGGTCAATCCTTGGCGACGGGGATCGACGCCGTCGGCGAGTCGTCCTCTGCCTGGCGGTGACGTGCGGTCGGATCGTCGCCGAACTCGTGCGCGACGTACTTGTGCGTGCCCTCGAGATCGTCGCGGATGGCCTCCTGCGCGGCTGCGGGCAGGGTGTGCATGATCTCGCGCACCCGGGCCTGGCGACGGGCCACGGCCTTGCGCTCGGGCATGCCAGGCGTGGCCAGGATCTGCGGCGGCACCCCCTCGATCTCCTCGACACCACCGTCGTGGTGACCGGCGTCGGCCAGCGCCTGCTCCTCGGCCATCTGCGACTCGTCCTTCTCCTCGGACATGCCGATCGGGCCGATACGGCGACCGTTGAGGAACTGCTTCACGACGGGCTCGTCACTGGTCAACAACACCTCACGCGGGCCGAACATGACCAGGTGCTTGCGGAACAGCATGCCCATGTTGTCGGGCACGGTGCGAGCGATGTTGATGTTGTGCGTCACGATCAGGATGGTGCAGTCGATCTGCGCATTGATGTCGATCAGCAGCTGGGAAAGATAGGCGGTACGAACCGGGTCCAGACCGGAGTCCGGCTCGTCGCACAGAATGATCTGAGGGTCGAGCACCAGCGAGCGAGCCAGCCCGGCGCGCTTGCGCATACCGCCGGAGATCTCACCGGGGAACTTGGTCTCGTCACCGGTCAGGCCGACCAGGTCGAGCTTCTCCATGACGATCTGGCGGATCTCGGATTCCTTCTTCTTCGTGTGCTCACGAAGCGGGAACGCGGTGTTGTCATACAGGCTCATCGAGCCGAACAGCGCACCGTCCTGGAACATCACGCCGAACAGGGTGCGGATCTCGTAGAGCTCCTTGGCCGAGCACTCGATGATGTTGGTGCCGTCGACGATGATCTTGCCGCGCTCGGGACGCAGCAGCCCGATCAGCGACTTCAGGAACACCGACTTACCGGTACCGGACGGACCCAGCAGCACACTGACTTCACCAGAGGGAATCTCGAAGGTGACGTCTTCCCAGATTCGCTGGGGCCCGAAGGACTTGGTCAGTCCCTCAACCTGAATGCCGATGCCCACGCGCGATCCTTCCGCCAAAGCTGCTGTTACCACACGCCACCCACCTGTGGCTTGAGTCACTGTAGCGCACTCGCCATGGGGCTACGGCCTTTGTGGCGCTACGTAACATTCTTACAGACGAGCGTAGGAAATTTGCTCGATCAGCCGGCCGGTGCCCAGTTGCCGTGAAATCCTAGGGGCACTCGTTGCGGGAGGTGCACGGTGGCCGTGACCTGCATGCTGGCCGCGTCGAGAATCAACAGTTGACCCTCGTCGCGCCCACGGTGATAGGCGAAACCCAACAGCACGCCGTCGTCTTCGTGGTGGGCACCCGGGTTCGCTACGAACACCATCTCGCCGACCACCAGATCGGGGTCGAGCCCTGCGGTGACGCAGCTGTCGGTCGCGTAGTCGTGCTTGTACAGCCCCGTCCTCAGGTCGTGCGGCTTGTCGTCCCAGACCAACCCGCCTGCGACGCTCACCGTGTAGCCGTAGCGGTGCCTCTTCCCGGTAAGGGTCTCGTTGATCCTCGGGAACTCCTGCGTCCGGTCGTCGCGCCGTTCGGTGCCTACGGCGCCGGTGGTCAGGTTGATCGTCCACCGATCGAGCGTGGGGTGCCCATCACTGGGACCACGACGGTCACGATCGAAGATCCGCTCGTTTCGCACCACATCGAGCACCAGCAGCTCGGCGCCCTCCCGGATCTCGGAGTAGGCGTTGAGCGGATGGAAGACGTAGCAAGGCTCGATGTCGAACCACCGCACGTCGGCGTTGGTGCCCTCACGCGGCATCACTCCGATTCGGGCCGGGTAGGACGGATTCCAGGCGAACGGCAGTGTGTCGACGCGCTTGGTGTTGCGGTTGATCTGCGCCGCGATCGGGCCGGGCACCTTGACACGTCCGATCAGCGATTCCAACACTAGGCGTGCCGGCCGCTGCAGCCACCTCGGTGCCGTGCGCGGGACCATCTGCGCCGCATCGAAGGTCACAGGCAGGTCGTAGATGACGATGTACTTCTCGGTCAGCGAGAAGTCGTGCATCATCGGCGCGCCCGCGACCTCGATGTCGACGGTGCGCCTGGCCCGGCCGCCGGTGTCGATCACCGAGTACTGCACGGTCCGGCCGCGCATGAACGAGTACGAGACCGCGTGCAGCTCATTGGTCTCGGGATCGCGGTGCGGGTGGCCGGTGTAGCCGCCGTAGAGGGTGCCATCGAAGTCACAGGTACCGATGGTGTCGAGCTCGTCGGTGAGTTCGTAGTTGGCGTTGCCCGCTTCGACCAGCGCCAGGGTGCGTCCGGCGTGGCGCAGCACGTTGGTGTTGGGGCTGTAGGCGAGCATGCCGGCGCGTGGATCGACCGAAGCGGAGCTGGGCTCGCCCAGCGCCCTGCTGACGGTAGGCGTGCGAACCCAGCGGTTGCGATACCACTGCGCCCTTCCGTCGCGCAGCGCCAGGCCGTGCACCATCGCATCGCCGGAGAACCAGTGATAGACCGCCGGGTCGACCTCGGCCACCGGATTGGCGCAGGTGCGTAGGTAGCGCCCATCCAGGTGATCCGGGATCTCGCCACTGACCCTGAGGTCGAAGGCGGTCGCCTCGACCTGCACCGGCGCGATCACTCCCCGCAGGTACGGGTTGTCGGTGTAGTGCGTCGTTTCGACCGGCGCCATTGGATCCCCCGAGTCCTATAACAGCGTTATATCGATGTTATGAGACCATACGCCTCGCGTGAGACCATGGCAACGATGAGTTCGCCCGCCGACCGCACCGTGCGCGACCAGCTGCTGCACGCGGCCGTCGGCCTACTCGACGATCACGGTCCCGACGCGCTGCAGACCCGCAAGGTGTCGTCGGCGGCAGGGACGACGACGATGGCGTTGTACACGCACTTTGGCGGTATGCGCACGCTGATCGCCGAGGTCGCGGACGAGGGACGCAGGCAGTTCGCGATCGCGGTGACGATGCCGGACACCAATGACCCGGTAGCTGACCTGCTGATCTGCGGCGTCGCCTACCGGAAGTTCGCCATCGAGCGTCCGCATCTGTACCGGCTGATGTTCGGCAGCACCAGCGCGCATGGCATCAACGCGCCCGCCCGCAATCTGTTGACGATGACGGTCGACGAGATCCGCGCCGAGTACGCCGCATTCGGCCAGCTGCTGCACATCGTCCACCGCTCGATGCTGGCCGGGCGGATCACGGCCGGTTCAGCCGATGACGCGCAGGCCGTAATCGCGACCGCGGCGCAATTGTGGACGACGATCCACGGCTTCGTGATGCTCGAGCTGGCGGACTATTTCGGCAGCGACGGCTCCGCGGTCGGCCCGGTGCTCGGTGCAACGGTGGGCAATTTACTTGTCGCCCTGGGAGATACACCCGACGAGCTGGCGGGCTCACTTGGCACGGCCGGGTGGCTGTAGATACGAAGAGGCCCCCGTTGCCGGGGGCCTCTCGTAGCTGAACTACTTGACGGTGACCGAAGCGCCTGCGGCCTCGAGCTTGGCCTTGGCCTCCTCGGCGGCGTCCTTGTTGACCTTCTCGAGCAGCGGCTTGGGAGCCCCGTCGACCAGATCCTTGGCCTCCTTGAGGCCCAAGCCGGACACGATCTCGCGGACGACCTTGATGACGCCGATCTTCTTCTCGCCGGCACCCTCGAGGATGACGTCGAACTCGGTCTGCTCCTCGGCGGCCTCGGCCGGGGCGGCAGCGCCTGCCGCGGCGGCGACGGCTACCGGAGCGGCCGCGGTGACGTCGAAGGTCTCCTCGAACGCCTTGACGAACTCCGAGAGCTCCAACAGGGTCAGTTCCTTGAACGCGTCGAGCAGGTCTTCGGTGCTGAGCTTGGCCATTTTGTGGTCCTTCCTTACTTACTTGCTTCGTGGGGTTGGGATAGTGCTTATTCGGCGGATGCCGGTGCTTCTGTTTCTGCGTCGGCGGGTGCCGGTGCTTCTGTTTCTGCGTCGGCGGGTGCCGGTGCTTCTGCGTCGGCGGGTGCCGGTGCTTCTGCGTCGGCGGGCGCCGATGCCTCGGGCGGCGCTTCTGCGGCCCGCTTCTCCTGCAGCGCGAAGACGAGGCGGGCGACCTGCGACGCCGGGGCAGCAAACAGCGCCGCGGCCTGGCTGGTCTTGGCCTTCATCGCGCCCGCCAGCTTGGCCAGCAGCACCTCGCGCGACTCGAGGTCCGCGATGCGGTTGACCTCGTCCACGGACAGCGCTTTGCCGTCCATGTAGCCGCCCTTGATGATCAGCGCCTTGTGATCCTTGGCGAAGGTCTTGATCGCCTTGGCGGCGTCAACGGGCTCGCCCTTGATGAACGCGATCGCGGTGGGGCCGGCGAACAGTTCGTCGAGGCCTTCGACACCGGCCTCGCTGGCTGCCCGCTTCACCAAGGTGTTCTTGGCGACGGAATAGGTGGCGGAACCGCTGAGCGAGCGTCGCAGCTCGGCCAGGTTGGCAACCGTCAGCCCGCGGTACTCGGTGACGACGGTGGCCGTCGCCTCCTTGAACTGTTCGGCGATGTCAGCGACCGCGGTGGCCTTGTCAGCCTTGGCCATGCATGCCTCCTCGTGGGTGGTTTCGGGTGTTTCACCGCAGACCGACACGAGGGGCCGAGAAATGACGAACGCCCCGACGCAGAGTGGCCGGGGCGCGCAAGAATGCAACTACCTCGTCCTCCTGCGTGGGCCGCCGGGACAAATCCCGGACCTTCAACCGATTTCTCGGTGACCGACGGTCTTCGGTGGAACGCGTCAAGAATAGCGCGCCTCTCCCCGATCAGCCAAAACGCGCCCCAACTCCGGCGAGCAGACGCATAAGTGCCCTTTTCATTGCGCAACAGGGCACTTATGTGTCTGCTCGCGCCATCCGGTCCGGTCAGACGGCGGCCAGCACCAACAGCACCCAAAGGGCGGCCAG
>NZ_JAVRPS010000238.1:0-6433 GCF_032162105.1 Mycobacterium sp. | reverse complement strand
GGGATCAACGTCGTCGATCTCGGTTTGGTCTACGGGCTGAACATCGAGAAGGGCGAGACCGGTGACATCGCGCTGATCGACATGACGCTGACCTCGGCGGCCTGCCCGCTGACCGACGTCATCGAGGACCAGTCGCGGACGGCCCTGGTCGGCGCCGGTCTGGTCACCGATATCAAGATCAACTGGGTGTGGAACCCGCCGTGGGGCCCCGACAAGATCACCGAGGACGGCCGCGAGCAACTGCGGGCACTGGGCTTCACCGTCTAGCGGTCGGCGCTACCGTCGAGATTGCACCCACGGCGGTAGATTCCGCGGCGCGCGATCACGACCCTGAGGGCAATCTCGACTGCGCGCCGGATCGATCGAGCACAATCAAGCCGTGGTCACGATTCCGGCCTTCGTGTGGCGAGGCGGTCACCTTCGTCGGGCGCTGCTGATCGGCGGTACCGTCGGCCTCTGCCTCGGCATCTTGGCCTGGCTCGATTCGGGGATGCTCCTTGGCGGCGTCGTCGTGTTCGTCATCCTTGGCACCTTGTTCGGCATCTGGATGCCTCGTCGGATGGCGAGACATTGGCCGGCCGCGAAGCAACTGCGCGGCGCGGACCGGGTGGCCGCCGTGCGTGCCGCCCGCCGTGGCGAGCGGATCGCCGACGTCGGCCTTGCGCAGGCGGTCATCGACTACACCAACGGCCTGCACGCGGCCGCGGAAGGGGCTCACCGGTTTCGGTGGTTGCTCTGGCTAGTCCTGATCGTCGCCTTGGGCTCGGCGGTGTGGGACACCGTGTTCGGCTCTTGGGGCAACGCCGTCGCATCGGGCATCTATCTGGTGGCGCTCCTGGTCGAGTTGTTCTGGTGGCCGAAGCGACAGGACCGGCTGCTGACCAATGCGGATCGTGCGGCAGCCATCGCAGCGCACATTCTGGATCGGCACCAGGCCATCGAGGCCGACAATCCGTAGCCTGGTTTGGTTTGAAACGACCGTGGAGGAGCCATGGAATACGTTGCGACCCGTCGACAGGTGCGCGGCATCGCCGAGAGCCTGATCGCCGGTCCGCAGTACCGTGCCGCGGGCACCATCCGTCTCGCGGTGCGGCCGGATGGCTTCGTCGGCGTGTCACTTCCGCTCGCCGTGCACGGAACCGACTTCACGTGGCAGGACGGCAGTGCGCCGCTGGCCGGTAGCCCCGGCGCACTCGCAGCAGCCGCGGGTGTCGACTACGGGCCGCCGGAGGGCACCTACGAGATCGTCGACCCATTGGCCGCCGACGCCGTGCTCGACATCGATCCTGCCGCCGCCGAGCTGATCCATCGCAGTCTGTACGCGGGTGGGTACGCCCTGAAGCAGGTTCTGCCGGAATCGCATCCGGTGCTGTGGCCGGAGCACTTCGACGTCGCGGTCACCGACGACGAGGTCAACTACGGGGTATCCGCAGGCGACTCCTACCACGACACCCCATACGCCTACGTCGGGCCGTGGACGGCCCGCACCGGACCGTTCTGGAATGCGCCGTTCGGCGCGCTACTGCCGCTGGATCCGGCCCACGACGTCGACCAGATCGCCGCCGACGTCATCGCCTTCTACCAAAAGGCGGTCGAGAACCTCGGCTGAACGCCGCGGAATCGAACCCTGCGGGAAGGCGTTAGACCAATTCGTGGCCTACGACGAACGCGTGACCGAACTGTTCGAGCCCTTGACGGTGCGGTCCTTGACGATCCGCAACCGCTTCGCGATGGCGCCGATGACGCGCCGCGCCTCGCCCGGCGGGATACCGGGCGCCGACGTCGCCGAGTACTACGCGCGCCGCGCCGCGGGCGGCGTCGGGCTGATCGTCACCGAGGGGATCAGGTTGGCGCAGCCCGAAGCCGGCTGGCCGGCCAGCATCCCCACCATGGCCGGCGACGACGTGCTGGCCGGGTGGCGCGCAGTGACCGCAGGCGTGCACCGGCACGGCGGCGCGATCGCCGCGCAGTTGTGGCATCAGGGCGCCCAACGTGGGGATGCCGACGGGGTCAGCCCCGTGAGCCCGTCTGGGGTGAACAGCGCGGGCCAGCCCAGCGGGCGGGCGCTGCGCACCGATGAGCTGGCTGGTGTGGCCGACGCGTACGCCCAGGCCGCTCGCAACGCCCGCGACGTCGGCTTCGACGCCGTCGAACTGCACGGCGCACACGGGTACCTGCTCGACGAATTCCTTTGGGCGAAGACGAATTTGCGCACCGACGGGTACGGCGGCGAGCTTGCCGGCCGCACCCGGTTCCCTGCCGAGGTGATCGCCGCCGTGCGCGCCGCCATCGGGCCGGATTACCCGATCATCTTCCGGTTCTCACAGTGGAAGCAGACCGACTACACCGCGGCGATCGCAGGCGATCCCACCGAATTGCAGGAACTGCTGGCGCCGCTGGTGGACGCGGGCGTCGACGTCTTCCACCCGTCCACCCGCAGGCACTACAACCCGGCCTTCCCGGACGCCGACCCCGAACTCAGCCTGTCGGGGTGGACCAAGAAGGTCACCGGAGTACCGGTGATCGCGGTCGGCTCGGTGGGCCTTGAAACCGAGTTCACGCCGGGCCGGGCCGGCGGCCGCATCCCGCCTGCGCCGGTCGACCGACTGCTCGACCAGTACGGGTCCGGCGAGTTCGACGTCGCCGCCATCGGACGGGCATTGCTCGCCGACCCAACGTGGGTGAACAGGCTGCGCGATGATTCCCTCGATGGGTTCAATGGGTACGACGCCGAGACTGCGCTGGCCCGGTTGAGTTGACCACATGTTGGGAACAAGCAGGTTAACCGCAACGTTTGGAGAATAGTGAGCACGCAAGACATCACCGCCGAAAAGTTCAACGAGACCGTCACCGACAACGAGATCGTGTTGGTGGATTTCTGGGCGTCCTGGTGCGGGCCGTGTAAAGCGTTCGCGCCGACCTTCGCCGCGTCGTCGGAGAAACACCCCGACGTCGTGCACGCCAAGGTGGACACCGAGGCGGAACAGGGTCTCGCGGCGGCAGCCGAGATTCAGGCGATCCCGACGCTGATGGCGTTCAAGAAGGGCCATATGGTCTTCCGGCACTCCGGAATGCTGCCCGCCGACCAGCTCGAGGACGTCATCGACAAGATCAAGGAGTTCGACATCGACGCCGTGATCGCCGAGCAGGCAGGCGCCGAGCAGCAGTAACGCCGGCCGCACCCGCGGCACGCGATAGCGTGCATGGTCGTGAGCGAGCAGAACTCCCAGGATTCTCTAGTCCTCGTCGATTACCCGCGGCCGAACGTGGCGTTGGTCACGTTGAACCGTCCCGAGCGGATGAATTCGATGGCGTTCGACGTCATGGTGCCGCTGAAGAAGGTCCTCGACGAGCTGACCTACGACAACGACATCCGTGTGGTGGTGCTCACCGGTGCCGGACGTGGATTCTCGTCAGGGGCTGACCACAAGTCGGCCGGTTCGGTCCCGCACATCGACGGCCTGACCAGGCCCACGTTCGCGTTGCGGTCGATGGAGGTGCTCGACGACGTGATCCTGTCGTTGCGCAAGATGCACCAGCCCGTCATCGCCGCCGTGAACGGAGCGGCCATCGGCGGCGGGTTGTGCCTGGCCCTGGCCGCGGACATCCGCATCGCGGCGGCGGGTGCGTACTTCCGGGCGGCGGGCATCAACAACGGGCTGACGGCCAGCGAGCTCGGCCTGTCCTATCTGCTGCCAAAGGCGATCGGGACGTCGCGGGCCTTCGAGGTGATGCTGACGGGCCGCGACATCGACGCGCAGGAGGCCGAGCGGATCGGTCTGGTGTCGCGCACGGTGCCCGACGAGGAACTGCTCGACACCTGTTACCAGGTGGCCGAGGGGATCGCGAAGTTCTCGCGGCCGGGTATCGAGTTGACCAAGCGCACGCTATGGAGTGGACTGGACGCCGGTAGCCTGGAGGCCCATATGCAGGCAGAGGGCCTGGGTCAGCTCTTCGTGCGCCTACTCACCGCCAACTTCGAGGAAGCGGTTGCCGCGCGCGCCGAGAAGCGGCCCGCGGTCTTCACCGACGACAAGTAAATCGACCAACAAGAAACCAACGAGGGAGAAGCAGCGTGATCACCGCAACGGACCTGGAGGTCCGCGCCGGCGCGCGCACGCTGCTGTCCGTTGAGGGCGCCGCACTGCGGATCCAGCCCGGTGACCGGATCGGCCTGGTGGGGCGCAACGGTGCTGGCAAGACCACCACCATGCGGATCCTCGCGGGCGAGGGTGAGCCCTACGCAGGCACCATCGAGCGGACGGGCGAGATCGGCTACCTGCCACAGGATCCCAGAGAGGGTGACCTCGACATGCTGGCCCGGGATCGGGTGCTCTCGGCCCGCGGGCTCGACACGCTGCTTGCAGACCTGGAGAAGCAGCAGGCGATCATGGCCGAGGTGGCCGACGATGCCGCCCGCGACAAGGCCGTCCGCCGTTACGGTGAGCTCGAGGAGCGGTTCTCTGCGCTCGGCGGGTACGCCGCGGAGAGCGAGGCTGGCCGGATCTGCGCGAGTCTCGGTCTGCCGGAACGGGTTCTGACGCAGCCCCTGCGGACGCTGTCGGGCGGCCAGCGACGCCGGGTTGAACTGAGCCGCATCCTGTTCGCTGCCTCCGACACCGGCTCGGGATCGGACACCACGCTCCTGCTCGACGAGCCGACCAACCACCTCGACGCGGACTCCATCGGTTGGCTGCGCAGCTTCCTGCAGAATCACACCGGTGGTCTGGTAGTCATCAGCCACAACGTCGAACTGCTCGCCGACGTGGTGAATCGGGTGTGGTTCCTCGACGCCGTGCGTGGTGAGGCCGACGTGTACAACATGGGCTGGCAGAAGTACCTCGACGCCCGTGCCACTGACGAACAGCGTCGGCGCCGCGAGCGTGCCAACGCCGAGAAGAAGGCCTCCGCTCTGCGCACGCAGGCGGCCAAGATGGGCGCGAAGGCAACCAAAGCCGTTGCGGCACAGAACATGCTGCGGCGCGCCGAGCGGATGATCGCTGAACTCGACGATGAACGGGTGGCCGACAAGGTCGCCAAGATCAGGTTTCCCACCCCCGCGGTGTGCGGTCGCACCCCACTTGTGGGCAAGGGGCTCACCAAGACCTACGGTTCGCTAGAGATCTTCACCGGCGTCGACCTGGCCATCGACAAGGGGTCGCGCGTCGTCGTACTCGGCCTCAACGGTGCGGGCAAGACCACGCTGTTGCGCATCCTCGCGGGCGTCGAGGTGGCCGACGCAGGAGCGATCGAGCCCGGCCATGGGCTGAAGCTCGGCTACTTCGCGCAGGAGCACGACACCATCGACGGAATGGCCTCGGTGTGGGAGAACATCCGGCACGCCGCACCGGACACCGGGGAACAGGATCTGCGCAGCCTGCTGGGGGCCTTCATGTTCACCGGCCCACAGCTCGATCAGCCTGCGGGCACGCTGTCCGGTGGTGAGAAGACCCGGCTGGCGCTGGCCGGTCTGGTGGCGTCGACGGCGAACGTGCTGCTGCTCGACGAGCCCACCAACAACCTGGACCCCGCGTCCCGTGAGCAGGTTCTCGATGCGCTGCGCAGCTACCACGGCGCGGTGGTGTTGGTGACCCACGACCCTGGCGCCGCCGAGGCGCTGGATCCGCAGCGCGTCGTGCTGCTTCCCGATGGCACAGAGGACTACTGGTCCGACGAATACCGCGACCTCATCGAATTGGCCTGACGCCGCACCAACCTCGGCGCCGCCTGCGAATTCGCTTCACCCGGATTGAACGAATCCCAACCTGGGTAATTGACGGTTGTACTGGTTACACGTCGGGAAGCGGAAAGTGGGGAGATGCTCAATGCAGGATTTGAACAAATCTCGGGATCAGATGCTCACCGAATTGCGCAGCGCGTATGAAAGCGGCGCCAGTATCAGGTCGTTGGTGGCGACGACGGGACGTTCATACGGCTCCGTGCACAGCATGCTGCGCGAGTCGGGTACCACCATGCGCAGCCGCGGCGGGCCCAATCACCGCAACCGGCGCTAGCTACTGCTGGCGCACCGACGCCTCGACGAGGTCGAGTACGGCACTGAGGTTTTCGGGGTCGTCACCGGATGCCAGCCGAGCCACCAAGCCGTCCAAGACGAGATCCAGATAGGTCTGCAGGACCGCGCCGGGAACGTCCTCTCGTAGTCGACCGGCCTGCTTCTGCTGGCGGAGGCGCTCGGTGGTGGCTGCCGACAACTCGGCCGATCGCTCGGACCAACCGCGGTGAAACGCCGGGTCGTTGCGGAGTTTGCGCGCGATCTCCAGCCGGGTGGCCAGCCAGTCGTGCTGATCGGGCGCGGCCAGCAGGTCCCGCATCACCTGGATCAGGCCTTCGCGCGACGCCACGTCGGCCATCCGCTCGTCGTCCTCGTGGGCCAGCTCGAAGAACAGGGTGTCCTTGTCCTTGAAGTGGTGAA
>NZ_JAVRPS010000237.1:0-4087 GCF_032162105.1 Mycobacterium sp. | reverse complement strand
CGGATGATGTGCACCGACTCGGCTTCCAGCAGCCGCAGCTCCTCGACGTGACGGGTGTCCTCGGCGACGGTCGTCATATTGGCAGCCCCTCTCGTTCGGCCTCGGCGCGGTATCGGTCTACCCATTCGTCGGAGCGTTGATCGGCCTGACGTTGCAGCACCGGCGCCGGTGCCAGCCGTGGATCCATGCCGAGCGCGTCGAGCACGGTGCCGACGATGTCGGTGAGGTTGCGCCACAGCACCGGGTAGGGCACCTCGATCGGTTCGACGTTCTCCTCGGCAAACCAGTTGCGCCAGCCCACTTCCTGGGCCCGGAGCATGGTGATGACGTGTGCGATGGCGCCCGCGTGGTACTCGGCACGGGCGTCGCGGACGGGATCGGGCCTGCCGCGCCATACCCGGGTCTGCACCGCGCGCCAGAACGACACCGCCTGTGAGACCACGTCGGGTCGATACACATGCACCAGAACAGGATCCGAGCCGACGACGTCGCGGATCGCCGAGAGCAGCCCCTCACCCGAACGGTCCGGCAGGCCCGCCGCGCGCTGCAACAGAAGCGGCGTCTGATTCCACATCAGCTTGCCGCCCCATACGCCGTTCGGGGTGCGGCCGACGGTGCGGATGTAGTCCCGCCAGATCTCGGGCGGGGCAAGGTCGGGCTTGCCCTCGTCGAGCGGGTCGAGCAGTCGCAGAATCGAATCGTCGCCCGCGTCGGCGAACCATTCCCGCGGCTGCGGCGACTGGCTGGTCTTGGGCAGGTACTGGAAGAACTCCTGCGGCTCACCGGCGACACCGGTTGCGCGAAGCGACTCGACCAGCAGGGTGCTGCCGCTGCGCTGAGACGCGAGCACCAGATAGGCCGACGGGCGGGCTGCCATGCGCGAGAGCGTAACCAATACGAAAATGCAGTGCAGATCCGCCCATGGCGCTCACTTTAAATTCGCGATGAGCGGAACTATTGCCGTGTGCTGACGTCATCTGCGATACCGCGCTCGGCGGCAATTGCGGAGCGGCTCGGCAGTCGGTTTTCGTTTATGTGCGCATACGTTTCGGTGTATCTGGCCGATATGCGGGTGCCGGCGAACTCGGACGGGATGACGTCGTTGGTCTTCTGGCGCCAGTCGTTGAGCAGCAGAGCCATCTCGCTGGCGATGGCGTCCGCTGCGCTGCTCACGGCACCGGTCAACAGGTTGTCGCGCTCGGTCGGATCGGTCCGCAGATCGTACAGCTCCCGCTCCGGGCGGGGTCCGGAACTGAGTGGGGCGACGGCCCTGCCCGGTGCGCTCTCCTCGATGTCGAGGGGTAGATCCAGAAGTGGCCGCGTCGCGTAATTCTCGATGTAGCTGAATTCCTTTGTTCTGATCGCGCGAATCGGGTCAAAGGAATCGTGATACGTCTTCGTCGTATAAACCTCGCCGCGGACCGGCACCGAATGGGAAATCGCATCGAGCACATTCGCGGCGTGTGACAGTCCCTCGACGTCGTCGGGGTTCGGCAGCCCCAGCAGACCGAGCACCGTGGGCACCAGGTCGACCCCGCTGAACAGGTCGTCGTACACCCGGCCCGTCGTCTCGTGCCGCGTCGGCGGCCGCACGATCATCGCGATGCCCGTGCCCGCGTCGTACAGCGTCGACTTGGCCCGCGGCAGCGCAGGGCCGTGGTCGGTGAGGAACACGACCCAGGTGGTGCGGTCCAGCCCGGTCTCGGCGAGGGTGTCGAGCAGTTGGCCCACCGCTGCGTCGGCCACCGAGATCGAGCCGTAGAAGTCGGCCAGGTCCTCGCGCACGTCGGGCAGGTCAGGCAGGTAGTCGGGCAGGCGCACCGCATCCGGATCGGCCGGTTCGTAACGGTCCCGCGGATAGGGCCGGTGCGTCTCGAAGAACCCGGCGGTGAGCAGGAACGGCTGTTGCGGAGCGTCCCGCAGCCATCCAGTGGCGCGCTCGACCACGTACTCGCAGTACGAGTTTGACACGTCGTACTCGTCGAAGCCGAGCCGCGCTGGGAACGAGGTCTCGTGTTGCATGCCGAACAGCATTGTGTGCCAGCCGGATTCGGACAACAGCTGCGGCAGGGTGCGGACACCCGCGCGGTACTCCCAGCCGTGGTGGGCCAGGCCGACCAGGCCGTTGCTCTGCGGGTAGCGCCCGGTGAACAGCGAGCCGCGCGACGGCGAGCACAGGGGAGCGGTGGCATGGGCGCGGGTGAACAGGATGCCCTCGGCGGCGAGTCGGTCAAGGCGGGGGCTCGACACGTCGGCGTGACCGTAGGCGCCGAGATAGCGGCCGAGGTCGTGCCAGTGCACGATGAGCACGTTGTCGCGCTGCGGCCCTGTCACGTCGCGTCCTTCATCGTGAGCACACCAAACAGGCTTCCCCGGGCGTCGGCAACCGTTTCACTCATCGAGAAGCAACTTATCCACAGTCCGGATTTCATCCACAGGGCGGTCGGTTGGAGGGTGCGGCGTCGGTGTCGGCGTCTGGTGGCGGCAGTAAATTCGCACATGTGTTCGATGAATCGTTGCCAGGGCCCGATGCCCTCAGGGATGCCGACGACGCCAGCGTGGCGGCGGCGATCGCGGGCTGGGCACGGGTCGAGGCGGCCGCGGCTGCCCGTCGGCTGGCCGCGATCGCCGAACTGGTCCGCCGGCGGCCGGACGAAGACGGCAAGCAGGCGCACTGGGCTTGTGATGCATGGGATTTCGCAGCCGCCGAAGTCGCTGCCGCACAGACGATCAGCCATCGCGCGGCGTCGGCTCAGATGCACCAGGCGGTGGCGCTGCGCGATCGCCTGCCGCGCGTCGCTGCGCTCTTCTTGGCAGGTGACATCAGCCATCGCCTCGCGTCGACCGTCACGTGGCGCACGCAGCTCATCCTGGAGGACGAGGTGCTGGACCTGGTCGACGAGGAGATCGCGGCGCGGGTCAGCCGATGGGGCCCGCTCTCGGTGGCCAAGCTCGAAGAGGCCGTCGATCTCATTGTCGAGCGACACGACGCCGGCGCACTGCGCCGTTTCCGGTGCGCCGCCCGCAGCCGGGACGTCCAGATCGGTGACCGTCAAGATGCCACGGGTACGGCCTCGCTATGGGGACGGCTGTTCGCCACGGACGCCGCCGTGCTGCGCCGCAGGCTGGACGACATGGCCCGCGCCGTATGTGACGACGACCCCCGCACGCTGGGCCAGCGCCGCGCCGACGCACTCGGCACGCTTGGCGCGGGCGGCGACACCCTGGCCTGCGCGTGCGGGAACACGGATTGCCCGGCGGCCGGCGATGATTCGCGTGCCGCGGTCGTCGTCATTCACGTGCTCGCCGAGGCGTCATCCGTCGAGGGTCCGCCTGATGCGCACTTGTCGGGACAGCCGCCACAACAGCGCGTCACGCGCGATGCCACCCCGGCCGATGCCCTCGCGCCCGATCCGGAACCGCCGGGGTCGGCTCCTCGACCGGCCGGTGTGATCGCTGGTGGTGGTGTGTTGCCCGCCCCGTTGTTGGCCGAACTCATCCGCATGGGCGTGCCCGTCCGCCCGCTGCTTGCCGCCGACGCGTTGTCCGCCGAACCCGGCTACCGGCCATCGACCGCGTTGCAGCGGTTCGTCCGGAACCGAGACCTGACCTGTAGATTCCCCGGCTGCGACGTGCCAGCCGAGCGCTGCGACCTCGACCACACGATCCCGTACCCGATTGGGCCCACCCATCCGTCCAACCTCAAGTGTCTGTGCCGAAAACAACACTTGGTCAAGACCTTCTGGGGCGGGCCGGGTGGCTGGAGAGACTGTCAGCTGCCCGATGGCACGGTCGTCTGGACTTCTCCGACCGGCGCCGTCTACGTCACCCGTCCGGCTGGAAGCATGTACTTCCCCGGTTGGGACACCACCACCGCAGCGCTTCCGCCGCCGCGACCTGACCCCGATCGGCCAGACCCCCGAACGGTCAGCCGTGGTCCGAGCATGCCCACGCGTCAGCGCACGCGTGCGCAACAACGGCACCAAAGCATCAAGGCCGAACGTGCGCTCAACGATGCATTCGTCGCCGAACGCAATCGGCCCCCGCCGTTCTAGTGCAGAATTCGAGACATGCTGCGGCTGATCGC
>NZ_JAVRPS010000236.1:0-3368 GCF_032162105.1 Mycobacterium sp. | reverse complement strand
CACCGTACTTGTGTACTTCGATGCCGGTGCTCGGCTCGTCCTCGGAGTAGGCGTTGCCGCCGATGTGAGGCCGGCGGTCGACCACCAGAACGCGCTTGCCGAGTTGTGTCGCCACGCGCTCGGCGATCGTCAGACCGAAGAATCCGGACCCGACGACGAAGAGGTCATAGCGGCCGGTGCCGGGGGTTTCCCCGCTTGCCGGCGAGGGAGCAGCGACCCGGGGATCGGTGGAGGTCATCGGCAGCAAGGGTATCGGACTCAAGGGTCACCACTCGAATGCCTCGTCGGCCCGTCTCAATGTGCGGGCCTCGGCGCGGCAGGTCGCAATTCGCTCACGATTCCGCATCGCCCCTCCAGACTCACTAGTCACATCCGTACCATCGACCACGTCGGTATTGACGGACTCAACAGGCGAGGACGTCGCCGCCGATGAACCGACCACATGAGCGCCTAACACATGTAGTCCAGATATTTGAGGAGACTTCCGTGCCCAACCGACGTCGACGCAAGCTCTCGACAGCCATGAGCGCAGTCGCCGCCCTGGCCGTCGCAAGTCCAGTAGCAATCGCAGTACTCTCCGACGCGTCCAGCAGCACCAACGCCGCACCGCAACACCGCGAGTTCGTCCAGGCTGCACTCGTCACCGATCTGCCCAGTGAGCTCCTCGGGGCGCTGTCCCAGGGCCTGTCGCAGTTCGGGGTCAACCTGCCGCCGATGCCAACGGGCCTTCTGACCGGGTCGGGCGCACCGTCGACGGGGCTCGGCGCACTGACCAGTCCTGGGTTGACCAGCCCTGGCCTGACCGCGCCCGGACTGACGGCTCCTGGCCTGACCGCTCCTGGCCTGACCGCTCCTGGCCTGACCGCGCCTGGCGGCCTCACCACCCCTGGGCTCACCACGCCGGGCCTGACCACCCCCGGGCTCACGACACCGGGCCTGACCACCCCCGGGCTGACCGCTCCTGGCGCGACCGTGCCAGGCGCCACCGTGCCGGGCCTCAGCGTGCCCCCGGTCTCGGCGACGACGCCGGGGCTGGCCGATGCCGGCCTGACGAACCCGGCACTGACCAACCCCCTGTTGACCAGTCCGACCGGCGCAGTGCCCGGCCTGACCACGCCGAGCACCGCGACCGGCCTGCCGGGTCTCGGTGAATCGCCCATCGCCTCTCCGATCGGTCTCGACCCGACGTCGGGGACCTACCCGATCCTCGGAGGTGACCCCTCGCTCGGCCTCGGCGCGCCCGCCAGCAGCGGCAGCGGTGGCTTGCTCGGCGATCTGGGCAGCGCCGCCCAGACACTCGGCGCCGGCCAGGCGATCGATCTGCTCAAGGGCATGGTGATGCCGATGATCACCGGAGCCATCCAGCAGGGTGCCGCAGCACCGGCAGCAGCAGCCGCTGCGATTCCGGCGGCCGCACCGGCCTAGGTCCTGCACCGAAACGGCACCGCAGAAGCCTGCCGTGGGCTCTGCGGTGCCGTTGCAGGATTGAGGCTTGACATTGGTGGGTAGTCAAACCCGTGTCGAAACTCTGGTAACACCTGACCCATACGTAACATCAGGCCGTGCTGTCTCGCCGCAACGTGCCATCGCTGCTGTTCTCGGCCGTGGCGGCAACGGTCGTGATGGTGCCGTGGGCCGTCGATGGACTCCCCGGAGACCACGACGAGCAGCCACTGGCCAGCACACCCCTGATCGTCGAACGCCCACTGACCGGTATCGGCGGCGGTGAGACCATCCGCGAGGTGCACCAGGAGACGCCGTTCTCCATGGTGGCGCTCACCGCGGAGGACATGACCGGCACGTCCGCGCGGGTCCGCGCGAAGAAGTCCGACGGTTCCTGGGGCCCCTGGTACGAGGCAGAGGCGCTCGACGGCGTCGGCGACGGCTCGGCCCACTCACCAGGAACCGACCCCGTCTTCGTCGGCCGCACCACCGCCGTGCAGATTGCCGTCATGCGACCCGCTGGCGTCGCCCCGACCGGGCCCGCAGGCGGCGCGAAGCCCGACCTCGGCTACGTCCCAGCCAACGTGGAGCAGCCGTTTGCGCAGAATCTCAACGCCGTGCTGATCAGCCCGCCGCAAGCCCCGGTCGACGTGCAGTGGCAACCGGCGGCCGCGGTGACGGCACCCGGCCAACCGCCCAACATCATCGGACGCGGCCAGTGGGGCGCCGACGAGTCGATGAAGTGCGGAGACACGGTGTACGACAACGGAGTTCGCGCGGGCGTCGTGCACCACACGGCAGGCAGCAACGACTACACGCCGGAGGACTCGGCAGGCATCGTCCGATCGATCTACGAGTACCACACCCGCACGCTGGGCTGGTGCGACATCGCCTACAACGCACTCGTCGACAAGTACGGCCAGGTCTTCGAGGGCAGGGCAGGCGGCATAACCCGACCCGTCGAAGGCGCCGCCACCGGCGGCTTCAACCCGAACACCTGGGGCGTCGCGATGATCGGCGACTTCGAGACCGTTCCACCGACGCCGATTCAGTTGCGCACCACCGGACGCCTGCTGGGCTGGCGCCTCGGTCTCGATCACGTCGACCCGCTGGGCACGGTGGCCCTCGCCTCGGCAGGCGGCTCGTTCACCTTCTTCGCCAGGGGCGCGGTGGCGACCCTGCCCGCGATCTTCACCCACCGCGATGTCGGCAACACCGAATGTCCAGGCAACGCCGCCTACGCCGCGATGCCGCTCCTGCGGGAGACCGCCGCCCGGTTCAACGCCCCGCCGGGCCCGCAGGACCTGGCCGAGTCACTGCGCGGGGGCGCGATCTTCCTGAAGTGGGCGTCGATCGGCGGCGATGCGAGCCCGCTCGGTGCACCGACGTCACCGGAGGCGTCCGGTGAGGGCTCGGCGCGGTACGCGAACTTCGCGAGGGGAGCCATGTACTGGTCTCCTGAGAGCGGCGCCGAACCGGTGACCGGAGCGATCTACGACGCCTGGGCGTCGCTGGGCTTCGAGCGCGGCGCACTGGGATTGCCCACCAGCGCGGAGATCCAGGAACCGCAGTGGATCGTGCAGAACTTCCAGCACGGCACGTTGAACTTCGACCGCGAGAAGGGCACGGTCACCCGGGTGATCGACGGCGTGCCGCTCGAACTTCCCAACCCGGCCAACCCTGGTATGCCCGTGCAGCTCGAGCGGTTCACCCCGATCGACGTCGGCTGACTCACCACCGCCGAAGGGTTGGCACCTGCTGGTGTGATTGTGAGCGGAAGTGCGTGATACCGCGCAGAGGTGAGCGGTGTTGGGGTGAGTGGTTGTCGGTGGCGGGTGCCAAGATGTTGGTAGCAGACTTTCGATCCGGCCACCGTGAGTCCATCGCGGGGGCTGGGATTGGTAGGTGTGGTTTCGGATTGGTGA
>NZ_JAVRPS010000235.1:0-18407 GCF_032162105.1 Mycobacterium sp. | reverse complement strand
GGCTGGGGCACGATTGGTTCGAGGTGTCGTTGATTCCCACCACGCTGTCGCTGACCACCCTGGGCCGTGCCGAGGTCGGAACGCCGGTCAATCTCGAGGTGGACGTCATCGCCAAGTACGTCGAGCGGCTGCTCGGCTTCGACGGCACGCCCGCCGAATGACCTGATTTGCCGATTTCTGCCAGGCCGGGCGAGCCTGCGGAGGTCCCATCCGCCCAGTTCAGGCGTACCGGGCCCAGCGGGCAATAACCGCAGCGCCGGTGTGGTTCATACTGAAAGGCACTGAACGATGGTCCCGGCAGGGACCGGCAAGGGTGGCACAGATGACGAGGCTCGATTCCGTCGAACGGGCGCTGGCCGACATTGCGGCGGGCAAGGCCGTCGTCGTCATCGACGACGAGGACCGCGAGAACGAAGGCGACCTGATCTTCGCCGCCGAGAAGGCGACACCCGAACTCGTCGCGTTCATGGTCCGATACACGTCCGGTTATCTCTGTGTGCCACTCGACGGCGACATCTGCGACCGGCTCGGACTGTTGCCGATGTACGCGGTCAACCAGGACAAGCACGGCACCGCCTACACCGTCACGGTGGATGCGAGGGCCGGTGTCGGAACCGGCATCTCGGCCTCCGACCGGGCGACCACCATGCGCCTGCTCGCCGATCCGGCCGCCACGGCCGATGAATTCACCAAGCCCGGTCACGTGGTGCCGTTGCGCGCCAAGGACGGTGGCGTTCTGCGCAGGCCCGGGCACACCGAGGCCGCGGTGGACTTGGCGCGGCTGGCCGGTCTGCAGCCGGCGGGCGCGATCTGCGAGATCGTCAGCCAGAAGGACGAAGGGGCGATGGCGCAGACCGACGAATTGCGGGTCTTCGCCGACGAACACGGCCTGGCGCTCATCTCCATCGCCGACCTCATCGAGTGGCGGCGCAAGCACGAGCGTCACATCGAGCGCATCGCCGAGGCGCGGATCCCCACTCGCCACGGCGAGTTCCGGGCGGTCGGCTACACCAGCATCTACGAGGACGTCGAGCACGTCGCACTGGTCCGCGGCGACATCTCCGGTCCCGAGAGCGACGGCCACGACGTGCTGGTCCGCGTGCACTCCGAGTGCCTGACCGGCGACGTGTTCGGCTCGCGCCGCTGCGACTGCGGCCCCCAGTTGGACGCCGCGATGGCCATGATCGCGCGCGAAGGCCGCGGTGTGGTGCTCTACATGCGCGGGCACGAGGGGCGCGGCATCGGCCTGATGCACAAGCTGCAGGCGTATCAGTTGCAGGACGCCGGCGACGACACCGTCGATGCGAACCTCAAGCTGGGCCTGCCCGCGGATGCCAGGGACTATGGCATCGGCGCTCAGATCCTCGTCGATCTGGGCATCCGGTCCATGCGCCTGCTGACCAACAACCCTGCCAAGCGGGTCGGCCTCGACGGCTACGGCCTGCACATCATCGAGCGGGTGCCGCTGCCGGTGCGCGCCAACGCCGAGAACATTCGTTATCTGATGACCAAACGCGACCGGATGGGCCACGACCTGACCGGCCTCGACGACTACGACGAGTCGGTCAAGATGGACGGCTACGACGAGGCCGTCTACCTGCTCGGCGATCGCCTGCCTCCGGCGGCCTCCGATTCCGGCGGGACCCCATGAGCGGTGGCGCCGGTGTGCCGGAGCTGCCGCGGATCGACGCCTCCGGGGTGTCGCTGGCCATCGTCGCCAGCACGTGGCACGAGCAGATCTGCAATGCCTTGCTCGACGGTTCGCTGCGCGTAGCCAAGGACAGCGGCATCGCCAAGCCCACCGTGGTGCGGGTGCTCGGCGCCATCGAGATCCCGGTCGTGGCACAGGCTTTGGCGGAGGGTCACGACGCCGTGGTGGCACTCGGCGTGGTGATCCGCGGACAGACACCGCATTTCGACTACGTCTGCGACGCGGTCACCCAGGGTCTGACCCGGGTGTCGCTCGACTCCTCGACGCCGGTGGCCAACGGCGTGCTGACCACCAACGACGAGAAGCAGGCCCTCGACCGCGCCGGATTGCCCGGGTCGGCGGAGGACAAGGGTGCTCAGGCCGCGGCGGCCGCGCTGTCCACCGCGCTCACACTGCGTGACCTGCGCGCCCGCTCGTGACCGGGCCGGATGGTCGCTCCGCAAGCTCCGCTCCCGTGTGGGACCTCGAGGTCCGCCCGCACCTGACGCCCTACTTCGTCTACGCAGCGGCATTCCTCATCGCAGCGGCCCACATCACCGTGGGATTCCTGCTCAAGGTCGGCACGTCGGGGGTGATCTTCCAGACCGCCGATCAGGTCGCGATCGGATTGCTCGGTGTCATCATCGGCTGTCTGGTGCTGTTGTTCGCCAGGCCCCGCCTACGCGTCGGCGCGGAAGGAATAGCGGTGCGGAACCTGTTGGTCTACAAGGTAATTCCGTGGCCCGACGTCGTCGACGTTTCGTTTCCGCTTGGCGCGCGGTGGGCACGCGTCGACCTGCCCGACTACGAATACACCCCGGTGATGGCGATCCAAGCCGTGGACAAGGACCGGGCCGTGGAGGCGATGGACCGCGTGCGCGAACTGATCGTGCGCTACCGCCCCGACGTCAGCCCACGCTCAACGACATCGTGAGTTCGTCGGCCTGGCCTGCGGCCTTCCCGTTCGCCCGGGCCACACCGAATCCCAGGCGCTCGTAGACGGCGCGCGCGGCGGCGTTGTCCGGGCTGACCCGCAACGTCACCGTGCGGACCTGCTGACTGCGGGCCCAGTCCACCGCGGCGGTCAACAAGACGGCGGCCAGGTCGTGGCCGCGGGCGGTCGGCTCCACCCACAGCGAATACAGGTAGACGGACTCGACGCTCTCCCGCTGCGCGCCGACCAGTCCTACCAGTCGCTCGCCGATCATCGCGGCGAACTGTGCGTGGGCGCGCAATCGGCGCCGCCATTGAGCTGCGGTGAACGACATCTCCTGCCGGTACTGCGGGTCGTCCGTGCCGAGCGTGTCCGCGAGCGCACGCAGCCGGAGGTTGGCGAACGCTCGCCAGTCCGACTCGTTGAGTTGGGCGACCGGTGGGGCACTCATGCGGCGTCGCACGGCTCCGTTCGTCGAGTACGGTAGAATTCGCTGACAGTGACCGATTTTCGCATGTCGACGACGCTGGCCTTGGCGCCCACGTCGGCACACCGGATACACGAAATCGATACTCCGCTCATCCCGGTGACGCAAGTCATTGCGCGGCTGGGCTCACATCCCACCATCACAGTCCCGATGATCGCAGGCACCGTGCCGGACGTCGACGGCGTCTGGCGGTATCTGAAGGACCCGGCCGAGTTCTTCGGCATTCCGATGCCGGATCGGGACGCGCTGCACACCGCGCTCACCGGATTCGCCGGCGCCGCCCGTGGCCGGGACAACGCACTGATCGCGGCCACCATAACGCTCCTGGAGATCGACGGTCGGCCCGACTTCGTTGTGACGGGCGCCGTGGTGGATCCGGTCCGCTCGACCGCGGTGCGCGTTGCCGGCTGCGACGCCGGAGCGCAGGCACCCGGTTCCACCGATCCGGTGTGGCTGCGGATGGCGGCCCGCACGACGAGCCACGGTGCGGTCGACCAGATCCAGCGGTGGTTGAACGACGGCGGCTACGCCGACGGCGTCCCGACGGGCACGCTCGCAGGTGCCCCGCTACTCGGCGCACTGGTCTTCGACACCGCGGCCGGATTGGTGGGCATCGACGACCCCGAACCGACGTCCATCCTCGACCTACTCGATCGGTGCGGCGTCACGAGCGGCGTCCGGCGGGTCGACGTCCGCCCGGCACGTGCCGGGCACGCGTGGTGGATCTCGCCGACTTTCCAGACACATCCGGTGGAGAGCATCGATGACGCGGTCTTCGGCGTCGACGCCGACGTCCGCCCGCCGTTCCTGAGGTCGCGATGAGCCGCCACTTCCACCCGAAGGTCTTTTCCGCGCTGACGATCGACGGCTTCGACGTCACCGACGGTGCGTTCGCCGGGCACTACACGCTGCGCGGCTCAGACCCCGCCGACGACGTGTCCTTCTCCGAGACGGTGAACTTCGGCACGACATTGCGGAAGCCACCGGACGACCGGCTGCTGCGACTGCTGACCTTGACGTGCGTGCCGAGTTACTACAAGGCCGCCGCGCCGCCCCGGATCGAAATCGCCTTTCCGACCTTCGATTTCGAGCGGACCTACCTCCGGGAACTGATCGCGGGCGGACTCGGCGAGTTCGCCTACCGCAATGACCTGCCCGACGCCCTCGGCCCCGAGATCACGGGCCCGCAGGCAGGCGCGACGTCATCCGGGGTCGGGGACGACGACTGGGACGGCACGCGCACCCCCCTGGTCCCCGTGGGTGGCGGCAAGGACTCGGTGGTGACCATCGAAGCCCTCAAACGCCACGGCCTGCGCCCGATGTTGTTCAGCGTCAACAAGTTCGATCCGATCGATCGGTGCGTCGAGGTCAGCGGACTGGACAGCACACACGTGACCAGGTCCATCGATCGCCGGCTGATCGAGGTCAACGGTGAAGGCGCCTACAACGGTCACGTGCCCGTCACGGCGATCAACAGCGTCATCGGACTGATCGTCGCCGACGCCAACGGGCTGGGGTCCGTCGTGCTGTCCAACGAGCGGTCCTCCAACGTCGGCAACGTCAGCTGGATGGGCCGGGACATCAACCACCAGTGGTCGAAGAGCGTGGCGTACGAGACCCTGCTGCGGAACACGCTGTCGCAGTACGGCATGAACCCCGACCGGTACTTCTCGCTGCTGCGCGGCCTGTCCGAATCCGAGATCGCGGACCGGTTCCGCACCAGCCCGGAGTACTTCCGGGTGTTCATCAGCTGCAACCGGCCGTTCGCGCTCGACGCCGGGCGTCGGGGTGCGTCATGGTGTGGGCACTGTCCGAAGTGCCTCTTCGTCTTCCTGCTGATGGGGCCGCGCCTCGGCCGCGCCGAGGTGGAGGCCATCTTCGGCCATAACCTGTTGGCGGACAACGACAATCGGCCGGGATTCTCCGACATCGTCGGGTTGGGTGTGCACAAGCCCTTCGAGTGCGTCGGGGAGTACTACGAAGCCGCCGAGTCGTTGCTGTCGATCGTGGACGACGACGATTGGCGAGGCCTACCGCTGGTGGAGGAGTTCCGAACTCGGCGTGCCGAATTGGAAGCGGTCGCCGCCACGGGTGATACGGGCCCCGACGTTCACTACGTGCCCGCGCGATACGCGTCGACCCTGGATGACCGAGATGGCGCCGTCCCAAAGACCTGAGCTCGCCGGTCTGGTCGTCGGGATCTGGGGTTTCGGCCGCGAGGGTGTCTCGATGGCCAGGACCGTCGCGGCCGCAGGCGCGGCGCGCATCGAGGCCGTCGACGACGTGGGACGTGGCCGCCTCGAGGTACCGGGCGACATCGCGGGCGTCACGGTGTTTCGCGGTGCAGAACATCTGAATCGCCTGCGCGACTGCGACATCGTGTTCATCAGCCCCGGGGTGCCGTGGCGGCAGCCCGTCTTCGCCGAACTGCGGGCGTCCGGCGCGCGCATCTCGAGTGCGGCCGACTGGTTCGTGTCACGCCACGGCGCGCAGACCATCGGCGTCACGGGCACCAAGGGCAAGAGCACCACCGCCTCATTCCTCGGTCACCTGCTCGGCAGGCTCGGCGTCAACGCGGTGGTGGCCGGAAACATCGGCACCCCACTGTCGGACCTGTCACCGGACCGCGACGCCGTGGTGGTCGCGGAGTTGTCGAGTCAGCAGGCGGCGCTGCTGAGCGCCTCGCCCGCGGTGGCCGTCGTGACCAATCTTGCCGAGGACCACCTGGATTGGCACGGCGGCACCGATCCGTACTATCTCGCGAAGGCCAACGTCTTCCGCAACGGCGCACGGTCGCTGGTGTCCACACCCGATGCGATCGCCGCCATGCAGCGCGTCGGCGTGACCACCTTTCCGCCGTCACTGCGGCTCGTCGATCCGGCGACTGTCCGCCGGCCTGCGGGCACGTCCGTGATGACCTATGAACACAACGCGGTCAACGGTGCCCTCGCCGTCCTGGCCGCCGAGGAGATGCTCGGCCGACCGGTCACGCCGGACGCGGCCGATGCCGCCGTCGAGACGTTCGAAGGTCTGCCACACCGGTTGCAGACCGTGCGGACCACCGGGCGGACAAGGTGGATCGACGACACGCTGGCCACCACGGGGGAGAGCGTGGTCGCCGCGCTGAAGTCGATGCGTCCCGACGACAACATCGCACTGATCGTCGGAGGCATGGACAGGCGGCTGAACTACGACCAGGTCGACGCATACCTGTGCAGCGGCGCCCGCCGGGTTTCGCTCATCCAGGCGCCGAGCAACGGTGCGGTCATCGGGCGCGGCTACGCCCGCGAGCATCCGTCGGAGACGCACGTCGTCGGCGGCCTTGACGAGGCGGTCAGGGTGGCCGCGGCGCTGCCCGACGTCGACATCGTGCTGCTGTCGCCCGGTGCGGCCAGCTACGACCTGTTCGTGAACTACGAGGCGAAGGCCGCGGCGTTCTGCGGCTTCATCGACGGCCTGGGGTGATCCGTCAGCGGCCGGTGTCGCCCATCACCAAACCCTCGCGGCGCGGGTCGGCGCCGCCCACCCAGCCGGGTTGATTGCGGACGATCGCCGACAGTCCGCTTGACTGGTCGGCCAGGTTGACGTCGTGTCCGAGCTTGCGTAGCCCCTGCACGAGCGGGTCATGGTCGCCGTTCTCGGACGTATCGATGACCGGATGTTCACCGCCGACGTTGGTCTTGGGCGAGTTCGCCGCTCCGAAGTCGACAGCCGACACCGCCTGCTGCGGATCAAGACCCCAATCCGCGATCCCCACAACGGTTTTCACCACGAACTGGATGATCACCGAGCCGCCCGGCGAGCCAAGCACCGCGTACAACGGGCCCCTGGCGCCGGCCTGGCCGGACTCGAACACCAGCGTCGGCGCCATCGAGCTGCGTGGCCGCTTGCCGGGCTGGACCCGGTTCGCCACCGGTACTCCGTCCGGACCCACTGGCTCGGCAGAGAAGTCGGTGAGCTGGTTGTTGAGGATGAATCCGTCCACCATGTGATACGACCCGAACGCCGACTCCACCGTAGTGGTCAGTGACGCCGCGTTACCCTGCGCGTCGACGACGCTGATCTGGCTGGTGCCGTGTTCGGGGATGGGCGGCGCGGGCGTGGTCGGCAATCCGAAGTCGCCCGGTTTCGCGGTGCCCATGGTGTGCTGTTCGGAGATCAGCGCGGCCCGTCCGGAAAGGTAGGCGGCGTTCAGCAGGGTGTTGGGCGAACCGCCGGGCAGCGGCACGAAATCGGTGTCGGCGACGTACTTGTCGCGATCGGCGTAGGCCAGCCGCTCGGCTTCGGAGACCAGGTGGACACCCATGACGGAGGGCCGGCCACCGTTGAGGTCGACGTCGGTGGGTTTGTGGCCACCCATGGCAAAGTGCTCGAGCGTGCCAAGGGTCGAGGCCACCGCGATACCCCCGGACGACGGAGGCGGCATACCGCAGATCTCCTTGCCGCGGTAAGGATTACACAGCGGATCGCGCTTCTTCACGGTGTAGCCGGACAGGTCCTCGACGGTCATCAGGCTCGGCGTGCGGTCGCCGGACGTATCGCCTGCGGCGGCCACGACGGCGCGGGCGATGTCTCCCGTGTAGAACGACTGCGGGTCGGATGCGATGACGCCCAAAGTCTTTGCGTAGGCGGGATTCGTCAGTCGGGTTCCTGCGGTCTTGGGGCTGCCGTCGGTGTTGAGGAAGTAGCCCGACGCGTTCGCGTCGACGCGCAGTTCAGGCGCGGAATCCGCGATCGCGGCCGCCAGCCGCGGGCTGACGTCGAATCCGTTGTCGGCCAGCGTGACGGCGGGGTCGAACAGCTCGCGCCAGTCCGTCTTGCCGTGTTCGGTGTGCGCTTCCTTCAGGAGGGCCAGGATGCCGGGTACCCCGATGGAGCGGCCGGAGGCCCTGGCGTCGGGCTTGGGCTCGGTGCGGTCGGTGTCGGAGATCCAGCGCAGATAGTTCTCGGTGGCCGCCGCGGGCGCGATCTCGCGTCCGTCGTACGCCTGCACGCTGCCCGACGAGGCGTCGTAATAGAGCAGGAACCCGCCGCCCCCGATGCCCGACGACTGCGGCTCGACGAGGCCAAGCACCGCCTGCGCGGTGACGAGCGCGTCGGCTGCGGTGCCGCCCTTGTTCAGCACGAGGCAGGCCTCTTGGGTGGCCAGCGGATTGGCGGTGGCTACGGCGTAGGTGCTCGTGCGGACCGCCGTCATGTCCTTGCGGTAGCCGGTGGCGACCTCGGGATTGGTGGAGATGTTCTGGGAGGTGGTCGCTGCCGTGGCGGGCGCAGGTGTCTTCGGGGCGGGCGTGCCGTTGGGGACGATCTCACACGGACCCGCCGCGGCGGGCGGGTTGCTTTCCTCGGCGGCACATCCGGCCACGACCAACACGGCGCTGGCCAGAATGACCGTCACTTTGGCGAACGGTGTGATCGGCATCACTCGACGGTAGTTCATCGGGCTGCTCGTCCGTGCCTACTCCACCCGGTGAATCGAGTAGGACCGGTGCGGAGAGCGCTGTGCCAGATCGGGTCGGACCGCGGTACTAACCTGGGAGCCGTGCCCGATCCAGCGACGTACCGGCCGGCTCCGGGATCCATCCCCGTGCAGCCCGGCGTCTACCGCTTCCGGGATCCGCACGGCCGCGTCATCTACGTCGGCAAGGCCAAGAGTCTGCGCAGCAGGCTGAACTCCTACTTCGCCGACATCTCCGGACTGGCGCCGCGCACGCGTCAGATGGTGACCACCGCGAGCAGCGTCGAGTGGACGGTGGTCAGTACCGAAGTAGAGGCGCTGCAGCTCGAGTACAACTGGATCAAGGAATTCGACCCGCGGTTCAACATCCGCTACCGCGACGACAAGTCGTACCCGGTCCTGGCGGTGACCCTCAACGAGGAGTACCCGCGGCTCTTCGTCTATCGCGGACCACGCCGCAAGGGGGTGCGCTACTTCGGCCCGTACTCACACGCCTGGGCCATCCGTGAGACCCTCGACCTGCTGACCAGAGTCTTCCCCGCGCGGACGTGTTCGGCAGGGGTATTCAAGCGGCACAACCAGATTGGCCGCCCCTGCCTGCTCGGCTACATCGACAAGTGCTCGGCGCCGTGCGTCGGCCGGGTCAGCGCCGAGGAGCATCGGGCGATCGTCGAGGACTTCTGCGACTTTCTGGCTGGCAAGACCGACCGGCTGGTCCGTGAGATGGAAAAGCAGATGATCGCCGCATCCGAGCAGCTCGACTTCGAGCGGGCAGCCCGGTTGCGCGACAACATCGGTGCGCTCAAGCGGGCCCTGGAGAAGCAGACCGTGGTGTTCGGCGACGGCACCGACGCCGACGTGGTGGCGTTTGCCGATGACGACCTCGAGGCGGCCGTGCAGGTGTTCCACGTGCGCGGCGGGCGGGTCCGCGGCCAGCGTGGGTGGGTCGTCGAGAAACCTGGTGAGCCAGGCGAACCCGGCCAGGAATTGCTTGTCGAGCAATTCCTCACGCAGTTCTATGGCGACCAGGCCGAACTCGGTGGAACTGGTGACGAGGCCACCAACCCGGTTCCCCGGCAGGTGCTGGTCCCGGTACTACCAGGCAACGCGGGGGAGTTGGAGATCTGGTTGTCCGGGTTGCGGGGATCACGCGTCCAGTTGCGGGTGCCGCACCGCGGCGACAAGCGTGCGCTCGCCGAGACGGTGCACCGCAACGCCCAGGATGCGCTGGCACAGCACAAGCTGAAACGTGCGGGTGACTTCAACGCGAGATCTGCTGCACTGCAGAGCATTCAGGAGTCCCTCGGCCTCGCCGAGGCGCCGCTGCGGATCGAATGCGTTGACATCAGCCACGTCCAGGGCACCGACGTGGTGGCGTCACTGGTCGTGTTCGAGGACGGGTTGCCCCGCAAGTCGGACTACCGGCACTACGCCATCCGCGAGGCCGCAGGCGGGGGCCGGTCCGACGACGTGGCGTCCATCGCCGAGGTGACGCGGCGGCGGTTCGCGCGGCACGTCGCCGATGCCGATCGTCCCCTCGTCGCCGAGGGCAAGTCACGACGGTTCGCCTACCCGCCGAACCTGTTCGTGGTCGATGGCGGCGCCCCGCAGGTCAATGCCGCCGCGGCGGTCCTCGACGAACTCGGCGTCACCGACGTCGCGGTGATCGGGCTGGCCAAGAGGCTGGAGGAGGTGTGGGTGCCATCACAAAACGGAGCAGTGCCCGATCCCATAATTCTCCCGCGCAACAGCGAAGGCCTCTACCTGTTGCAGCGGATACGTGACGAAGCGCACCGGTTCGCGATCAGCTACCACCGCAGCAAACGGTCGAAGCGGATGACCACGTCCGCGCTCGACTCGGTCCGCGGACTGGGGGAGCACCGGCGCAAGGCGCTGGTCACCCACTTCGGCTCGCTGGCCCGGTTGAAGCAAGCCAGCGTGGAGGAGATCACCTCGGTGCCGGGGATCGGCGTGGCCACGGCGAAGGCGGTACTGGAAGCGCTGGGCGTGCCAGCCGAATCGGGCGCGCCCGACCCGATCATCGACCATGATCGGAGCAGAGCATCGGGATGACGGAGTCGGGGAATGACGTGCAGCGAGAAGCCGGAGGCGGATCGCGCATGACGGAAGGGTTCCGGGAGGACGGCTTAGGGCACGATCCAACTGCCGATGACGCCGCTGGTGGCATCGACGTCGTCCTCGTCACCGGGCTGTCAGGCGCGGGCCGCGGGACGGCCGCCAAGGTGCTCGAGGACATCGGCTGGTACGTCGCGGACAACCTGCCGCCCGAGCTGATCGCCCGAATGGTCGAACTGGGTCTGGCTGCCGGTTCCCGGATCACGCAGCTGGCGGTGGTGATGGACGTCCGCTCGCGCGGCTTCACCGGCGACCTCGAGTGGGTGCGCAACGACCTGGCCACCCGGCAGATCACCCCGCGGGTGCTCTTTCTCGAGGCGTCCGACGAGATCCTGGTACGTCGCTACGAGCAGAACCGGCGCAGCCATCCGTTGCAGGGCAATCAGACTCTCGCCGAAGGCATTACCGCCGAACGCGCGCTGCTGGCGCCGGTGCGCGCAGCGGCCGACCTGGTCATCGACACGTCGAGCCTGTCGGTACCCGATCTGCGGGCCAGCATCGAACGGGCCTTCGGTAGCGAGACCGTCGCGCACACCAACGTCACCGTCGAGTCGTTCGGTTACAAGTACGGGCTGCCCATGGATGCCGACACCGTGATGGACGTGCGGTTCCTGCCCAACCCGCACTGGGTCGACGAACTGCGGCCTCATACGGGTCAGCACCCAGCGGTGCGCGATTACGTCCTGGGTCAACCGGGCGCGGCGGAGTTCCTCGACACCTACCATCGGCTGCTGGACGTCGTGATCGACGGTTACCGCCGGGAGGGAAAGAGATACATGACCGTCGCGATCGGCTGCACGGGCGGCAAGCATCGCAGCGTGGCCATGGCCGAGGCACTGGCCGGGCGTCTGGAGGGTGGAGATCGGTTGACGGTGCGGGTACTGCACCGGGATCTGGGTCGCGAATGAATGCCCGCATCGTTGCACTCGGCGGCGGGCACGGGCTGTATGCGACGTTGTCGGCGGCCCGCCGGTTGACCCCATACGTGACCGCCGTGGTGACGGTCGCCGACGACGGCGGCTCGTCGGGCAGACTGCGCAACGAGCTCGACGTGGTCCCGCCGGGTGATCTGCGAATGGCGTTGGCGGCGTTGGCCGCCGACAGTCCACACGGTCAGTTGTGGGGGACCATCATCCAGCACCGGTTCGGTGGCAGCGGGGCACTTGCGGGGCACCCGATCGGCAACCTGCTGCTCGCCGGGCTCAACGAGGTGCTCGCCGATCCCGTCGCGGCGCTCGACGAGTTGGGCCGGATCCTCGGCCTCAAGGGCCGGGTGCTGCCGATGTGTCCGATCGCGCTTCAGATCGAGGCCGACGTCGGTGGTCTGGAATCCGATCCGCGGATGAGCCGCGTCATCCGAGGGCAGGTCGCCCTCGCCACCACGGTGGGGAAGGTGCGGCGAGTGCGGCTGTTGCCGAGCAATCCTCCGGCCACACGGCAGGCCATCGACGCGATCATGGCGGCCGATCTGGTGGTACTCGGACCCGGGTCGTGGTTCACCAGCGTGATACCTCACGTCCTGGTCCCGCAGCTGGCGGAGGCATTGCAGGCGACGCAGGCCAGGCGCGCCCTGGTGCTGAATCTGGTGGCCGAGCCGGGCGAGACCGCGGGGTTCTCCGCCGAGCGCCACATCCACGTCATCGCCCAGCACGCGCCGGGCTTCACCGTGCACGACATCATCGTCGACGCGGCGGGAGTGCCTGGCGAGCGCGAACGCGAACAGCTCAGGCGCACCGCGGCGATCCTCGACGCTGAGGTCGAGTTTGCTGACGTGTCCAGACCTGGTACACCATTACATGACCCGGCGAGATTGGCGGCAGCCTTGGAGCGTGTACGCCTACGTGGCAGCGCACCCGTGCCGCCGACGGTTCCCACCGCCGCCGTGAGGTCGGTCGACGAGAGGTGACGTTTTCGTGGCTATGACAGCCGAGGTCAAAGACGAGCTGAGTCGGTTGGTGATCAACTCCGTCAGCGCCCGTCGTGCTGAGGTGGCGTCCTTGCTGCGCTTCGCGGGCGGCCTGCACATCGTGGCGGGCCGCGTCGTGGTCGAGGCGGAGGTCGACCTTGGCATCATTGCGCGGCGGCTGCGCAAGGACATCCACGACCTCTATGGCTACAACGCCGTCGTGCACGTGTTGTCGGCCAGCGGGATCCGCAAGAGCACCCGGTACCTGGTGCGGGTGGCGCAGGACGGTGAGTCGCTCGCGCGGCAGACCGGCCTGCTGGATCTACGCGGTCGTCCGGTGCGCGGATTGCCTGCGCAAGTGGTCGGCGGCAGTGTCGGCGATGCCGAAGCAGCTTGGCGGGGAGCGTTTTTGGCGCATGGTTCGTTGACCGAGCCCGGTCGTTCGTCGGCGTTGGAGGTCAGTTGCCCTGGCCCGGAGGCGGCGCTCGCGCTCGTCGGTGCCGCGCGACGGTTGGGCGTCAGCGCGAAGGCCCGCGAGGTAAGGGGGAGCGACCGTGTGGTGGTGCGCGACGGTGAGGCCATCGGCGCGTTGCTGACCCGGATGGGCGCGCAGGACACCCGCTTGACGTGGGAAGAGCGGCGGATGCGCCGCGAAGTGCGGGCCACCGCCAACCGATTGGCCAACTTCGACGACGCGAACCTGCGCCGTTCGGCGAGGGCGGCCGTGGCTGCGGCGGCCAGGGTGGAGCGTGCGTTGTTGATCCTCGGCGACACCGTGCCCGATCATCTCTCCGCGGCAGGCAGGCTGCGTGTCGAGCATCGGCAGGCGTCCCTGGAGGAACTGGGCCGGCTCGCGGAGCCCCCGATGACCAAAGATGCTGTGGCGGGCCGTATTCGGCGACTGTTGTCGATGGCCGACCGAAAGGCCAAGCAGGACGGGGTCCCCGACACGGAGTCGGCGGTCACGCCGGATCTGCTCGAGGACGCCTAGTCACGTCGATGTTGCATTCAGGGCTGTGATCCGAGCCTCAGTGCAATCTCAACGAGTTAACTGGAGAGCATGGCGATCCTGACAGTGGGCGTGGCATTCCCCGACCCGCCGTTCAACGGCATCGCGGACGGCGGCCTCGACATCGATCTCATCGATGCGGTGGCCGCGGCTATGGGGATGACGGTCGCGCTCGTCGCCTACGACGGATCGGACTTCAACGGCATCTTCGACGAGCTGGGCTCCGGGCAGTACGACTGCGTCATCGCGGGTACCACCGTGACCCCGGAACGGCAGCGCAGGGCCGCCTTCGCGCCGGCGTACCTGATCTCCGGTCAGTCGCTCGCCGTCGACACCGAGCGGCTGCCGAAGGTCAGGTCCGTCGACGACCTGGCCGGCCTGACGATCGGTGTCCAGCAGGGCAACACCAGCCAACCCGTCGCCGAACACCTGGTGGCCGAGGGCAAGGCCGCGGCGGTCAGGGTCTACGACTACGGCAGCATCCGCACCGCGCTGACCGATCTGCGCACCGGGGGCTGCGACGCGTTCATGAAGCTGGCACCGGTGCTCACCGAACTCGTCAGGCCCCTCGTCGGTGTCGAGGTGGTGCAACGGAACATCTCCAGGGAGGACATCGCGATCGCGGTATCCCTTGGCAACGAGGCGATGCTGCAGCGCATCGCGTCGGCGCAAGCCGAACTCGAGGATGACGGCACGCTGCAGGGAATCCGGCGCAAGTGGCTCGGCAACCCCTACATCGACCAGAGCGTGGCCGCGCACTGACCAGCCGTCGCGTTGCGATCGGCACACCACTAGGCTGGCTTGCGGGCAATTCACAGCAGACGCAACAGACCAAGGAGTGACGATCGTGACGGTTCGGGTAGGCGTTAACGGCTTCGGTCGAATCGGACGCAACTTCTTCAGGGCCCTGGACGCCCAGAAGGCGCTTGGCAACAACACCGACATCGAGATCGTGGCTGTCAACGACCTCACGGACAACGCCACCCTGGCGCACCTGCTGAAATTCGACTCGATCCTGGGCCGGCTGCCCTACGACGTCAGCCTCGAGGGCGACGACACCATCGTCGTCGGCTCAACCAAGATCAAGGCGCTCGAGGTCAAGGCCGGTCCGTCGGAACTGCCATGGGGTGACCTCGGCGTCGACGTGGTCGTCGAATCCACCGGCATCTTCACCAACGCCGCCAAGGCCAAGGGCCACCTGGACGCGGGCGCCAAGAAGGTCATCATCTCGGCGCCGGCCACCGACCCGGACATCACCATCGTCATCGGCGTCAACGACGACAAGTACGACGGCAGCCAGAACATCATCTCCAACGCGTCGTGCACCACGAACTGCCTCGGCCCGCTGGCCAAGGTTCTCAACGACGAGTTCGGCATCGTCAAGGGCCTGATGACGACCGTCCACGCCTACACGCAGGACCAGAATCTGCAGGACGGCCCGCACAGCGACCTGCGCCGCGCCCGCGCCGCCGCGCTGAACATCGTGCCCACCTCGACGGGTGCCGCCAAGGCCATCGGCCTGGTGCTGCCTGAGCTGAAGGGCAAGCTGGACGGCTACGCGCTGCGCGTGCCGATCCCCACGGGATCGTGCACCGACCTGACCGTGGAGCTGGCCAAGTCCGGCACCGCCGACGAGATCAACGCCGTTTTCAAGGCGGCCGCCGAGGGCACGCTCAAGGGCATCCTGAAGTACTACGACGCACCGATCGTGTCCAGCGACATCGTCACCGATCCGCACAGCTCGATATTCGACTCCGGCCTGACCAAGGTGATCGACAACCAGGCCAAGGTCGTGTCGTGGTACGACAACGAGTGGGGCTATTCCAACCGCCTCGTCGATCTGGTCGCGCTGGTCGGTAAGTCGCTGTAGGGGCGAGCGTAGCGACGGGAGGATAAGTAGTCGTGGCAGTTTCGACGCTCGAGGATCTCCTGGCAGACGGCGTCGACGGTCGAGGCGTCTTGGTGCGCTCCGACCTCAACGTCCCGCTCGACGACAACGGCAACATCACCGACCCCGGCCGGATCATCGCCTCGGTACCCACGCTGAAGGCGCTGGCCGACGCCGGGGCCAAGGTCGTCGTCACTGCGCACCTCGGCAGGCCCAAGGATGGGCCGGACCCGAAGTACTCGCTGGCGCCCGTCGCGGCCGCCCTCGGCGAGCAGCTCGGCAGGCACGTCCAGCTCGCCGGTGACGTGGTCGGCACCGACGCGTTGGCTCGCGCCGAGGGACTCACCGACGGTGACGTGCTGCTGCTGGAGAACATCCGCTTCGACCCGCGGGAGACGAGCAAGGACGACGCCGAAAGACTGGCGCTGGCCAAGCAGCTCGTCGAGCTCGTCGGCGATGACGGGGCCTTCGTGTCGGACGGCTTCGGGGTGGTGCACCGCAAGCAGGCCTCGGTGTACGACGTCGCCACGCTGCTGCCGCACTACGCGGGCACGCTGGTGGCCACCGAGGTGAAGGTGCTCGAGCAGCTGACCACCTCCACTGCGCGGCCGTACGCGGTGGTGCTCGGTGGGTCAAAGGTGTCGGACAAGCTGGCGGTCATCGAGAATCTCGCCACCAAGGCCGACAGCCTCGTCATCGGTGGCGGTATGTGCTTCACCTTCCTTGCCGCGCAGGGCCTTTCGGTCGGCACGTCGCTGCTGCAGGAGGAGATGATCGAGACCTGCAAGAGCCTGCTCGAGACCTACGGGGACGTCATCCACCTTCCGGTGGACATCGTCGTAGCGGAGAAGTTCGCCGCCGACTCGCCGCCGGAGACGGTGGCCGCCGACCGACTCCCCGACGGCACGATGGGGCTGGACATCGGCCCGGAGTCGGTCAAGCGGTTCACCGCGCTGCTCTCGAACGCGAAGACCGTCTTCTGGAACGGCCCCATGGGCGTGTTCGAGTTCCCGGCGTTCGCGGCGGGCACCAAGGGCGTCGCCGAGGCGATCATCGGTGCGACGGCCAAGGGCGCCTTCAGCGTCGTCGGCGGTGGCGATTCCGCCGCGGCGGTGCGCCAGCTCGGCCTGGCCGAGGACGGCTTCTCACACATTTCGACCGGAGGCGGGGCGTCGCTGGAATACCTTGAGGGCAAGACGCTGCCCGGCATCGACGTACTCAACTCATAGGAGTCCCGTGTCCCGTAAGCCGCTGATCGCCGGCAACTGGAAGATGAACCTCAACCACTTCGAGGCCATCGCCCTGGTGCAGAAGATCGCGTTCTCGTTGCCGGAGAAGTACTTCGCCAAGGTCGACGTCACCGTCATCCCGCCGTTCACCGATCTGCGCAGCGTGCAGACGCTGGTCGACGGCGACAAACTCAAGCTCACCTACGGCGCGCAGGATCTGTCTCAGCACGACTCCGGCGCCTACACCGGTGACATCAGCGGCGCGTTTCTGGCCAAGCTCGGCTGCACGTTCGCGGTCGTCGGGCACTCCGAGCGCAGGACCTACCACGCCGAGGATGATGCGCTGGTCGCGGCGAAGGCCGCCGCGGCGTTCCGGCACGGCCTGACCCCGATCGTGTGCATCGGCGAGGGGCTGGAGATTCGCGAGGCCGGCGATCACGTCGCCTACAACGTGACCCAACTGAAGGGCTCGCTGGCCGGGCTGACCGCCGAGCAGATCGCGACGATCGTCGTCGCATACGAGCCGGTGTGGGCGATCGGCACCGGTCGGGTCGCCAGCGCCGGGGACGCGCAGGAGGTCTGCGCCGCCATCCGCAAGGAACTCGGCGAGCTGGCGACTCCTGCCATAGCCGCAGGCGTGCGGGTGCTCTACGGCGGATCGGTCAACGCCAAGAACATCGGCGAGCTGATCGCGCAGGAGGATGTCGACGGTGCGCTGGTCGGCGGGGCGTCGCTGGACGGAGAGCAATTCGCCATCCTGTCGGCGATCGCCGCAGGTGGCCCGCTTCCATAGCCCCGAAGCCCTGATCGCGGCCGTTACCCGGTAGTCTGGCGGCCATGGTTTTCGCTCTGCAGATCACTCTGGTCGTCACCAGCGTGTTGGTGGTGTTGCTGGTGTTGCTGCATCGTGCCAAGGGTGGCGGCCTGTCGACGCTCTTCGGCGGTGGCGTTCAGTCCAGCCTCTCTGGCTCGACCATCGTCGAGAAGAACCTGGACAGGTTGACGTACTTCGTCACCGGCATCTGGGTTGTCTCGATCGTCGGCGTGGCGCTGCAGATCAAGTACGGCGCCTAACCCACCGCACGATCCCGGGGGCGCGATGAGCGGGCCGCAGCCGCCGCGCGAGGGGATCGTCGTCACCACGCGGTATTCGCTGATGACGTGGGTGTTCGCCCTGGTCAAGCCGAAGGTCGTCGTCAACGGCTGGGAGGTGCCCAGCGTGGGCTGGGGACGCACCGTGGTGCCCGCGCCGCCCGGCCAGTATCACGTGCACGTCCACACGCCGTACTTCGTGCCGAGCCGGGTCGGGCCCGCCGACTACACCGTCGCCGTCCAGCCTGGCCGACTGGTCGAACTCGAGTACAAGGCGCCCGTGTGGACCTTCAGCCAGGGCTCGCTGGGGCCGCCGCCGCAGACCTACAACGGACTGACGGCGACGGTCGATCGCCGTTCTGGTGGTGGTGGTGGTGGTGTTCGCGGGCATGTTCCTGCTGGTACTCGCCGGGACGGCCTAGGGTCCTGAGTCATTACTTCGGGTGCGGTGTTTGTCGATGCTGGTAATGGCCGGTGGTGTTGTCCCGGAGGTAGGTGCGTAGCACGCGGCGCCGACAATTCGGGCGTTCGGCGTCGGTGTTCGGCTGAGTTGTCCACAGTCGCGGATTCATCCCCAG
>NZ_JAVRPS010000234.1:0-17569 GCF_032162105.1 Mycobacterium sp. | reverse complement strand
TCGTCATCACCACACCCACCGGACACACCTACACCACCAAACCCGGCAGCAGCCTCTACTTCCCAGCCTGGGCGATCAGCACTCCAGCGCCGCCAAGCAGGTCCGCAACGCCGGGTGAGAACCGCGAGACCATGATGCCCGTGCGAAAACGCAGCCGCGCCGAGGCGCGTGCAGATCGAGTGAGGAGCGAACGCAGGCTCAACGACGCCTACGTCGCCGAACGCAACAGGCCGCCGCCGTTTTGAGCAGTAGAGGTGACGGCGAAGGTATGCCATTCGCCGGGAACGCCTTTGAGTTGGTGGCCACGACCCTGCTCAGCAGCATGCGCGTCAGCGCTCACCTGTCTGACGGACCACGCGGCGATAATGCACCTAGGGCCCGTACGGTGATGCCCCAGCCGTGCGCCATTGACACGAGCCTGTGAGCTTCAAGGTGGCCAGATCCGGCAGCACGAAGACGTCCGTGAACGGAGCACCGGCTTGGATTGGCTTTACCACCGGTGACCCACCGGCGGTCGATGTTTGTACCGCGCTGCAATCGTTACCGCCGAAACCGATCCAATGGCTGCCCGGGGTCACATCGTTGGCCGTCAACGTTGCCGGCGGCCCATACGTGTACCAGGTTTCCGCGGACCGTTGAATCTCGTCAAGGTGCGTCCATACGGCGACTGGGTCACCCGTCGGGCACAGTAGGACCTCGCCCTGAGGTGTGAACGATTGCGCACCGGCCATGGCCCCACTGCTGTCGCCGGACCCGCGGCATGTATTGCCGACTGTGGGTACGCGGTCCGCGTGTGCGATCCCCGTGCCGAGCATCGCGGCGACGACCGCGCCCGTCACCGTTGTCATCGCAATGGGCACCCGGTGCTTCATGGTTGCTGAGAATAGGCTGTGTTCGGCGACAACGGATTTGTTTGGGCAAACCAAACTTGAGCACGATAGCGCCGCGTAGGGAGGCCGTTGTCGATGCCGTGGCGAATCAAGATGCGCTGGCCCAGTTCGTTCGCGCCCACACTGCGGCGCTAGCTCCAACGTGGGGGCGGTGGAGTCGCCGAGATGGGTGGGAAATGTACTTCAGCCAATCGCTACCACCGGATGCACGAGCCTACGTCGCCGAACGCAACAGGCCGCCGCCGTTCTGAGTCGGCTATCCGAACTGCTTCGGATCGATCATCAGGTGGTCGGAGACATCCCCGATCATCTGCACGTCGACCGTGCGTTCCGTGAAGTACCAACCCGTAATGTCGCGCGCGAACGCGTCGGAGTAGCGACCGACGACGATCGGTTGCAGCGGTACGGTTTCCGTCTGCTGGACGACGCAGAACGTCGAACGGGCGCTCGCCGTATCGCCGTCCACGTCGACGATGGGATTGAGCACCAAGTGCCGGGTCCGCGGCGTGTTGCCATGCTCCGGAAAGCGGCGCGTGGTGGTGGCGAACAGCTTGGCGATCCTTTCGGCACCGGAGACGCCCATGAAATTGCCCCGGCCAAGCAGTACGCCCACACCGTCGAAATCGCCGGCATCGATCAACTCGGCGTAGCGGTACAGCAGCTCGGTCACGGCCAGCTTGGCGGCCAACTCGTAGGTCAACTCGTAGGCGTTCACGCGACCTGTCCCTTCACCACCGGCAGGCCCGGGTCGCTGGGTACGTCCAAGGGCGATGGGGCGGCACCCGCCGCGATCAGGTGGGCGGCGAATGAGGCGATCATCGCGCCATTGTCGGTGCACAGCCGCGGCGTGGGGATGCGTAACGTCAAACCGGCGGCCGCGCAACGCTCTTCGGCCAGTTCGCGCAGGCGTGAGTTGGCCGCGACTCCCCCGGCGATCAACAGCGTGGAGACTCCGAGCTCCGTCGCGGCACGCACCGCCTTGCGCGTCAGGACGTCGGCCACCGCCTCCTGAAAACCCGCCGCCACATCGGCGGTGGCCGCATCCGGGTGGCTCTCCACGAAGCGGGCCACCGCGGTCTTCAGGCCCGAGAAGCTGAACGCGTACGGGTCGTCGCGCGGCCCGGTCATGCCGCGCGGGAAGGCGATGACGTCCCGGTCCCCGGTGCGGGCGAGGTCGTCGAGCACCTTGCCGCCCGGATACCCCAGACCCAGCAGCCGGGCGATCTTGTCGTAGGCCTCCCCCGCGGCGTCGTCGACGGTGCTGCCGAGCTCGGCGATCGGCTCGCCGAGCGACCGCACGTGCAGCAGGTTGGTGTGCCCGCCCGACACCAGAAGCCCGACGCTCTCGGGCAGCGGGCCGTGCTCGTAGACGTCGGCCGCCAGGTGCCCGCCGAGGTGGTTGACGGCGTAGAACGGCACCTCCCACGCAGCCGCATACGCCTTGGCCGCCGCGACCCCGACCAACAGCGCGCCTGCCAACCCGGGCCCGATGGTCGCCGCGACGACGTCGGGCCGCGTCACCCCCGCCGCGTCGAGCGCTCGGCGCATGGTCGGGCCGAGGGCCTCGAGATGTGCGCGAGACGCGATCTCCGGCACGACACCGCCGAACCGCGCGTGCTCGTCGACGCTGGAGGCCACTTCGTCGGCGAGCAGCGTGATGGAGCCGTCGGTCGCCAGCTCGCAGATGCCGACGCCGGTCTCGTCGCAGGAGCTCTCGATGGCCAGGATGATCATTTCGCCTCCCGCCGCATCGTGTAGGCATCGGCCCCGCTGGCGCGGTAGTACCGCTTGCGCAGTCCGAGCCTGGTGAAGCCTGCGCTCTCGTACAGGCCGATCGCCGCTTCGTTGTCGGTGCGGACCTCGAGAAAGATCACGCCTCCGGCCGCGATGTCGAGCAGCCGGTTCAGCAGGCCGCGCCCGATGCCCTCGCCTTGATGGGCGGTGTCGACCCCGATGGTGTGAATCTCGTACTCATAGGGCGGTTTTCGGCCCAGTCGGGTGACGCCGGCATACCCGACGAGCTTGTCGTCCACCCGGGCGGCGACGTAGTGGTTGTGCTCCGATTCGAGTTCCCGGATGAAAGCCACCGCGGGCCACGGATCGTCACCGGGGAACAGTTGCGCCTCCAGTTCGGCACACCGGTCGGCGTCGCCCACGGCCAGCTCACCGTATTCGACGGTCACGAACGCACCGGCTGGGGCTTGGCGTCGGGCCGCCGCAGGTACATCGGGACCAACGGGCCGGCTGGCACGGTCCAGTCGACGGCGCGCACCAGGCCGGACGCCGTCGGGTAGGTCGGAGCCAGCCGCGGGAGGTCGAACAGCGCGGCGTGATCGGGTGAACCGGCGACGGCGTCGGCGTCGGCAGGCACGTCGGCGGGGCTGCTGACGTCGGGCCCGTCGACCCGGACACCATCGCGGTAGCGCGCCCAGTACACCTCGCGGCGGCGGGCATCGGTGACCACCAGCACCTCGCCGGCGGTGTCCACCGCGATGGCGTCGAGGCTGCACACGCCGTGCACCGGGAGACCAAGGGCGTGCGCGCAGGCGGCGGCCGTCGCCATGCCGACGCGCAGGCCGGTGAACGGTCCCGGCCCACAACCGACGACGACGGCGCCGAGGTCGGCCATCGCGAGTCCGGCGTCGGCCAAGGCGCCCACCACGTTCGGCGTCAGCTGCTCGGCGTGGGCGCGTGCGTCGATCGTGACGCGTTCGGCAAGCACGTCGACGCCCGACGGGCCGCGCCTGATCACCCCGGCGGTCACGGCAGGGGTTGCGGTGTCGATGGCCAGCACGATCGTGGTCACGGCGTCACATCCCCCGTCGCTTCGCTCGCCCCAAGATTCCACCGCCACACAGCAGTGCGGACATCGGTGTCCCGGCCGCGCTCGAGCCGGATGTCGAGGTGGCGCTCGGAGAGGCGTTCCGCGAGGCCCTCCCCCCATTCGACCACCACAACGGCGTCGTCCAGATCCGTGTCGAGGTCCAGCGAGTCGAGTTCGGCGAGCAGGTCGGCGCCGGGATGATCGAGCAACCGGTAGATGTCGACGTGCACGAGGGCCGGCGTGCCGGGGCGCCGCGGCGGGTGCACTCGGGCCAGCACGAAGGTCGGCGACGTCACCGCGCCCTCGACGTCCATGGCCTGCGCGATTCCCTTGGCCAGCACGGTCTTTCCCGCACCCAGCGGGCCGGACAGCACCACCACGTCGCCCGCGCGCAGGTCGGCGCCGAGCCGAGCGCCGAACGCGACGGTGTCCGCCGCGGTGGGCAGTTCGGCGGTGCCTTCGAGGAGACCGACTCGAGGGTCAGCCATGGTTGCGGGCCCGGTCACGCAGCCGTCGGGTCAGCGCAATGAGCTTGGACGGCGTCGCACGCTCGACCAGGCGCACCAGCGCGTCGTCCACGATCTCCGGTTGTTCGAGCTGGACCAGATGTCCTGCGCCGCCGACGATCACCAGCTCGGACTTCGGCAGCGCCTCCGCCATCGATTCGGAGGACTCCTTCGGTGTCAGCAGGTCATGGTCACCGCACACGATCAGGGCCGGCACCTTGGCGAGAACGGCCAGGGCCTGCGTCTCGTCGTGCACCTCGAGCGCGTGCAGAAAGCCGACCACCGTGGCGATCGGCGTGTCGTGCATCATCCGCTCGGAGAACGCGACGACGCTCGGGCTCATCTCCTCGTCGCCGTAGGACGCCGCGCGCAGCACCGGACCGATCATCGACCGGGCGGCGCCGCGGGTGCGGTGCACGGTCTTGGGCGCGTACCGCACCGCGAAGCGGGCCGCCTCGAGTGCAGGGTTTCGCAGGATCTCGCCCAACGGCGAATGCGAAATACCTTCTGCCGCCGTGGAGATCAGCGCGACTCCGACGATCCGGTTGCGGTAGCGCTGCGGGTACTGGCGGGCGTGGGCCAGCACGGTCATGCCGCCCATCGAGTGCCCGACGAGCACCACCGGTCCGCGTGGGGCCATCACCGCCAGCACGGCCTCCAGATCCTGGCCGAGTTGGGGGACGGTGTAGGACTCGGTCGGGGCCTCGCCGGACTGACCGTGGCCGCGCTGGTCGTAGAACACCATCCGGACCTGGGGACCCCACTGCTCGGTCAGCCGGGCCCGCTGAAAGTGGAATGCGCCCATCCGAAGACAGAAGCCGTGGGCGAACACGACCGTGAGGGGCGCGTCCGCCGGGCCGACCTCTCGAACGGCCAGCGGCACCCCGTCGGCCGTGGTCACCACGTAGCTGCGGTCGGCGTCGAGCAGTTCGAAGTCCTCCCCGCTATAGGGATCGTCGTCGGTGAGGCGGCGGGTCAGCGAACGGGCCACCGTCGTGCCCGCAAGGCCGCCGACGGCAGCGATGCCGGCCACGCCCGCCAACCAGCGCGCATTCCGGATCCGGCCGCGGCGCCGAATTTCCTCATCGCTCAACGGTTCGCGCCCGTCGCATCGATTCCGGGACCGCCGCGGTAGGTCCGGGTGATCCGGCCCCGCGGGCTGGTGACCACCTCGTAGTTGATGGTGTCGAGCAGTTCGGCCCAGTCCTGCGCGGTCTGCTCGCCGTGCGCGCCCGAGCCGAAGAGGATGGCGTCGTCGCCCTCGGCCACGTCGGCGCGTCCTGGCCCGAGATCGACGACGAACTGGTCCATGCAGATGCGTCCGACGCTGCGCCGCCGCCGCCCGTTGATGAGCACGTCGATGCGCCCGCCGAGACTGCGGAAGACGCCGTCGCCGTAACCGATCGGCAGCAGTGCCACGGTGGTGTCCCGGTCGGCGATCCAGGTGTGGCCGTAGGAGACACCGTCACCCGCCTTGATCGAACGGATCAGCGCGACAGGGCATTTCAGGGTCATCGCGGGTCGTAGGCCCATGTCGCCGCGCGCCGCGATCGGCGTCTGGCCGTAGACGGCGATGCCGGGCCGGACCATGTCGTAGGCCAGATCGGGACGGGTCATCGCCGCGGGTGAGTTGCACAGGTGGGCCACCTCGAACTCGACGCCGGCCTCGCGGGCCTGCGTCCGGAGCTCCGAGAACCGTTGGGCCTGAATATCGTTGACCGGGCTGTCGGGATCGTCGCCGCAGGCCAGGTGCGACATGATGCCGCGCAGCCGGATGGCGTCGTCGGTGCGCGCCCGCGCCAGCACGGGGAGCAGCAGGGCGAACTCGGCACTGCCCGCACCGTTGCGGCTCAGCCCGGTGTCGACCTTGACCGTCACGGTCGCGGTACGTCCGGTGCGGGTCGTGGCGTCGAGCAGGTCGCCGAGTTGGCGCGCCGACGACACGGCCACCTGCACGTCGGCGGTCAGCGCAGGCGCGAAGTCCGTGCCAGGGGGGTGCAGCCACGCCAACAGCGGGGCGGTGACGCCGTCGCGCCGTATCGCGAGCGCCTCGTCCAGGGTCGCGACACCGAGTTCGGCGGCTCCCGCGGCCAGCGCGGCCCTGGCCACCTGGGTGGCGCCGTGGCCGTATCCGTCGGCCTTCAACACCACCATCACCTGGGCCGAACCCGCGTGTTCGCGCAGGAGGCGCACGTTGTGTGCGATGGCGTCGAGGTCGACCACCGCCTGTGCGGCGGGGTTCGATGTCGTGAGCTGTGTCGTCTGCATGGTCATGTCACCACCCTCGATTGTCCCAGAGGGCGGCTCCGGGGGCCGTCGGGCCTAGTGGGCGAACGGCTGCAACGTGTCGAAATGCCCCGCAGGCTTGAGCTCGTCGAGGGACTTCAGCGCGGTGATCACGTCGTCCTTGAGCGCCCTGGCCAGGTCGGCGGAGAAACCCTCTCGCACCACGACGCGCAGCATCGTGACGTCGTTCGCGTTGTCCGGCATCGTGTACGCGGGTACCTGCCAGCCGTAGGAGCGCAGGGCGTGTGAGACGTCGAACTCGGTGTATCCGCGATCGCCCGACAATCGGAAGCTCACGACTGGGATCGCCGATCCGTCGGAGACCACCTCGAAGTGCTCGCTCGCCCGGAGCTGATCGCCGAGCCACCGGGCCGTCTGCGACAGAGCGTTCATCACCTGCGTGTAACCGCTGCGGCCCAGCCGCAGGAAGTTGTAGTACTGACCGATGACTTGATTGCCGCCCTTGGAGAAGTTCAGCGTGAACGTCGGCATGTCCCCGCCGAGGTAGTTGACCCGGAACACCAGTTCCTCCGGCAGGTATTCCGAACTGCGCCACACCACGAAGCCGATGCCCGGATAGGTCAGGCCGTACTTGTGGCCGCTGACGTTGATCGACACCACCCTTGGCAGGCGGAAGTCCCAGACCACCTCGGGGTGCAGGAAGGGCACGACGAAGCCGCCGCTCGCGGCATCGACGTGCACCGGCACGTCCACGCCGCCGTCGGCGGCCAGCTTGTCCAGGGCCGCGCAGATCTCCGCGATCGGTTCCAACTCGCCGGTGTAGGTGGTGCCGAGGATTGCGACGACGCCGATGGTGTCCTCGTTGACGGCGTCGAGCACCTGCTCGGGGGTGATGACGTAGCGGCCCTCCTCCATCGGGAGGTAGATCGGCTCGACGTCGAAGTACCGGCAGAACTTCTCCCAGACCACCTGCACGTTGGAACCCATCACCAGATTCGGCCTTCTGGAACGCCAGCCGTCCTTTCCACCGCCGGCCTTCTCACGCCAGCGCCAGCTCATCGCCAGGCCGGCCAGCATGACGGCCTCACTGGACCCGACCGTGGATACCCCGATCGCGCTGGCCGGGTCGTCGTCGCGCAGCCCCTCGGCGTGGAACAGGTCGGCGACCATGCACACGCAGCGCTGCTCGATCGCCGCGGTCGCGGGGTACTCGTCCTTGTCGATCATGTTCTTGTCGAAGGTCTCCGCCATCAGCTTCTCGGCCTCGGGGTCCATCCACGTGGTGACGAAGGTGGCGAGGTTGAGCCGCGAGCTCCCGTCGAGCATGAGTTCGTCGTGGATGAACCGATACGCCGTCTGCGGGTCCATGCACTCGTCGGGCAGCCTCAGCGTGGGGACCGGCGCCATGGAGAACCGGCCGGTGTACGCCGGGGAGATCGATGGTGCCGGGGTGTGCCTCGCGGACATGGCGATTCCCTTCGTTGGATGGCTACAAGCTCGCGATCGCGGCACGTAGGTGTTCGAGGATGCGCGCGGCCGACGTCGGTACGGGCCTGGGTCCCGGATCGGCCGCCGACAGGTTGGCCGCCCTGGCGTGCACGAACGCGGCCATGGCCGCGGCCTCACCGGTGGGCAGTCCGGCGGCGAGCAGCGCACCGATGACGCCGGACAGCACGTCGCCGGATCCGGCGGTGGCCGCCCAGGACTGGCCTGCGGGGTTGAGGTAGACGTGTCCCGCCGAGCCGGATTCGGCGATCACCGTGACGTTGCCCTTGAGCAGGACAGTGGCGCCGAACGCGTCGGCCAGGCGTCGGGTGGCCGCGACCCGGTCGTCTCCCGGCGGATGGCCTGCCAGCCGGGCGAACTCCCCCGCGTGCGGGGTCAACACGGTCGGTGCGTCGCGCTTGGCCACCAGGTCGGGGTGGGCGGCCAGGATCGTCAGAGCGTCGGCGTCGACGATCACCGGCAGGTCGGTATCGAGTGCGAACCACAGCGCTGCGGCGCCTGCCTCGTCGGTGCCGAGGCCGGGCCCCACCACCCACGCCTGAACCCGGCCCACCGCGCTCACGGTCGGTGCGGCGACGACCTCGGGCCGGTGCGAGACCACCTCGGCTGCCGCGCTGCCTGCGTAGCGCACCATCCCCGACGTCGCCGCGACGGCGGCGCCGGTGCACAGGATCGCCGCCCCCGGGTAGGCCGCCGAACCGGCCAGCACGCCGGTGACGCCCTGCGAGTACTTGTCGTCGGCGGCGCCCGGCACCGGCCAGCGCCCGGCGACGTCGGCGGCGTCGACACCGACCAGATCGGTGGTGGGAAGGTCGAGGCCGATGTCGACCAACTCGACGCGTCCGCAATCCCCAAGGGCATGAACCGGTTTGAGGCCGCCGAACGTCACCGTGAGCGCGGCGTGGACGTGCGGTCCGTCCGCCGCACCGGTCTCGACGTCGATACCGCTGGGCAGGTCCACCGCGACGACGGGGATGCCCGCGGCGTCGACGGCGGCGAACACCTCGGCCGCGGCGGGACGCAGCGGTCCCGAGCCGGAGATCCCGACCACACCGTCGATCACCAGATCGGTTGCGGCTGGCAGGGTTTCGACGACACGACCACCGGGCCTGATGAACGCCGCCAGCGCCGCGGCGTGTACGCGGTCAGGGTTGAGCACGACGGCGGTGGTGCTCACGCCGCGACGGCGCAGGAACGTTGCGGCCCACAGCGCGTCGCCGCCGTTGTCTCCTGAGCCGACGACCGCGCACACCCGCCGACCGGCGATCGCACCGGTGCGGGACTTGAGTTCGCGGGCGATCGCAGTGGCCAGTCCATGGGCGGCCCTGCGCATGAGGGCACCGTCGGGGAGGCTTCGCAGCAGCGGCGCCTCTGCCGCGCGGATCGCATCCGCGGAGTAGTAGTGCCGCATCGTCACCAAGGCTACGTGCTCCCCCTGGGAAGCACTGCCACTCTGAGTAATGCGACCGCCGAGGCCCTAGCATGGGACTGGATGGAAGCAGAACCCACGCCGGTGCAGCTGCTCACCGGGCCGACTCCTCTCGAGCCCGCACCTCGCCTGTCGGCAGCGGTCGGCTTGGCTCCCGACGGCCTCTGGATCAAGCGTGATGACCTGATCGGGCTTGGCGGGGGCGGCAACAAGGTGCGCAAGCTGCAGTGGACGTGTGCCCAAGCCCTTGCCGCCGGCGCGGACACCCTGATCACCAGCGGCGCGGCTCAGTCCAACCATGCTCGATTGACCGCTGCTGCCGGCGCCCGCCTTGGCCTACACGTGGTGCTGGTACTGGCAGGCAGCCGCCCCGACCCGGGACAACTGACCGGCAACCTCGCCCTGGATGCCCTGTTCGGGGCATCGATCGTGTGGTCGGCTGACGGTGGCGAGGCCGCGCTTCGGGCGCGGGTGGACGAGGTCGCCGCCGAGTTGGTGAACGCTGGTCGCCGTCCGGCGGTGATACCGTTCGGCGGCTCAACGCCTCTGACGACCAATGCCTACCTGGACGCCACGCGCGAAATCCTCTCCCAGGGTGTTGGTCCCGACCACGTCGTGGTCGCTGTGGGGTCGGGCGCCACGATGGCCGGGCTGGTTCGGGGCTTCGGGGCGCAACGGGTGCTCGGGGTGCATTGCGGTGCGGTCACCGACCCGCACCGCGCGGTGCGCGCGCTGTTTCCGGTCCACGATCCGGCACCCACGAGTCTGCGGATCCGCATGGACCAGGTCGGCGCCGGATATGGGCGAGTCACCCCCGAAGTCACCGCCGCGCTGGCGTTGGCCGCACGCACGGAGGGCATCGTCTTCGATCCGGTCTACACCGGGCGTGCGCTGGCCGGGCTCATCGCGGAGGTCGACGATGGGCAAATCGAGCCGGAATCGACGGTAGTGCTGATGCACACCGGCGGACTACCCGGCCTCTTCGGCCACACCGAGTTCATCGCCGGGCTAGGCAACGTCGGCCCAGAAGCGGTGTGACCGCGCGGCGATCTCCTCGGGATACTCGCCGTTGAGAACGCGGCGGCGCAGCGCTTCGGGCACACTCGGAGCGAACAGCGCCCCGGATACCAACGCGGTCTTGAGAGGAATCCGCGCGAAGGTCATCGCCGGATCGAGAAGCACCAACGACGCCACCCGGCCCTGGCGTCTGACGGCACAGTCGGTGGCCGTCCACCCGCCGATCGACACCCCCATCAGGTGCGCGGCATCCAGTCCAAGTCCGGCCAGCGTCTCGTCGAGCCACTGCGCCTGATCGTCGGGCCCGGTGATCGGCTTCTCCTGTACCGAGAGCCCGGCCTCGCCGAGCAGGTCGACGCAGTACGCGGTGCGGCCTTCCAGTACGCCGGGCAGGTTGGCCCGCCACATCGGCGTCGAGGCGTTGCGGCCGGGCAGGAGGACGACCGGGGTGCTGGAATTCTCGGCGGGTCCGTCGAACCGGTAGGCGCGCACCGTGCCGAAACTCGTTGGCACGTCGGCCAATGCACTGAACGGTGGTAGCCCGGCCATGCCGGTCTGGTAGGCCTGAAGGTAGTGCGCGAAGCCGTCGTAGTCTACGTCGCCGACGAAGTGCCCGAGACGTCCCCGGCCGGAGCGCGGCGCCACCTGGGGCGTCGGGACGACGAGATCCACGCGGCCTACTCGACGGTGACGGACTTGGCCAGGTTGCGCGGCTTGTCGACGTCGTAGCCACGGGCGCGGGCCACCTCGGCGGCGAACACTTGCAGCGGGATCGTCGACAGTAGCGGCTGGAAGAGCGTTGAGACGGCCGGGATTTCGATCAGGTGATCGGCGTAGGGCCGCACCGTGTCGTCGCCCTCCTCGGCGATCACGATGGTGATCGCGCCGCGGGCCTGAATCTCGCGGATGTTGCTCATCAACTTGGAATGCAGCATCGCGGCGTTCTTCGGCGACGGCATCACGACGATGACGGGCAGGCCGTCGTCGATCAGCGCGATCGGCCCGTGCTTGAGCTCGCCTGCGGCGAAACCCTCGGCGTGCATGTACGCCAATTCCTTGAGCTTGAGCGCTCCCTCGAGCGCGACTGGGTAGCCGACGTGGCGACCAAGGAACAGCACGGTCGGCGACGACGCGTACCGGCGGGCCAGTTCCGCGACAGGCTCCATGCAGGTCAGCACCCGGCTGACGAGATCGGGCATCGCCTCGAGTTCGTGGTACTCGCGCTCGACCTCGTCGGGGTATTTGGTGCCGCGCGCCTGGGCCAGTGCGAGGCCGACGAGGTAGTTGGCGGCGATCTGCGCCAGGAAGGTCTTGGTGGACGCCACGCCGATCTCGGGTCCTGCGCGGGTGTAGAGCACCGCGTCGCACTCGCGCGGGATCTGGCTGCCGTTGGTGTTGCAGATCGCCAGCACCTTGGCCTTCTGCTCCTTGGCATGGCGGACGGCTTCCAGCGTGTCGGCGGTTTCACCGGACTGCGAGATGGCGACGACGAGCGTGCTGCGGTCCAAAACCGGGTCCCGGTACCGGAATTCACTCGCGAGCTCCACCTCGACGGGCAGCCGGGTCCAATGCTCGATCGCGTACTTGGCGAGCAGCCCGGAGTGGTACGCGGTACCGCACGCCACCACGAACACCTTGTCGACCTCGCGCAACTCCTGATCCGACAGGCGCTGCTCGTCGAGCACGATCCGGCCGTCGATGAAGTGGCCGAGCAGGGTGTCGGCGACCGCCGCGGGCTGCTCGGCGATCTCCTTGAGCATGAAGTACTCGTAGCCGCCCTTCTCGGCGGCGGACAGATCCCAGTCGATGTGAAAGTGGCGCGCGCTCGCGGTCTCATCATTGCCGTCGAAGTCACTGATTCGGTATCCGTCGGCGGTGATCACCACCGCCTGGTCCTGGCCGAGCTCGACGGCGTCGCGGGTGTGCTCGATGAACGCGGCGACGTCGGAGCCGATGAACATTTCGCCATCGCCGACGCCGATCACCAACGGCGTGGACCGCCGCGCGGCGACGATCATGCCTGGCTCGTCGGCGTTGGCGAAGACCAGCGTGAAGTGACCCTCGAGGCGTCGCAGCACGGCCAGTACCGAGGCGGGGAAGTCGCCCGCGGTGTCGCCGTGGCGGTATTGCTCGGAGACGAGGTGGACGGCGACCTCGGTGTCGGTGTCACTGGCGAACTCGACGCCGGAGGCCTCGACATCGGCGCGCAGGGCCGCGAAGTTCTCGATGATCCCGTTGTGGACGACGGCGATCTTGCCTGCGGCGTCGCGGTGGGGGTGGGCGTTGCGATCCGTCGGGCGGCCGTGGGTGGCCCAGCGGGTGTGGCCCATGCCCGTACTGCCTGCGAGCACACCGGCGTCGGTCTCCTCGAGCGCGGCCTCCAGGTTGGCCAGGCGTCCCGCGCGGCGACGGACGGTCAGCCCGCCTGCGCCGTCGAGCAGCGCAACGCCCGACGAGTCGTATCCGCGGTACTCCATCCGGCGCAGCGCATCCACGACGATGCCCCTGGCAGGACGCTGCCCGACGTAGCCGACGATTCCGCACACGAGCATCAAGGATAGTGCAGCCGCCGCCCCCGAACCGTTCCGGCTGCAGTGTCGGACCGGGCAGCAAGCTCGCCGAGCAGGGCGGCGACCACGCCGAACGCGAAGTACAGCGGAACCAGCCACGGCCCCACCCCGAACAGCTGATCGCACGACTCGGCGTACCGGAACACGCCGACTTCGACCAGCGCGATCTCCACCACCGGCCCCACGACAGCGGCAAGCGCCCCGCAGACCACCGAGGGGCCGTCGCCGAGGCACACCAGGTAGATCACCGCCAGCGCGCAGATCAGAGCGCTCGCGGGCACCGCAGGCGCCGCGTGCATCAGGGCGGTCACCACGTGGGGGCGTGGTCGCCGACCAGAGCCGCGGCGCCACCAAGGACGAAGAGGAAGATCGCGACCGGCGGACGCACTTTCATCCACGGAACCCAACGCACGGGCGAGTGGGCAGGGGCCGGTGGGCAGGGGTTGGTGGGCGGCGTTAGTGAGATAGGTTCAACGGGTGGCCAAGACGAAGAAGCTCTTCGCTGCGTTGACGCGGCGGGGCCCGCACCGAGTTCTGCGGGGTGACCTGGCCTTTGCCGGCCTACCGGGCGTCGTCTACACCCCCGAATCGGGGATGAACCTGGCGGGTGTGGCGTTCGGCCACGACTGGCTCGCGGGCGCTGACCGCTACCACGGCACCCTCGAACACCTGGCATCGTGGGGCATCGTCGCGGCGGCGCCGAACACCGAGACCGGCGTCGCGCCGTCGGTGCTGAATCTGGCGTTCGACCTGGGCACGACGCTCGACATCATCGCGGGTGTGCGACTGGGCACCGGCAAGATCAGCGTTCATCCCACCAAGCTCGGCGTCGTCGGCCACGGTTTCGGAGGGTCGGCGGCCGTGTTCACCGCCGCGGGCATGCCGAACAGGTTGAAGGCGGCCGCGGCGCTCTTCCCCGCCGTGACGCAACCTCCGGCCGCGCAACCCGCAGCGGGCCTGCGCGTGCCGGGACTGATCCTCACGGCCCAGACCGACCCGACCAACATCCGGTCGCACGCGGTGGACCTGTCGGCGGCGTGGAAGGCCGCGACGGTGCGCACGGTGGCCAAGGCCAAGCCCGGCGGGCTGGTCGAGGGCTTCCGCCTAACCCGCGTGGTCGGGCTTCCCGGCGCGGACCGCAGCACCCAGAAGGTGGTCCGCGCGCTGTTGACCGGCTACCTGCTGCACACCCTCGCCGGTGACAAGACCTACAAGGACTTCAGCGATCCCGAGGTCGTGCTGCCGAAGACGGCGCCGCCGGACCCGGACGCTGAGCCCGTCACCATCGAGGACAAGGTGGTAGCCCTGCTCAAGGGCTAGACACCTAATGTCTAAGCCGCGGCTGCTTGCCGCGCGATGTCGTGTTGCACCATCATCTCGACGAGTTCGAGGAACGACACCTTCGGCTTCCAGCCGAGTATTGAATTCGCCTTACTGGCGTCGCCGACCAAGACGTCGACTTCAGAGGGCCGGGCGAAGGCCGGGTCGAGCTCCACATGCCGTGCCCAATCCGAGATGCCGACCACGCTGAACGCGGCGTCGAGCAGCTCCGAGATCGAATGCGTTTCGCCAGTGGCGATCACGTAATCGTCGCCCTGGTCCTGTTGAAGCATCAGATACATCGCCTCGACGTAGTCGCCGGCGAAGCCCCAGTCACGTTGGGTGTCCAAGTTGCCCAATGCGATGGTGTCCTGCAGTCCCAGCGAGATCCTGGCCACCCCGTGCGCGACCTTGCGAGTGACGAATTCCAAACCGCGCCGCGGTGATTCGTGATTGAACAGGATGCCCGAACTCGCGTGCAGTCCGTAGGACTCGCGGTAGTTGATCGTCAAGTGGTGGCCGTACGCCTTCGCCACGCCGTACGGGGATCGTGGCCACAACAGAGTCTTCTCCGACTGGACGATGTCCTGGACCTTGCCGAACATCTCCGAGGTCGACGCCTGGTAGAAGCGGACCTGCCTGCCGGATAGATCCTGATAGAACCGGATCGCCTCCAACGCGTTGAGCACTCCGCCGCCGTTGACGTCAGCGACCAGTCGGGGATTCGTAAACGAATGCGGTACGAACGACACTGCCCCGAGGTTGTAGACCTCGTCTGGCTTAGTAATCGTCATCGCCCGGATCATGCTCGAGGCGTCGAGCAGATCGCCGGAGACGAGCCGGAGCGCAGGCAGGTCGCGAGCAAGGGCCGCCGCCTTGGGGTTGTTCTGGCCGCGCAGAAGACCGAAAACCCGATAGCCTTTCGCTAGCAACAGCTCCGCGAGGTAAAAGCCATCCTGTCCCGTAATGCCGGTGATCAGCGCCGACTTCTGCTCGAGCGCGGACAATGCCATCGATCCCCAATCAGAGCTAACTCGCGAAAAGGGGCCTTGTGACGCAGGACCATTCCACGACGACGAAGAGGTGCAGCCAACTCATTGCAGCCAACTCATTATGGATGCACGACGCGCTGCATTGCAATCCGAATCGGCGAACGGCGATGAGCCCACAGCAAATTCGTGCGCTCCGGTGGCACATCGTCAACGGCGCTGGTAGCCGTCCTTCGCGACGTAAAGCCGCGCATACGACAATCGGGCGAACAGTTTCGAAGGCCGACGTTGCGGTGGCGTGTATGGCAAACAAAGCCGCTCGCATTGCGCCGTTTGTGACATGGCTAAATACTGTGATGACACTCATCAGGTGAATTCCTGTGGATTTCCAAACGCCGATGGAATTGGACCGAGGAAACCGCAACCATCCGGGCAGCCAGGATGTCGGCTCGCCCTGCTGGCGCCCGACCGGCGGGAACCAACCAACCGGTGGGTGGTATAAACCAACGATGCGCACCGGAATCTTTCTGAGCTACGCCGGCGGCTTCCGCGAAGCCGCTGACCAGGTCGTCGAGTTCGAGAAGCGCGGTGTCGACATCGCACTCGTCGCCGAGGCCTACTCGTTCGACGCCATCAGCCAGCTCGGTTACCTGGCGGCCAAGACCTCCACCATCGAGCTCGGCTCCGGCGTGGTCCCGATCTATGTCCGCACCCCGACTCTGCTCGCCATGACGGCGGCGGGCCTCGACTACGTCTCCGACGGTCGGTTCCGGCTGGGCATCGGCACGTCCGGCCCGCAGGTGATGGAGGGCTTCCACGGCGTCCCATTCGACGCCCCGATGGGCCGAACGCGCGAGGTGATCGACATCTGTCGCCAGGTGTGGCGTCGCGAGGACGTCACCTACGACGGCAAGTACTATCAGATTCCGCTGCCCGCCGACCGTGGCACCGGCTTGGGCAAGCCGCTGCACCTCATCAATCACCCGGTGCGGGAACGCATCCCGATCACGGTCGCCGCGCTTGGCCCCAAGAACGTCGAGCTGACCGCCGAGATCGCCGAAGGCTGGCAACCCGTGTTCTTCTATCCCGAGAAGGCCGACGCGGTATGGGGCGACGCGCTGCGCGCCGGGTTCGCAAAGCGCGACGCGGCACTGGGGCCTCTGGACGTCATGGTCTCGGCCAACCTGGCCATCGGCGACGACGTCGAGGACCGGTTGGCGTGGGCGAAACCCCAACTGGCGCTGTATATCGGCGGGATGGGCGCCAGGGGCAAGAACTTCTATCACAATCTGGCCACCAACTACGGCTTCGGCGAGGTCGCGAACGAGATCCAGGACCTCTACCTGGCGGGCAAGAAGACCGAGGCCATCGCCGCGGTGCCAGACGACTTGGTGCGCAACACATCCCTGGTGGGCCCACCCGGGTTCGTCAAGGAACGGCTTGCCGCCTACGCCGAAGCGGGCGTGACGACGCTGTTGGTGCATCCCCTCGCCGCCGACGCGGCCGAACAGACCCGTTACGTCGAGGAATTGGTGACGCTCGTCTCGTGATTCGGGCGAACCGGGTTCGTCCGGTAGTCTGATCTTCAGCGGCATCGTCTGTTCTGCCTTTTGCCGCTTCTTTCTCGTCATACCGAGCGCCGCGGGAAGTCACCCGCGCCGGGCAGGACGACCTTTCAACTTTCGGAGTTTCACCCTTGTCTGTTTCCATGCCCATTTCCGAGCCCATTTCTGAGGGCATTTCTGAGCCCGGCGCCAACGCCATGCCCAGCTTCGCCGACTTCGGCCTTCCCACTGACGTCGTCGCGGCCATGGCCGCCAACGGCATCGACAACGCCTTCCCGATTCAGGCTGCGACGCTGCCTGATTCGTTGGCAGGCCGTGACGTACTCGGCCGCGGCCGCACCGGCTCCGGCAAGACCTATGCCTTCCTGCTGCCCGTGGTCGCCCGCCTGGCGAGCAGCACGACCCCCCGCCGGGCCGGTCGTCCCCGCGCCCTGATCCTGGCCCCCACACGCGAACTCGTCGCACAGATCGACGCCGCGCTGGCGCCGCTGGCCAAGGCCATGAACCTGCGCTCGGTCACCATCTTCGGTGGCGTCGGACCTGGCCCACAGATCGCCAAGCTGCGGGAGGGCGTCGACATCGTCATCGCCTGCCCCGGCCGGCTCGAGGACCACATGCAGTCCCGCCACGCCGACCTGTCCGCGGTGGAGATCACCGTGCTCGACGAGGCCGACCACATGGCCGATCTCGGCTTCCTGCCCCCGGT
>NZ_JAVRPS010000233.1:0-14419 GCF_032162105.1 Mycobacterium sp. | reverse complement strand
GCGGTGCTGACCATGCCGCCCCTGACCGATCGGATGTGAAACTCGATGGCGCCGTCGCGGTCGGCGGGTATCGACGGGCTGAGATGGCGCCACCGTCGTGGCCACTGGGGAATCTCGACGGTGACGTACTGGCCGGGGTGGTAGTACAGCGGGCGGTCGAGCTGGAGCCGCACGATCGACACGTCGCGGGTGGCGCGGATGTGTTCGACGACCTCTGCGTCGCGGTAGGGCGGGCCCTTCTCCGCATCGGCGGCGCCGCGCATGACGCCGACGAGCAGTGCTACCGCGTCGCGGGCCGCCGAGGCCAGCCGGTCGTCCCACCGCTCGATCAGATGGTCCTGCAGGGTGCGCAGCAGCGCGTCGTGCATGATGTCGTAATGACGTTGGGTGACACCGTACTTACGGTGATCACGGCCCAGCTGCGCCAGGAACGCGACGGGCTCCTCCGCACGCTGCTCGATCAGCTCGCCGAACAGCCACGTCAACGCGCGGCCGAAGACCGCGCGCTGTTGGGCCATGTCGGGGGGGAAGAGATCGCGGGCGGAGATGTCGGTGGCGAACCAGCGAGTGTAGAACCGGTGAATCAGGTCGTCCGAATCGCGCTCCGGGTCCACCGCGTCACGCAGCGTCGTCAGCGCGTCGCGATCGTCGAGTCCCACGCCGCCCGAGTGTAGTTACGCGGTCGACCTCGAGCCCCGGCGGAACCCCGGCGATGATGATCAACACCGCGCCGGCGATCGCCCAGCAGGTCAGCACCACAATCGCCGTCGTCCCACCGGCGCCGGAGAAGAAGGCCGTCGACCGCAGCAGCGCCCTGTGGCAACAATTGGCCGAGAGTGCCCCGGTCACGGGGCAGCATCTCTACAGCCCGTGAATTCCCTTGTACAGCACCAATAGACCGAGAACGACCAGGATGGCGGCGATGAGGGTGGCGTGCTGGCGTTCCATCCAGTCCTTGAGCCTGACCAGCGGCTGATGGAGGCGGTCGCCGGACACCGCGTAGGCCACGATGGGGAGCGCGACCGTGGAAGCGGCGATCGCCACGTAATACACCAGGCCCAGCGCTGCGCCCTTCCGGCCCAAACCTTCGGTGCCGATCGCCAAACCCGCTGCGGCGCACATGAACAGCACCTTGGGGTTGACGACGACGAGGATGATCGCGGTGATGAAGGCCCGGCCAGGGGTGATCTTGGCGAAGCTGTTCATCCACTTCGGCGAGTGCTCCGAGCGCTTGCGCGTCACCCACTTGTAGATCCCGAACGCGATCAGCGCGGCGCCCGCCACGATGCGAACGTACGACGCCCAGCTCGGAGGTTTGTCCAGTCCGCCGCCGAACAGGTTCGACACCTCGATGAAGATCTGTGTCAACGCGGCAAGTCCGAGGATCCAGCCGATGAGGAACGCCAACCCTGTCGGCCTCGGTCTCGGCGCATGCAGAACCAGCACCGCCGGGATGATCGACAGTGGCGACAGGGCGACCACCAGGGCCAGCGGGATCAGTTCGGCGAACACTGCCGTCAACCTAGCAAGGCCGGCGTCGTTCCTCGGCAAACCCGCCATGAAATTGACATGTCCGTGCCTATGCTCCGAGCCCCAACCGGCCGAGGAGTCGAATGAGACGGCCATCATGTCCGGCGACCGGCCGACCATCGAAGCGATCCTGAGCCCCACCTTCCGCCATGTGAACGCGGACGGGCAGATGTTCGACCGCGGGCAGGAGATCGCGGCCATGGAACCGTTGCCGTTCTCGTTCAATGCCTCCGAACAGTTCGTCGACGTCGCTGGTGACACCGCCGTGATCCACGGGGTCAACACCGTGCTGCAGGACGGCGTTTGGATGGCGCTGTCGGCGCAGGAGACCAAGCTGTAGCCAGGTGGCTGCACGCAGGATCGATAATTTTCGGAAACGCTAATTCGGCAGAGTTTGCTGTGTAGGGTTCCTCAGGGCCCAGCGTCTGGTGCTGGCCGTAGCCTTGAGGGGCGTCATGCCGCTTCGTTCAGTGAAATCGATTCTGGCGCTCGTGACCACCGTGGCGATGGCCGCGATGCTGACGAGTTGCACGTCGCAACCGAAGGAGGCGGCCAGTCCGCCGCCGGGCGTGAATGCCGGACCGGATGGCAAACCGGCGCCGTTCCGCGAGCCGGTCCGGTTGTCCAGCAAGGACGGCGTGCTCGAGGTCCGGCTGTCGGCACACCAGGGCACCGTCAACCTGGACACCGTCAAGGAGCCGGTGACCAACTTCCTGGTGTTCGGCTTCGACCTGATCAAGGGAACGGCCTCGGACGGCTCGACCAAGGGTGACAACCTCTATCCAGCCCCCACGCTGCGCGTCGACCCCGGCGAGAAACTGATCGTGCACTACGACAACGATTTGCAGAACCTGACGATAAAGGACTTCTATGACCCAGCGTTCACCCCGACGAATGGCGAAGTCCCGATCTACCCGCCGACGCTGACAGAGGCGCCGCTCAATCTGCACACCCACGGCTTGCACGTCAGCCCGTCGGGAAATGCCGACAACGTGTTGTTGAGCATCCCCGCAGGGATGGGCAACACCTACGTCTACGACGTGCCGAAGAACATGCCCAACGGGCTGTACTGGTACCACAGTCACCGGCACACGATGACGACCCAGCAGACCTACGCCGGCCTGGCCGGGCTGCTGGAGATCGGACGCCCCGACGGCAATCTGCCGGTGGTCACGCAGAACAAGATTCCCGTGCGCGACATGGCATTTCAGTACAACTACGTCTTCGACCGCAAGGGCAAGGGGCACCAGCTCAACAACTACAGCTGGCCACAGTTCGTCAGCACACTCAAACCGCCCGAGGGTTCACAACTGGCGGACGGGACCTATCAGCCGAGTCTGGCGCCGGTGAACATCGCCGAGACCAGCATGGGCGCCCAATACCTCACCCCCTGGTGGGCCGGACCGCTGTCGCCACACAACAACCGCGGCCAGACCCAATTCATCCCGCCGAACCTGATGAGCTTCGACAGCCCGACGGTAAAGATCCCCGAGAATGACGCACTGCCGGAGAATGAGCGCGACGTGCAGTTCACCGTCAACGGCCAGTTCCAGCCGGAGCTGAAGATCAAGCCGGGCCAGACGGAGATCTGGGCAGTGGCCAACATCAGCGACATCGGTTACATGACAGTCCGGCTGACCGAGACCGCCACCGGGAACCATCCGAAGTTCACCATCGTGGGGCAGGACGGCAACCCCTACACACAGGTCCAACGGCCGGTCTACGGGGACGGCACGACGCTGAGCGTCCCGCCCGGCTCGCGGTATGCAATCGCGGTGACGATGCCCAAGGAAGGTGATCTGGTCCTGGAGTTCCCGCCGAACCCGGAGGCCAAGCCGCTCGTGCTTCCCGGCGTGGTGTACACGAACAACGGCTCCAAGAACACCCCCGCGGTACTCGGCACGCTCACCGTGGATCCGAAATACATGAGCTTCGCCGACGGTTTCTTCGTGTTCCCCACCCAGACGCTGATTCACGCGACGCCGGACACCAGCGGACCGGGGCAGACCACCGCCTTCGAGCCGGGCCAAAACCTCGACGCGTACACGTCGTTCGTGGATACGTCGGTGATGACACCCGACGTCACGCGGGCGATGACGATCACCGACACGATCGGCGGGAACAAGGCCAGTCACAACGACCCCAAGGCCGTCATCTACATGTTCGAATCCGCCGGCTACCCGAACGTCCCGTTGATCCAGCCGCGACTCAACTCCGTGGAGGAGTGGAAGATCACGAACTTCAACAACGATGCGCATCCAATGCACATCCACGTCAACGACTTTCAAGTGATGGAGATCGACGACCCCAACCGGGGCAAGACGGGGGTGGAACCGTGGGGACTCGACAACGTCAACGTTCCAGCACCGATATTCAACGACATGCACGTCGTGAGCACGCCTGCCACGCTGACCCTGCGCCAGGAGTTCCTGGAGTACGCCGGTACCTACGTGATCCACTGCCACCGCCTGAACCACGAGGACAACGGGCTGATGGCCACCATCAGCGTGATTCCCGAGGTATCGACCTATGCCGTGGCAGTTCCCGGCGGGCACGGTAAACCGGCATCGGTTCAGGTCCGAGATGCCAACGGCGACAAGGTGTTGCAGACCGTGTACCCGTTCCCCGACTTCGAGGGCACACCGTCGGTGGCGATGGCGGACGTCAATGGGGACATGATTCTCGACCTCGTCGTCGGCACCGGAAAGGGTGCATCGCCTGAGGTTGTCGCATACGACGGCAACAACACCAAGGACGGGGTCTTCAAGACCGAGCTCACCCGATTCGCCCCATTCGACTCGGACTTCAAGGGCGGGGTGTCCGTTGCGGGCGCCGACATCGACGGAAATGCGCTGGCCGACAACATCATCGTCGGCTCCGGTCCAGGCATGGAGTCACAGGTGAAGGTGTTCTCCTCGACGCTGCCCAGTGAGCAGGGCAAGGCACCGGAGGTCTTCTCGACCTTCACGCCCAACCAGGGGTCTCAATCCGGGGTCACGCTGGCCACGGGCATGGTCGAAGCTGGATCGGGCCGGGAGACCCTGGTGACGGCACCCGGACCTGGCGATCCGCCGCTGATCAAGTCCTTCCGATGGGACCTCTACACGCCAACGGCGCGGGCGCAGGCCAACGGCACGGTGCCGCAGCACGTGACCAAGCCCACCGATCCGAAGCTCACGTCGGAGTTCCTGGCGTACGACGAGGACTACAAGGATGGGGTCGCGTTGTCGACGGGGTGGGTCGCTGGCGCGGAGGGCGGTGCCAAGACCATAGTCACCAGCCAGCTCGGCGGGGAGGGCACCGTGCGGGTGTGGTCGACCGGGTCGCTGCTCGACGGACAGCCCAGCATCTACCTGGAAAGCCCGAACCATCACGAGGAGAACGTCAAGTACAACCAGATCGCGTCGTTCGCTCCGTTCGCTGGCGCGAAACCCGGTGTGACGGTGGCAACGACGAGCACCACCTACGGTGCCGACCTGCTGGTGGCGGGGTTGACGCCGGCCGGTCAGGAGGTCCGCAAGTACACCCTGGGGCGGTCCGGGCCGGACGCGACGACCCTCGAACCGAAGCTGGTGGGGACGCTGCCGATGATTCCCGGGGTGCCGTCCGCCGTCCCGCTCGGCGGGCGCTAGGGCAGGTGCCAGAACACCCTGGTCACCAGGTAGAAGACCACGGTCCAGAACAGCAGTGCGCCGGCCGCGATGCCGATGCCTCGCCAGTTCGTCTGTGCCTTGGGCATATTCGGCGGTGGGCGCAGCCAGCGCTTCAGCAGGGGATTCACGTAGTACGGCATCGTCAGGAAGGTCATGGCGAAGCTGGACAGCAGGTTTCCGATGAGCAGGCCGAGCCAGAGCGGCATCTTCAGCGGTGACAACGCCAGAGAGAGGAACACCACGGTCGGGTACAGGCCCACCCACACCGCGATCGACGTCCTGATGTCCGAGGGCGGCGGCGCTTCGACTCCGTGCTCGTCGAAGGCGAACCAGCTTCCGAACGAGTTGTCGACGGTGCGCAACTGAAAGTCTGAGAACTTCTTGCCTTCGGCCAGGAGCTCCTTGCGTTCCTCGGAGAGGAGCCACGTGTCGAGATCTTCAGCGGTGGCGTAGCGGTACATCGCGGTCCACTCGTCTTGCACGCCCTCGATGGGGCGGAACAGCTCGCCGCCGCGGAAACCGTCGAAGTTGGTCTCCGCCAGCCGAAGTCGATCCTGCCAGGCCAGGAAGTCATCGACGTCATCCGGACTGACGCGGTGGGTCACGACGACGGTGACGAGCTGATCGGCAGGCTTTGCCGCACCGCCGATGACCTGTTGGGTGGGCGGACCGTCGACGAACTTCCGGCCTGCGGCGAGCCCTTCCTGACGGGTGGCGCTGTTCATCCAGGCCTGGACATTGGCGATGGAATCGAAGCGGTAGATCACCCCCCAGTCCCGCTGCACGGCAGTCGGCGGGGTGACCTCGGCGCCGATGAATCCGGGGTAACGCGAGGCGGCCTCGTTCAATTCGTGCTGCCAGGCAATGAATTCCTGCTCGCAGCCGGGATGGACTCGTTCGCCGATGATGACGGTGGCTGCGCCGCCGGTCTCCGTCAACTCGTTCATGTGGCCGTGAGCAATCGGTCGGAGCCCAGGCGGCTGTAGATGCGTTCGGGAGTGAGGGGCAGGTCGCGATACCGCACCCCGGTGGCGTCCTCGAGAGCATTGGCCAGCGCCGGTGCCACCGGGTTGATGCAGCACTCCGCCATGCCCTTGGACTTCATCGGTCCGACCGAGTCGGTCGACTTCACCAACAGCACCTCCGTCCTGGGAATGTCGGCGTAGGTGGGGATCCGGTAATTGCGAAGGTTCGGGTTGACCATGACGCCCTTGCCGTCGACGTGAAAGTTCTCGGTCAATGCGAAGCCGATGCCCATGGCGACGCCGCCCTCGATCTGACCGCGCACCTGGGCGGGGTTGATCACCACCCCCGGGTCGGCGGCCTGCACGCTGTAGAGGATCCGGATCTCGCCGGTGACCCGGTGCACGGCGATGCGGAAGCCGTGCGTGTTGGACGTCACGCTGCGCGGCGACCCGTACGCCTTGCGGGCTTCGGTGAACCGGATGCCGCGCTTGGCTGCTGCCGCGAGGAGTTCGGTCAACGAGAGTCGGGTGTCTCCGCACACCACTCCGTCGTCGTCCATCGCGCACGCGTCGATGCCGACCCCAGCGTGCGCGGCGGCGAAGCCGAGAATGCGGTCGCGCAGAGCGGTGGACGCCTTCAGTACCGCATTGCCGGCCACGAAGAGTCCGGCGCTGGCGAACGCCCCGGTGTCGAAGCCGGTACGGTCGGTGTCGGACTGCACGAGGTGTATCCGCGACGGTGTGGTGCCGAGCTGGGTGGCCGCGATCTGCACGTGCGCGGTCGACGTGCCTTCGCCGAACTCGACGGTGCCGACCGCGATCTCGTAGATGCCGTCATTGCGCAGCGTGGCCCACGCATCGGAGATGTGGTCGGTGGGTGGCGCGGTTTCGTGCATCGAGGACGCGATGCCTGCGCCGACCAGCCAGTCGTCGCCGAGGTCCTGCCCGCTGTCGTCGAGCCGCAATGCCTCGTCGACCAGATCGATGCATTGCGTGATGCCGTCCTCGGTGAACGTCACGTCGTCGGGATGGTCGGCGATCGCCAGTATGCCGTCACCGGGCTGAATCACGTTGCGCCGCCGCAGTTCCGCGGGGTCCATGTCGAGTTTGACCGCCAGCTCGTGGATGGCGGACTCCACCGCGAACGCGGGCTGCGTCATCCCGTAGCCGCGCAGCGCGCCGCTCGGCACGGTGTTCGTATAGACCGACCAGGCGTCGAATTTCTTGTTGGGACAACGGTAGAGGGCGATCGCGGCGCCAGCGGCGAACAGCGTCTCTCCGCCGTGATTGCCGTAGGCGCCGGTGTTGGACACATTGCGGAATCCGAACGCCGTCAGCGTTCCGTCGGCCTTGGCCCCGAGCTTGACCGTGCACTTCATCGGATGCCGTGGCGAGGCGGTGGTGAACTCCTCTTCGCGGGTGTACTCCCAGCACACCGGGCGCCCGGTGTCGAGCGTGGCCAGCGCGGGCAGGTCCTCGGAGATCAGCTCCTGCTTGCCGCCGAATCCGCCGCCGACCCGCATGCAGAACACCCGCAGTTGATCGGGCCGCAGGTCGAACAGATGGGACAGCTTGATCTTGGCGATCGACGGTGACTGCGAGCTGGTCCGCACGTTGAGCCGGCCGCCCTCCATCCAGGCGATCGACCCGTGCGTCTCGAGGTGTGCGTGCTGTACCCGCGGCGAGAAGTACGTGCCCTCGTGGATCACATCGGCTTGCGCGAATCCGGTTTCGGCATCACCGATTTCGCCGTGCAGTTCGAGCAGGATGTTGTGGGCCTTGTCATGGGCGAACGGGTCGTCGTAGCGGTGCAGTTGGGGTGCGCCGTCGGCCATCGCCTCCTCGGGGTCGAAGACCGCGGGCAGCACTTGGTACTCCACGACGACCTTGCTGCAACCCTCCTCGGCGGCGCGGACCGAGTCGGCGAGCACGGCAACCACCCGCTGCCCCGCGAAGCGAACGACGTTGTCGAGCATGTAGGTGTCGTCGGGGTCGACGAGGTGATCGGTGTGGATCGCGGTGCTGTAGCGCTTCCGCGGGACGTCCTCCCACGTGTACACCCGGTGCACGCCGGGCACGGCCAGCGCGGCCGACTTGTCGATCGACACGACGCGGGCGTGCGCGTGCGGCGAGTGCAGCACCTTCAGATGCAGCATGCCCTCCATCTCGGTGTCCATGGTGAACTCGACGGTGCCCGTCACGACGCCGGTGGCCGCAGGGGCACCGACGCTGGTGCCGACGGCCTGACCGGGCAGTGCCTCTTCGATCGCGGCGACGCCGTTGACGGCGTCCTCGATGGCGCGGTAACCCGTGCAGCGGCAGAGGTTTCCCTTCAGTGCCCGCGGCAGGTCTTGCTTCTGCTCGTCGGTGAACGTCGCCGAGGTCATGATCATGCCCGCAGTGCAGAAGCCACACTGAAATCCCGGGGCCTCGCGGAACTGCCTCTGCATCGGATGCAGGTCATCCGGTGTGCCGAGCCCTTCGATGGTGGTGACCTCACGGCCTTCTGCGCGGAACGCCGGGGTGATGCAGCTGTGCACCGGGTCGCCGTCCAGCCACACCGTGCAGGCGCCGCAATCGCCTGCGTCGCAACCCTTCTTGACGCCGTGAACCCCAAGCGACCGTACGAACGTGCGGAGACACTGTCCTGGGTCGGGCTCGGCGTCGAACGTGTCGCCGTTCACGGTATAACTCATGCCAGGACCTCCTCGGCCAGCTCGGCCCTGATCTCTTCGGCGTAGTACTTCGCCAGATGGCGGCGGTGGTCCGGAGTGCCGTTGGGGTCGTCGAACCAGACGTCGTCGCCGATCGCGTCGACGGCGTCCTGCACCGTGGCCGCGGCAGGCGCGGTGTCGAAGGCCAACCGGACGGGGTGCGTGGTGCCCGCGGTGATGGTCAGCAGCAGGTCGGTGGTGCCTGGCGTCTGGGTAGCGATCATGAAGATGGTCGACCGGCCCATGTGCGTCAGGGTGAAGCGTCGGTGTGTGTACCGCTTGCGCAGGGCGTCGGCCGGAACGTGGATGCTTCGTAGCACCTCGCCCGGGTACAACGCGTTCGCGTGGTTCCCGGTGACGAAATCGGCTGCGTCGAGCGTGCGTTCGGATCCGTCCGAGGCCAGTAGCGTGTAGGTGGACTCGAGTGCCACCGTCATCGTGATCATCGGGCCCGCGGGCAGCGACATGCAGATGTTGCCGCCGACCGTGGCGGAGTTCCACACCTTGAACGACGCCAGGAAGGCCTCGCAACTTGTCCGCAACAGCGGCGCAGCCCGCCACGCGGACGTCGCCGCGAACTCGTACAGGTCGTGGATGGTGCACATCGCCCCGATGTCGATGCCGTCGTCACCGGTGGTTAGGGCGTTCCAACCGAGCGGCATCAGGTCGATGAGGCGACGCAGGTCGGGCTGCTGGTCGGAGAACAGCCACGTCCCGCCCGCGAGCCACGCGTCACCGGGTCGCCAGTGTGCGCCGGGAGGGTCGGCGGGGTTCCGAATCACGTCGGTGATGGTGTTGATGTCCACGTCGCCGGTCCTTCTTGGGTGCGTCGTATCCGGCACGGCGAGCGCGCGTCGGCAGCCCGACTGTAGTCACCGGAACCGTTCGTCGCCGCTGATTGCCCGAAATGTTGTGACGCTGGAGTCAGTTATTCACCTATGATCTGAATGATCCTGTTCTGCAGTCGATCTGACTGGTGCCCGGCCAACGCCCGGGAGACCCGGCCACCACGGATGCGCGACGACGCCCCGCCGGGCGCCTTCTCGTGAATGAATGATCGTCAAGCCCGCACCAAGAGGAGTACTCGATGGCCAGTCAGATCCACCTGGGGCACATCTATCACATCGCAGGCGACCCGTTGGTCACCGAAGCGGCCGCCGCACTGGTCTCGATTCCGGACGGGGCACTGGTGATCGACGACGCGGGCGTGATCACGTACTGCGGTGAGCGGGAGTCGCTCCCGGCGGACGCGGAGACGGCGACCGTCGTCGACCACCGGCCGGGTTTCCTGTTGCCCGGATTCGTCGATACCCACATCCACTTCCCGCAGACCTATGCCGGCGACTCCTATGGTGGCGGCCAGCTGCTCGAGTGGCTCAACCTGTGCATCTTCCCGTCCGAATCCCGATTCGCCGATCCCGAATTCGCTCAGCAGGCCGCCGAGGAGTTCTGCCGCCGCCGCGTCGCCGCGGGCACCACCGCCGCCATGGTCTTCGGTTCGGCGTTCCCGCACGCCCAGGACGCGTTGTTCGCCGAGACGCAGCGACGTGGACTGCGGGTGGTCAGCGGACGAGGGATTCAGACCGTGGGTGGTGCGACCGCACAGCCGTTGCTCACCTCGGAGGAGGATGCGATCCGGCTCGTCCGCGAGGAGATCGACAAGTGGCACGGCGCCGACACCGGCGACCCCGACACGGCCCTGCTGCACGTGGCGATCGTGCCGCGGTTCTCGTTGTCGGTCACCCCCGAGACGCTGAAAAACCTTGGCGAACTCTATGATTCGGTCAAGAGTCGCGGTGTCTACGTGCACAGCCACCTCAACGAGAACGACCGCCCCGGCACCGGCGAGGTCGACTCCACCAAGCAGGCCTACCAGGTGAACTCCTACCTCGACACCTACGACGGCAAGTTCCTGCCCGGCTCGCAGGTCGGCGGCAAGAGCCTGCTCGGCAGGCGCACCATCCTGGCCCACGGCGTGCACTGCCAGGACGTCGAGCTGGCCCGGATGGCCGAGACCGGCACGTCCATCTCGCACTGCCCGATCTCCCAGCTGTTCCTCGGTTCGGGCACGATGCCGTGGAAGCGGACGGTGGCATCGGGTGTGAACATCGCGGCGGGAACCGATTTCGGCGGCGGCGACGAGTGGCTGATCCCCCGGGTGCTCGGCGACGCGTTCAAGGTGCACATCACCGAGCCGGGCGACGACGGCGTGTCCATGCACCCCGCCGAGATGCTGTTCGTCGGCACCCTGGCCGGCGCGAGGGCGCTCGACATGGAGAGCCGCTTCGGCAACTTCGACGTCGGCAAGGAAGCCGACTTCGTCGTCGTCGATCCATCCGGAACGCCCGCACTGCACGCCACGCTCGCCAACGCGGTCCGCGCCGATGACCCCGACCTGGCGCGAGAGCAGAGCCTGTTCGCCTTGCTGATGGGCATCCGAGAATCGTCCATCGCCGAGGTGTACGTGCGGGGCCGCAAGTTGGCGGCGGACTAGGCGGCGGTCATGGCCCCGACAACCGCCGTCACGATCTTCCATCCGGTGCAGAACGCAACGGGCTTCGATACCTGGCTGTCCGAACTGCGGGCGTCGGCCCGAGCCGCCGCAGGCGCCGTGTCCACCAGCGTGTCGGTGCACGACGAACCGGGCCTCGACTGGGCCTTGGCGGTCACCTTCTCCTCCGAGGCCGCGCTGCACGATTGGCTCGACAGCGCGGGTCGCCGGTCGCTGCTCGAAGCAGGTCAAGGTCTCGGATTCTGGTGCAGAACAACCGATCTGGTTCTGTCCGAGGGCACCGATGCACCGGCAGGAGTCACCGTATTCCGGCACAGCGTGGCCGTCGGCAAGGAATCCGACTTCCGGGCCGTCCAGTCCCGACTGGTCGCCGCCAGCTCACCGTTTCCCGGCTACGAAGGGACCGTCCTGCTACCTGCCGACTCCGGCGGCGAATGGCTGACGATCCTCCGGTTCAGGACGACCGCCCACCTGTCGGCATGGTTGCGGTCCTCCGCGCGCGACACGGCGCTGCCGGGGCTGAGGTCCAGCCTGACCAAGGGCTTCTCGTCGATGTCGAGGACGACACCGTTCGCCACCACCGTGCGCGTCCAGGACGGCCGCACGCTGATGACACCGAACTGGAAGTCGGCGATGTTGGTGCTGCTCGTTCTCTATCCCACGGTGATGGTGTTGTCCCGCTTCTTCGGGCCGGTGCTGGATCACGCAGGCGCCGAACCGTGGCTGGTGTTGTGGGCCAGCCAGATCGTCAGCGTCTCGGCGTTGCAGTGGTGGCTGATGCCCAGCGCGACGCGGCCATTCCGCAATTGGCTTGACCCGGTTGATGGAGCGGGCTTGCGGATCAGTGCGATCGGCGCGGCGGTGGTGATCGTGGGATACGGCCTCACGCTTGCGTTGTTCGCGTCGGTCAAGTGGCTTCAGTTCTGGGACTTCGCGGACTGAGGACGCAATCAGAATTCGCACCACTTCCAGTCGCTGTCCTCGCGGGCGAAGTCGATCTCGTCGGGGTCCTCGCCGAGATTCGTGATGGTGGCCGTCGCCGCGTCGCCGTTGACGTCGAACGCGGTCACCGTCAGCGTCAAACGCCCTGCACCATCACGCAACTCACGCAGGGCACTCCGGCTGAACTCGAGGTCGTTGCGCACGTCCTCGCAGAAGAGCTCGGACAACGCGTCGAAGTCCTTGTCGTTCCACGACTGCTCGAACTGGTCGACGACGTCGCGCAGCTGGTCCTCGTCGCTGGGCTTGGGTTTGTCCGCCGACGGGGTCGTCGGGCGAGTCACCGTGATGTCCGCCGAGTTGTTCGACGTGGCCACGACGGCGATGACCACCCCGACGACGATGAGCAGTGTCAGCGCGAGCGCACCGATGATGAGTCCGGTCTTGCGGCGCGGAGCGTCGGGCACCCACAGCGGCCAACCGGGCGGCAAGGGCGGCCAGGACGGGTCAGGCCGCCAATCCGGCGGGGGAGTCCAGCCGGGCGGTGCGGGTGGCCAGTTCGGCGGCGGGTTGAAGCGCATCTCCGCAGTCTGGTCGACGAGGGTGACGCTTGTTGTGGTTGTCGCGACTGACCGTCACGGGATGGAAGTACTGGTGAGTTGCGACGCGTCGGGCCGTGCAGCATCCACGTCCCACCGTGGTAGTCGCGCCGTCGTGACCGCCGTCCATGTCGCGAGACTCCCGATCACCATGACGCTGAACGCAGCGGAGACTCCGACCGAAACGCTGAGCGGCACCATGTAGATCAGCGGGAGGCGCAGCGCTGCTTCAAGGAGCATTCCGACCCCCCACACCCAGGCGGCTCGCCGGAACACCCGTCGAACGGCCACGTCGTCGTGGTAGGCCCGAGCCAGTGCGTCCGCGTCGCGGGGACGCCATGTTTGGAACGCGATGAGCGTCAGCGGGCGTTTGGTGGCCAAGCTTGCCAGGAACAAGCCGCCGATCAGTGAAGCTCCCACAGAGTTCTTCGCGAGCATGAGTCGCGGGTCACCGACGACGAATGCCAGCGCGAGGCCCATGCCAAACACGAGCATCATCATCGCGGCGAACCAGGTGATTCGACGGGACCGCAGGGCAACCCAGAACACCCTGCCGCCGGCGAACAGTGTGGCCGCCAACAAGGCGGTCCAGTCCGATGCTCCGAGAATCTGCAGCGTGTAGAAGCCGACGACTGGGATGCCTGCGTCCCACAACAGTCCCAGCAGGGGTCGTGCCGAACTCTTGAGCGACTTCTTCTCGGCCGGCACGCGGACGGATTCGGTCTCGCTGTTCTCGATCACGTTCCAATACTGACATATCGGCTATGACATGTCATCTGTGGAGGTTACGTTCTCGAAAATTGGCTAGAGTTGAGCGGAACAGACTCAACCTTGACGGCGTTGGTGTAGGCGACAAGCATTTCCCTGGCCATTCTTGCTGGCCACCCTGACGAATGGAGGAGTTCGTGGACTCGTTCAACCCGACCACGAAGACCCAGGCGGCGCTGACCTCGGCGTTGCAGGCGGCCACCGCCGCCGGTAACCCCGAGATCCGTCCCGCACACCTACTGATGGCGCTGCTGACCCAGAACGACGGCATCGCCGCGCCGCTGCTGGAAGCGGTCGGAGTCGACCCCGCGACCATCCGGACCGAGGCCCAGGGCCTCGTAGACCGACTGCCGATGGCCAGCGGCGCCAACTCGACGCCACAGCTCTCCCGGGAGTCGCTGGCAGCGATCACCGCTGCCCAGCAACTGGCGACCGAGATGGACGACGAGTACGTCTCCACCGAGCACCTGCTGGTCGGCTTGGCCACCGGCAGCTCCGACGTGGCCAAGTTGCTCACCGGCCACGGCGCGTCGCCGCAGGCGCTGCGCGAGGCGTTCGTCAAGGTGCGCGGCAGCGCCCGCGTCACCAGTGCGGACCCCGAGGCCACCTATCAGGCGTTGGAGAAGTACTCCACCGATCTGACCGCAGCCGCGCGTGAAGGCAAGCTGGACCCAGTCATCGGGCGCGACAACGAGATTCGTCGCGTCGTGCAGGTGCTGAGCCGTCGCACCAAGAACAA
>NZ_JAVRPS010000232.1:0-3279 GCF_032162105.1 Mycobacterium sp. | reverse complement strand
ACGTGGGAATTGTTCCTCGACATCGTGGGCCGCAACGTTGGTCCGCAACGAGCGCAACACTACGGCGCGTTATTGCTGACCAACGTCCACGGAATCACCAGCTTGGAATCGAATGGTCACCTCGTCTCGGACAAATGGCAAACCACCGCCGAGGACCTCATCGACACCGCCATCAGCCTTCTGCCCGCCGCGCCCGGGTGAGCTGTGGTCAACCCTGTTCGGTCACCACGAGATCTGCCTCCACACCCTGGTCTCAGCGCGCCTTCAGACGGCGTCACTTGAATGACATCGTGGGCACAATCAACGGACTGCCCGCACATCCTCTGCTGGTGCAGCTAACCGTCGTCGCCGTCCCGGTTGCCGCGATGCTGGCAATCGTCGCCGTGACATGGCCCGCGGCGCGTCAACGGCTCGGATTTGCGGCCCTCATCGTGGCCGTGATCGCCTCGGTGGCAATTCCTTTGACCACGAACGCAGGTGAGTGGTTGCAGGCCCACAAGCGGCCCTCAGAACTGATCAGCCGGCACGCTGAACTGGGCGATCAGCTCATTTACTGGGTGGCTCCTGCCCGTCGCAATCGTGGTCCTGGCGATCGGATCGGTGGTGATGGTGTACAGAATCGGAGACAGCGGTTCGCAGTCCGTCTGGCACGACGCCGTCAAGCAATGAGAGGCCTGTTGTTGACTCCTAGTACCGATCGCAGCCGGACTCGTAGGCGTGAACTGTTGACGAATCGAACTCGAGAAATCTGTTGTCTACTACGGGATCCAGCAACGTGAGGACCCTCGCGGCCTCGCTTTCCCTGCCCTAATCCTCACACGTCGCCGAGCGCGGACTCAGCTCTAGCTTCGGTGAGCCACTGACCCGGCCCATTATCACCGCGAACCTGAAGAAACGCTGAACGGCCACGCGCCGACTTCTTCCGTCGTTCAAGCCGTGTTCATCCCGCGCATCCAGGCTGCGTCGGTCACGTTTCCCATGACCGGTGGAGAGTCAAGTGCCCATGTTCCGACGCGGGTGGGCAGCCACGGCTGCCTGCGCCGCCCTGCTGTTCGTCATTGCCGGCTGTTCGACCGACAAGCCCGGTCAGACCGCAGGTAACGCTCAGCATGTTCTGCTCCTGTCGATCGACGGCATGCATCAATCCGATCTGACGAGATACATTCAGGCGCATCCCGATTCGGCCTTCGCCGCGCTCGCGGGACGTGGAATCACATACACGAACGCTCAGACGCCGGTTCCGTCGGATTCTTTTCCCGGACTGATCGCGCAGGTCACTGGCGGGAACCCGAGAACGACGGGGGTGTACTACGACGACAGCTACGCTCACGACCTCCTCGAACCCGGCACGACGAACTGTGCCGGCGCGAAACCCGGCGGGGCCGTCAGCTTCACCGAGGAACTGGACAAGGACGTCACCAAGATCGACGGCGGCCAGGGGTTGGCGAATCTGCCTGACGGCGTGCTGCAGATGACCGGTGCGCCCACCGAGGTGATCGACAAGGCGAAGCTGCCCGTCGATCCCGCGTCCTGCAAGCCGCTCATGCCCGGGGAGTACCTGAAGGTGAACACCGTATTCGCCGTCGCCCACGATGCCGGGCTCCGGACGGCCTGGTCTGACAAGCACCCCGCCTACGCCATTCTCGGCGGTCCAGGCGCCTCGTCCATCGACGACCTGTTCACACCGGAAGTCGACAGCAATCCGGCGGGAAGCAAGGACGCTGACAGCTGGACCGACGACAATGCCCTAACCCAACGCTATGACACCTACAAGGTCGATGCCATCACCAATGAGATTGCGGGCAAGGATCATTCAGGCAGCACGCAAGCCGGCGTCCCGTCGTTGTTCGGCATGAACTTCCAGTCGGTCTCCACCGCGGAAAAGCTGACCGAGTCCGGCAGCAAACCGGGAGGTTACGGCCCCGACGGGCAGTCCCCCGGACCGGTATTGGCCTCGGCGCTTGGCTTCGTCGACACCCAGATCGGGCGTATGGTGTCCGCGCTCGACGCCGCCGGGTTGGCCGACACCACCACGATCATCGTCTCGGCCAAACACGGTCAGTCCCCGATGAAGCCCGACACCCTCACTCGCATCGACGACGGCCAGATCATCGACGGCATCAATGCGGAATGGGCTGCCACCCACACCGACGTCCCGAAGCTGATCGTGCACGCGGTCGACGACGACGCGATGATCATGTGGCTGGCCGATCGGTCACCCGCCGCAGCGACCTTCGTTCAGGACCGGCTGCGTGCCAAGGCCGGCGAAGGCACCGATATCGCCGGGAATCCGAAGGCGTTCACCGCCTCTGGGACCGACCGGATTTACGCGGGCGCCGAGGCGGCGGCCTTCTTCGGCGCGGCGCCCGGCGATCCGCGGGTGCCGGACGTCTACGCGACCACTCAGCCGGGCACGGTCTACACCGGCGGGACGTCGAAGATCGCCGAACACGGGGGCGTCACCCCTGCCGACCGGAACGTTCCGCTAGTCGTCGCGGGTCCGGGCATCAGCTCCCGCGTCGATCAGTCCACGGTCGCCACCGCACAGATCGCGCCGACGATCCTCGCCCGGCTCCATCTCGACCCCAAGAAGCTCCAAGCCGTCGTCGCTGAGAACACCGCACCGCTGCCGGGCCTGTAGGTCCTGGTTGCCCTGTTGCTGCCTGCTGCCTGAGCTGCGGATCGTGGTTCTCCGCGTCGTCGCGCTGTAGCGAGGTGGGCGCGTCTCGACGGCGTGGCCGTTGATTGGATCACCCGTGTTCGCAGCGCTTCTCAGCGTCCCTTCAGCCGTCGGGTGGCACGCTGCCGTTCGCTGACCAAGGAGCATGCAGTGGTGCTCGCCGAGGTCGACGACGTCTCATCAGCATTGGACGAGCGGCAGTACCGGCCCCTCGTCGGGACCGCGGACCGATCTGCGGGACTGTCTTGCCATGGGGGCCGGCCACACCGTAGGTGATCTCAGTGCACTCTCAGCCTGTTCTGCCACTGTGGGACGACACGACGAAAACCTGCGAGGACGTGATGAATTCGCCGTTGGACCGGCGCGCTTACAGGGACCACTGCACGACTGGGCGCGCGATGTGCACTGACGGTGCCCGGCCGTGACGGGACCGGAAACCGTGACTCGGGGGGCGCTGCGACCGGGTGAACTAGCCCAGGCGGCGGTGATGGCGGCGCTGTCGGCGGCGACCGCGATCATCGCCGTGATCATCCCGCTCGCGGCAGGACTGTCGTTGCTCGGCAGTGTTCCCATGGGTTTGCTGGCCTACCGGTACCGGA
>NZ_JAVRPS010000231.1:0-3677 GCF_032162105.1 Mycobacterium sp. | reverse complement strand
AATCTCACCGACGTCACCAGTGCAGACGTCAACCATCTGATCCCCGTCGTCGCGGAGTCGCTGTCCGCGGCCGTGCCGTCGACGGGCTTCGACTCGTTCAACGCCGACGCGGGAAGCAATGTGTGGGCCAGTGGTGCGGCAACGGCAGCGTTCGACGCGTTCGGCGACCATCTGCCGGTGCAGGGGCTCGACGACGCGCACACCATCGTGACGAACGTCGTGGATACCCACGCCGACCTGTCGTCGACCGGTATCGACGTTGGTGACGACCCGTCCGCAGACGGCGGCGTGCCCGCGGTGGCGCTCGCAGACGATCCGTCGCTGCAGTTCGACGGCCCGGTCGTCGACGACGCACCGGTGCTGGACGCCGGCTCGCTGGACGACTGGGGCCATCAGGTGGCCGACGATCACCTCCCGCAGCACGACGACCCGGGATTCGACGTATTCAGTTAGCTCCGAGCTCTGCATCGATGCACAGCGCGGCCCGACACGGGCCGCGCTGTTGTCGTATCTGTGCAGGTAGAACGTGAATTTACCCACCGCCCCCAGTGATCCCCTAATCCCCTAATGGGGGATCCCCCTATACCCCTGCATCGGGGGGTGGAGCGAGGGGCGTCGGCCCCGTTTCACCGGGGTCCGCGGGTCCATAACGTAGTCATCAGTTCGCCGGACACCCCTGCGACAGACTCAAGAACCAAACAACCGAAAGGCACTCCGATGACCACTCTGCTCGACTACATCCTCGACCTGTTCCGTAGCCCGGACGTGGCAGCGTCCTTCGTCCAGGACCCGGAAGGCGCCATGCGTGACGCCGGCCTGCCGAACGTCAGCGCGGCGCAGTTCGCCTCCGTGGCAGCCACCGCGGCTCCTGCGGGTCTCGCCCTCGGCGGCGGCGATCCGGTACAGGGACTGCAGCGCGCGGTCTCCGACTACCACAGCATCGCCTCGCCGTTCTCCCCGCAGACGACGTTCGCGCCGCAGACCCAGACCGACTTCGCAAGCCACAACGCCACTCAGGTCGCCAGCAACAACGACTTCATGAGCCCGGATCAGCACGCAGGGGCGAACGCGCAGAACGGCGCCTTCAACCTGGGCTTCGGCGACATCACGTTGGGTGACAAGACCACCAACACCGCCACCGACGGCGGCGTGGTGAACACCGGCCACGCCGGCAACATCGACACCACCAGCGTCAACGGCGACGGCAACGTCGTCGGCCACGGCAACAACGCCAATACGGGCGTGATCGAAGGCGGCAGTCACTCGCCGATCATCATCGGCGAGGGCAACCAGACCACGGTGACCGATACGTCGCAGCACTCCGGCGGCGACATCATCGACGGCAACCAGGGCACCATCATCAAGGACAACGACATGTCCGGCGGACACGGCGGCAGCGCCAGCTCCAGCGGTGGTGGCGGCCTGCTCGGCATCGGCAACGGTGGCAACGAGGCCAACGCCGGTGGCGGTGGCGGCGGTGGATCGATCATCGTCAACGACAACGGGAACCACTCGAACAACACCACGACGGCCGTGGGTGGCAACCAGACCACCGTCGGCCACGACCTTGGCAGCGGCAACACCTCGAGCGTCGACTCGTCCACGCACAGCGTCAGCTCGGTGCACGAGGACAACACGTTCGAGCAGGACAATTCGGTGCACACCTCGGTGCAGGACGACCACAGCTTCACCAGCAACGTGGCGTCGGGCAACTCCACCGACATCGCCTCGCACAACGACACCGACGTGGCGTCGCACAACGCCACCGATCTGCACGGTTTCTGATCCACCACCGCGACTGGCGGGGACTCCCTGGGGGTCCCCGCCAGTTCCGCGCCTACCGTTGACTGACATCGAAGACCAAGAGGACCTCGCATGACGCAACCGAACGACCCGCGCAAGGTGAAGGTCATCGTCGAGTTGATCGACCACAGCACCAAGATCGCGGCCACCTACGATCGCGGGGACCTGGTGGAACGCCTCGGCAGGGCCAAGGAGCGGATCTCCGACCCGCAGATCCGGGTCGTGATCGCCGGGCAGCTCAAACAAGGCAAGAGCCAGCTGCTGAACTCGCTGCTGAACGTTCCCGTCGCCCGCGTCGGCGACGACGAGACCACGGCACTGGCCACGGTGGTGTCCTACGGCGAGAAGGCATCGGCGCGGCTGATCGTCTCGCGGGGCGACGGCGCCGAGCCCGAGGTCATCGAGATCCCGCCGAGTGAGGTGCAGAGCGATCTGCGGCGCGCACCCCAGGCCGGTGGTCGCGAGGTGTTGCGCGCCGAGATCACCGCGCCCAGCCCGTTGTTGAAGAACGGCCTCGCGTTCGTCGACACCCCAGGGGTCGGCGGTCACGGCCAACCTCACCTCTCGGCGACGCTGGGCCTGCTGCCCGACGCCGACGCGATGCTGATGATCAGCGACACCAGCCAGGAGTTCACCGAGCCGGAGATGACCTTCATCCGGCAGGCGCTCGAAATCTGCCCGTTGGCAACCATTCTGGCAACCAAGACCGATCTGTACCCGCATTGGCGCGAGATCGTCGCGGCCAACGAAGCACACCTGCGGCGGGCAGGCGTAAATGTTCCGGTCACTCCAGTTTCTTCGATCCTGCGCAGTCACGCGATCCAGATGAACGACAAGGAACTCAACGAGGAATCGAACTTCCCTGCCGTCGTCAAGTTCCTTAGCGAGAAGGTTCTGTCCAGGGAGAACGATCGAGTACGCGACCAGGTGCTTGCCGAAGTGCGTTCCGCCGCTGAGCATTTGACCCTCGCCGTCACCGCTGAGCTTTCGGCGATCAACGATCCCGATGCCCGTGACCGGATGACCGCCGACCTGGAGCGGCGCAAGCAGGAGGCCATGGATGCGCTTGCGCAGACCGCGCTGTGGCAGCAGGTGCTCAACGACGGCATCACCGACTTGACCGCTGACGTGGACCACGACCTGCGGGGCCGGTTCCGGGCGATCACTCAGCACACCGAGAAGGTCATCGACGGCTGCGATCCGACGCAGCACTGGGCCGAGATCGGCGCCGAACTCGAGAACGCGATCGCCACCGCCGTCGGCGACAACTTCGTGTGGGCGTATCAGCGTGCGGGGGCGCTCGCCGAAGAGGTGGCGCACAACTTCCAAGAAGCCGGCATCGACGCCGTCGACATGCCCCAGATCGACGCGCGGGAGATGGGTGCGGGATTCGGCGAGATGAAGTCGGTGTCCAAGCTGGAGGCCAAGCCGATCGGCAAGGGCCACAAGGTGGTTACCGGCATGCGCGGGTCCTACGGCGGCGTGTTGATGTTCGGCATGATCACGTCCTTCGCGGGGCTTGGCATGTTCAATCCGCTGTCGCTTGGCGCCGGTCTGGTGTTGGGCCGCAAGGCCTACAAGGAGGACATGGAGAACCGGATGGCGCGGGTGCGCAACGAGGCCAAGGGCAACATGCGCCGCTTCGTCGACGACGTGTCCTTCATCGTCAGCAAGGAGTCGCGCGACCGGCTCAAGGGGATTCAGCGCCAGCTGCGTGACCACTACCGCGGCATCGCCAACCAGACCACCCGCTCGCTGAACGAATCGCTGCAGGCCTCGCTCGCTGCGGCGAAACTCGAGGAGAACGAACGTGCCACGCGGGTCAACGAACTCGAGCGTCAACTCAACATCCTGCGCCAGGTCACCGAGCACGC
>NZ_JAVRPS010000230.1:0-6539 GCF_032162105.1 Mycobacterium sp. | reverse complement strand
CCCAGCTGAAAACGCAACTTGCACAAGAGCGTTTGATCCTCGGTGTATCGGCGGTGGCGGCCATGGAGCGGGCCGTCGCCCTCACCGTGGAGTACACCAAGTCGCGACAGGCCTTCGGTGCACCGCTATTTGCGTTGCAGAACACCCGATTCGAGCTCGCCGAATGCGCAACGATCGCTCGGGTCTCCGGTGTGTTCCTCGAGGACTGCATTCATCGTCATTTGCGCGGCGAACTCGATGGCACGACCGCAGCGATGGCCAAGTACTGGCTCTCGGATCAGCAGTGCGCCGTGATCGACCGGTGCTTGCAGCTCTTTGGCGGCTACGGCTACACGTTGGAATACCCGATCGCGCAGATGTACGCCGACGCGCGAATCCAACGCATCTACGCCGGCGCCAATGAAGTGATGAAGGAGCTCATTTCACGCTCGTTGTGAATCCGTCCGCCGCCGTGCCAAGAGTCAGTCAGCGGTGTCGAGACGCTTCATGTATGGGCTGAACCGAATCACGTCGACCATGAACAGAGTGTCGGTCGCGAGCACGCCGTCGATGGTTTGTAGTCGGGTCGACACCAATTCGATGAGTTGCTGGGGATCTGCCGCTGTCAATGTGACGTGCAGGTCCGAACTACCGACGCAGACCGCGAGGAAGACGATTTCGGCCATCGAGTTGAGTTCCTTTTGGATGGCACTCAACTGGGCACGGTCGACGCGCAGTGACACTGAGGCGATCACGCCGGCGATACCGAGGGCGACGGGCTCAACCATCGCCGCGACGCGGACCAGGCCCGCCTGGGACAGCCGGTTGACCCGGGCACGCACCGTCCCCTCGGACACGTCGTGGGTCCGCGCGATCTTGCGGCTGGATTGTCGGCCGTCGTCGATCAGGGCTTGCAGGATCGCGATGTCGAGGTCGTCCAGGTCGACGCGCGGGGCGGGTAGCCGGATCGGTGGGGCCCCGCGGGCGAGGAACAGTCGCCGGCCGTTCGGACTTACCGATGTGTCCGTGGCGAGGTCAACGCTCATCTCGGCTATTCCGGCTATGGCCGGCAGATCGTCGTTGGTCAGCCGGCGCAGTTCCGCACGATCTTTGATCAGGAAATAGGCGATGACATCGTGGGACCCGAGCGCGACCGAGACTGCCTCGCATTGCTCCAATCCGCTCACGTCGACCGCGACGTCGCGGGGGGACCGGGCCCGCGTCTTGATTCGGACTACGACGAACCATTCGAAGCCAGCCACTTCCCAGTCGACGATCGCGGTGAAGATGATTGCGCCGCTGGCCGCCAGCTTGCGTAGCCGGATGCTGACCGCCGATTCGCTAATTCCGGTGTGCTGCGCCAATTCACGGTTGGTCATCTTGCCGTCGAGCAGCAGATTCTCGACGAGCGTCCGGTCGAGGTCGTCGAGGGTGGCAGTCGGTGGCCCCGCGCCGTCGCCGCCAAAGAGCTGGGCGCCGGCCGAGGCACCCTGGACCGCAGGCGGCAGCAGCCGCGCCCGGTCCGGCTTGGACGCGTCGCTCATCGTGTCCCTGTCTGCACGTGCCTGGCGAAATCCATTGCGCAATTCTAACGATGAGCAGCGACGTTCGGGCCCGGACGGGCTTTTGAGCGCGTCCACCGCCGGATAGCCGCAGCAGCGCTCCCGGGCCTGCAGCGGCGCCGTGACGCCCTCGTGCCGTGCCGCGCGGGGCTTCTTCGCGAAGACACCGCAAGCGCACGGGCGACCGCGCACGACTACATGTTCGTTGCGGCATGCATATCTGCAAAGATGATGTGACAATCACAGCAAGGTAGGTTTTGCGTCGTTCAGATGCGTAATTTATGCGGATGTTTGACATAACGGCCACGCAATGCATACAGTGACGGTCGTCACCGACGATGGAGGAGGCACGCTCCGATGGTTACCGCGATCCCCGATGACATCCGCCTGTTCGGCCCGCTGAAGCCGATGCGCTTCGAGGCCCACATCGAAGACTGCGTGGTTTCCGAGGGCCAAATCCCCCCGGAGCTCAACGGCGGTTTCTATCGCATCGGCCCGACCTGGAAACGCCCAACCAAGCAGGGCTTCAACGGGTTTGCCGCCACCGACGGGATGATCCAGGGCTTGGTGTTCCGGGACGGCAAGGCCGACTTCACCAACAAGTGGGTGAAGACCCCCAAGTATCTTCTCGAACAGAAGCACGGCGTCGGCCTCTTCGAGTGGACCGATGGCCAGTTCAGCGATTGGCGGGGCTACGGGTTGGGCTACTCGATCCCCAACGAGTACACCGCAGGTGTCCCCAGTGGTAGTCCGATCGTGAACGTCTTTCCGTTCGCGGGGGAGATCCTCGGCAGTGGCGAACAGGGACTGCCCCCAGTGGCCGTCGACCCCATCACGCTTGAAACCCGGGGCTTCGTCACCTGGTCGGACAAGCTGTCCCCAGGGATGACACCGCCAGCCTGCCTCGGCGACAACGCGTTCACCGCGCATCCGAAATGGGACAGCGACACCGGAATTCTCTACGGCTGGACCTATCGCGATACCGAGCCGTACGTGACGCTGCACTGGGTGCACCCGGACGGACATGTGGAGACCCGCGACATCGATGACGCGCCGTACGCCCAAAACGCCCACGACATGTGGCTGACCGAGAACTACGTCGTACTGCCGTTCCAGCCGTTCATCGTCGGTGAGGATCGAATCACCAAGGGGCTCTCCGTGTTCGGCTGGGACCCCTCCCTGCCGACGAAGCTGGCATTGATCTCGCGCAAGGACATCAACGCGCCGATCAAGTGGATCACCGCCGACTTCAACGAGGAATACATCATGCATACGATGTCGGCCAACCACATTGGGGACACGCTGGTTCTGGACGGGCCGATCTTCGACCGGCCCCCGTTCCCCTTCGAAGACCAGGTCGAATTCGGGGTGGACTTCGTCCCCTTCGGATCCGGCGTCACCGGCCGATGGACCGTCGACTTGACCACCGGTGTCATCACCAGTGAACGACTTGATGACCGCTCAGTTGAATTCCCCAAAGTCGACGAACGCTATTACGGCAAGAACTACGAATGGGCCTTCCTCACCGCAGGCGACAGCCTGTGGTCACTGGACACCCTGGTCCGCCGCAACGTGCGCACCGGAGCCGAGGAGAGCTACACGATCGACAACGAAGAACAGTCTGCAGTGCTGTTCGAACCGACCTTCGCTCCCCGGGCAACGGACTCCCCAGAGGCAGACGGATACCTGATCGTGCCGATCTCACACTTCATGGAGAACACCTCGGAGTACCAGATCTTCGACACCCGCGACTTCGCGAGTGGACCGGTGGCCCGAATCGATCTGCCGTTTCAGATCGGCTGGACCCCCCACGGCCACTACATGAACTTCGCGAAGTGACGTGCCCCGCCATCCACTGATAGAGAGACCGACCCTTGGCCATCTTCACCTCGTCTGAGCAGCTCTACGACGTCTTTGCAGGCTTCATGGACGACATGGCGGCAGATCCCGTGCTTGGCCCGAAATTCGTGAAGTCCAAGACGGTCTTCCGCATCAACTACACCGACCCAGAGGCGTCGATCCTCGTCGATTGCACGCACGACCCGATCCGAATCACGCAGGGACCCTCAGAGGTCAAACCCGATGTGGAGCTGACGATGTCGGCCGATAACGGCCACCTCTTCTGGATCGGCAAGCTGAAGATCACCACGGCGATCACAAAGCGAAAAGTCAAAGTCAACGGGCAGGTCACCAAGATGATGAATCTTCTTCCGGCTCTGGATCCGGCCTTCGCGCGGTACCGGACCTACCTCGCCGAGAAGGGCTACGCAGACCTCGTCGGCCCGTGAGGCACCGGCTCCCGTGAGCTACGGCGCTCATCACGGTTCACACCAGCGCGGATGCGGCCACTACCGGATCCTGTCACCAGATCTTGGAGGTTCATCCCGGTGAGCACTAGCAATTCCCGGCTCCGCACCCGCGGCCGCACAGCGACGCCACGCACGACGTCCATCGCGATCGTCGGATGTGGGTTCGGCGGACTGGCCGCCGCGATCGAACTCAAACGGTCGGGCTTCGAGGACTTCGTCATCTTCGAGCGCGCGAGTTCCGTCGGCGGCGTGTGGCGCGAGAACACCTATCCCGGAGCAGCCTGCGACGTCCCGTCGCCGATCTACTCGTTCTCCTATGCGCTGAAACCGGATTGGTCCGGCCTGTTCGGCAAGCAGGGCGAAATCCACCGGTACCTGGACGAAGTCGCACACGACTTCGGCATCACCGACCACATCCGGTTCGATACCGAAGTCGCTTCGGCGGTGTTCGACGAGAGCACCGGCCAATGGGTGGTCACCACCGCCGCGGGGGAGTCGCTGCGGGTGGACGCGCTCATCATGGCCACCGGTCAGCTGAGCCGACCCAAGATGCCCGCGGTCGAGGGCCTGGACGCCTTCAGTGGCGATTCCTTCCACTCGGCGCAATGGCGCCACGACGTCGACCTGACCGACAAGAAGGTCGTCGTCGTCGGCAGCGGCGCCAGCGCGATTCAGATCGTGCCGTCCATCGCCGAGACGGCCGCCGACCTGACCGTGGTGCAGCGATCGCCCAACTGGGTCATGTGGAAGAGCCGCCGCCGGCCCGGTGACGTGCAGACGGCGCTGATGCGGCGGTCCAGCCTGCTCAGGACCATCCACCACATCGTGCTCTTCCTCGCCTACGAGAGCCGATACCCCCTGGTCACACGCGCGGCCAATCCGGTTCGGAAGCTCTCACAATGGTTGCTGATCCACATCATCAAACGCCACATGAGCGACCCCGACGAGATTGCGGCGGCGATTCCGAACTATCGGCTGCTGTGCAACCGGCTGCTGCTGTCCAATGACTGGTACCCGACGCTGGGCCGCGACGACGTGCACCTGGTCGGATCGGCGGTGCAACGGGTGACACCGACCGGTGTGGTGACCGCCGACGGCCGCAGCATCGACGCCGACGTACTGATCTGGTGTACCGGATTCAAGGCCAGCGAATTCCTCAGTCCCATCAGCATCGTCGGCCGCGACGGTATCGACCTGCACGCTCAGTGGCAGCACGGCGCCGAGGCCTACCTCGGTATCAGCGTGATCAACTTCCCCAACATGTTCATGCTGTTCGGCCCCAATACGAACAGCATCACCAACACCATCGTGTTCCTCCTGGAACGCCAGGCCAGCTACATTCGGCAGGCCTTGGACTTCAAAGAGGCTCACAGTGCGGCGTGGCTCGACGTCAGCAGTGAAACCAACGACCACTTCCAGGAGTGGCTTCAGAAGAAGCTCGACAGCACGGTCTTCACCGACGACTGCCCCGGCTGGTACACCAACGCCGAAGGAAAGGTCACGGCGATGTGGCCGGCCTCGCACCTGGCCTATGCCCACGCCACCGCTCGCTTCCACCCGGAGCGGTACACGGTCGCGGCAGGTATCACACGGGCACTGCCCGACGTACCCGCGACAGGCACTGCAGCGCAACCGAACCCGGGCCCGGTTCCGCGGTCCTTCCGGTCCGCACGCAGCATCTGCGAACTGTTCGAAACGACGACGAAGGCGTACGCCGAGCTGCCGGCGCTGCATTCCACCGACGGCGAGCTCACCCTGACCTACCGGCAATACCGTGACGCCGTAGCCGACATCGCCGGAGCACTGCACCTACGCGGCGTCCGGCACGGGGACGTCGTCGCGCTGATGTTCGACAACCGCCCGGCGTTCCACCTCGTCGACGCCGCCGTGATGCACCTCGGGGCCGCCAGTTGCTCGGTCTACAACACCTCACCCGTCGCCGACATCGAGTACGTGCTAACCAACTCCGGTGCGACGCTTGCGATATGCGAGGAGGCCTATGCCGCGAAGCTGGCCGCCGCGGCGCCCGCGACGTGCGAAATCATCTGCACCGCACCAGGTGTCGAGGGCACTCTGGCGCTGGACGATCTCCCGCGCCCCGCGGCCACGGACTTCGACTTCGAGGCCACCTGGCGTGCGGTCGGCCCCGACGACATCCTGACGCTGATCTACACGTCGGGCACCACCGGCACCCCGAAGGGTGTCGAACTGACCCACGAGGCCATGCTTGCCGAGCTGGAACTGACCAGCGAAGTGCTCGACTTCCGCCCCGGTGACCGGGTGCCGTCGGCCATGCCGATGGCGCATGCCGCCCAACGCTGGGGCACCCACTACGCCGGCATCGCGTTCGGCCTCGACGTGACCTGCGTCGACGACGTCGCCGCCCTGCTGCCCACGCTCGTGCGGATCAAGCCGCAGATCTGGGGAACGGTGCCCAGGATCCTGGAGAAGATCACCGCCGGACTGCAGACGAAGTTCGCCGCCGAAACCGATCCCAAGAACCGCGCCGCGGTGAGCTGGGCACTGGAGATCGGGCACGCGGCAGTGGCAGCCCGCAAGGCCGACGGCGACGCAGAACTGTCACCCGAACTGGCCACCGCCTACGCCGACGCCGACCGACGGATCCTGGCCCCGATCCGGCAGTCACTCGGGCTGGATCAGCTGCGATGGCTGATGGTCGGAGCTGCAC
>NZ_JAVRPS010000229.1:0-15145 GCF_032162105.1 Mycobacterium sp. | reverse complement strand
TGGCCGTCGACCTCGACGGTGACGCTCTCCGAGCCCGCGACCACGTGCGCGTTGGACATCACCCGGTTCGGCGAGACGACGAAACCGCTGCCCTCGAGCACCTTCTGGCAACTCGGCGCAACGCCGCGGATCTTGAGCACACTGGGTCGGGTGGCCGCGACCACCGGGTCCGCGGCCAACGTGGCGTCGGGAATGTCGACGTTGACGATGGGCGTCCGGCCGAACTGCGGCAGCACGTCGGGCAGCCCGGAGGTGTTCAGCAGCGCCTTGATCCGGTTCGGCACCGACTTCAGCCAGCTCGGAGCCACCTCGTCGACCTGGGCCAGCACGCGCGAGCCGCGAACGGCCGCGGCCAGATTCGGCTGATCGGCCGACGTGAGCAGGGACCCAAGCAGCCACGCCGCGACCAGCACGGCGACGAGCTGCAGCCCTACCCCGATCACCGAATCGAACGTCCTCACGCTCACGTTGCGGATGGCCCCGCGCACCGCACGACCCAGCACGACACCGGCGATCTCGCCGATCACCACCAGTCCGAGGATGAGGAACAACGTCGCGAACAGCTGGGTGCGGGGACCGCTGACGTAGGTGACCACGTGCGGCGCAAGCAGCACACCGGCGACAAGGCCGAGCACCACACCTATGAGGGCCAGCAGGGAGCCCAGCGCCCCGGAGCGCCAGCCGGAGACGGCGGCGACGAAGGCGACGGCGAGTACGGCCAGATCAAGCCATTGCGACGATGTCATTGTTGGGATTCACCGTAACCGGTGGCGCCGCCGACGAGGGCCATTGCCGCATCGAGTTCGCGCACGTCGTCGCTGTTCCACGGCTTGGCCCAGCCGGCGACGTCCAGGATCGCCGAGATCACCTGACCGGTGAAACCCCAGACCAGCATCTGGTTGAGCAGGAACGCGGGGCCGGCGAAGCGGCGGGTGTTCTGCTGGCGGTACACCATCAACCTGTTCTCCGGGTTGATGAATGCGCGCACCGGGACGCGCGCGACGATCGCCGTCTCGGCGGGGTCGACGACTTCCACCGGGCCGGGATCGGGCGAGTAGGCCAGTACCGGGACGACGTGGAAGCCCGACGGCGGGATGAACATCCGCTCGAGCGTGGCCAGCGGCCGCAACCTGCCGGTGTCGATGCCGGTTTCCTCGCGGGCCTCGCGCAGCGCGGTGGACACGGGGCCGCCGTCATCGGGATCGGAGGCCCCGCCGGGGAAAGCCGCCTGGCCGGCATGGTTGCGAAGGGTCGATGCGCGCACGGTGACCAGCAGGTCCGCGTCGTCGGGCAGGCCGCCCGACGGTGAGTCCGGCGAGCCGGAGAACAGCACCAGCACCGCCGCGTCGCGCTTGGCGCCGGTAAACGTCGCGGTGGCGTTGGCCGCGGCGATCGCGGCCAGCACGTCGGCGGGTAGCCGTCGCCGGTAGGCACTCGGCACGGCGCTGACGTTGTCGACGAGGGGTTTCAACCAGGTCGGAGCGGCAGCGGGATCGAGGGGGACGGGCCCACCCCCGTCACGCCCGGAGTTGATTCCAGCGCTCAACCCGGCTCTCCTGTGTTCTGGCCGATCTTCGGATCTACCGCCGCCGCGATCTCGTCGGCAGTGGCGAACGACCGGGGCAGGACTTCGGCAACGCTACCGTCCGAGCGCAGTACCACCGTCGCGGGCATCACGTTGGGAACCTTCAGCGCGGCGGCGACGAGACGGCGCCCGTCCTGCACGGTCGGCAGGTGCACGCCGAGCTCGGCCAGCCGAATCAGCGCGGCGGTCTCGTTCTCGTCCTGATGCACGGTGAGCACCGTCACCGCCGAGCCCATCCGTCTCTGGTATTCGGCCATCGCGGGCAACTCGTCGGCGCACGGCCCGCACCAGTAGGCCCACAGATTCAGCACGACTACGCGCCCCTCGACGACTCGCGCGACGTCCACCGTCGAGCCGTCGCCCGCGCACTCGAGGGTGATGCCGCGGAGTGCTTCGGGGCCAGGGGCCGCCGCCGGGGACGGGCAGCGCTGCAGGTCGGCGCGGGCGCGCGGACCGGCCAGCGCCTCGGGGGTGTCCGCGTCCCTGTGGTCGCGGGCCGTACCGGGACCCGTGGACGTGGCCGGGGAACCGTCGTCGCGCAATTCACGCCAGAATGCCACTCCGAGCGCGACGACGACGACCAGCACGGCGACCGTCCAGCGCGCCCCTCTGCTCATGGAGTCTTCACACTGAGGTCAGAGGCCGGCCATGGCCAGCAGATGCTCGGTTTCTGGCCCCTTGACCAGCGCAGCGGCCGTCAGCGGGTCCGTCGGCCCGGTGCCGAAGGACGGGCAGTCCTTGGCCAGCACGCACACCCCGCACGCCGGCTTCTTGGCGTGGCACACCCTTCTGCCGTGAAAGATCACCCGGTGGCTGAGCAATGTCCATTCCTTGCGGTCGATGAGCTCACCGATCGCGAATTCGACCTTCACAGGGTCCTCCAGCGTCGTCCACCGCCACCGGCGGACGAGCCTGCCGAAATGGGTGTCGACCGTGATGCCGGGGATGTCGAATGCATTGCCGAGGATCACGTTGGCGGTCTTGCGGCCCACACCCGGCAGCGTGACCAGCTCGTCGAGGGTGTTGGGCACCTGGCCGCCGAACCGCTCGACGAGTTCCTGACCGAGCCGCATCAACGAGTTGGCCTTGTTCCGGTAGAACCCGGTGGGCCGGACCATCGCCTCCAACTCGGTTCGGTCGGCCTTGGCGTAGTCCAGCGCCGTGCGGTACTTCGCGAAGAGCGCGGGGGTGGTCAGGTTCACACCTTTGTCCGTACTCTGCGCCGACAGGATGGTGGCCACCGTCAGCTCGAGGGGGTTGGTGAAGTCCAGCTCGCAGTACACATGCGGAAACGCCTGTGCCAGAGTACGGTTCATCCGCCTGGCGCGCCGCACCAGCCCGATGCGGGTCTCGCTATCCCACTTGCTGGCCGCCGCCTTTACTACCACGTGAATCAGCCTACTGACGACACCGACATCGCTCGGATTGGACCGGTGGCATTTCGTGATCCGGCTGAGACCTTCGGCGTGTTTACTTCAGCTCGTGTCGTGGTTGCTCGTCGTATTCGTCCCAGTGTTGCTGATGCTGGCAACCTTCGGGCTGGACCGACTCGAAGCGAGCCTCGGCGTCGACACGGTCTCGCCCGAGGACGTGGCGGCGGTTCTGGAGCAGGCCAAGGCAGACTGCGCGCGGCCGCCGGCGCGGGCCGACGATCACATCGTCGACGACGCATATGACACCTACGACAATTGGCTCGATCACCGCCCGATTGCCGAGAGCGAGCGGGCTTTGCCCACCCGGATCTACGTTCACCATGGAAGTAATCCGGAATTTCAGCCGACTCGACAGGCCGATCGTGTGTAGCGTTGGCTCGTCGCGAAGCGGCCTGTCACTAGACTGAATTCGCTGTCCAACTAGGGGTTGGCTGCGCGTGTCATATTTTCCAACAGCTTAAGAGGGGCAACGTGGACGAGATCCTGGCCAGGGCCGGAATCTTCCAGGGAGTCGAACCGACCGCGGTTTCCGCGCTGACCAAGCAGCTGCACCCCGTCGACTTCCCACGCGGACACACCGTGTTCGCCGAAGGTGAGCCCGGTGATCGGCTCTACATCATCATTTCGGGCAAAGTTAAGATCGGTCGCCGGTCACCCGACGGCCGAGAGAACCTGCTGACGATCATGGGTCCGTCGGACATGTTCGGCGAGCTGTCGATCTTCGACCCGGGGCCGCGGACGTCGAGCGCCACCACGATCACCGAGGTGCGCGCCGTGTCCATGGACCGCGACGCGCTCAAGGCGTGGATCAAGGATCGCCCCGAGATCGCCGAGCAACTGCTCCGGGTGCTGGCTCGCCGGCTCCGTCGCACCAACAACAATCTCGCCGACCTGATCTTCACCGACGTGCCCGGTCGCGTCGCCAAGCAGCTGCTGCAATTGGCGCAGCGGTTCGGCACCCAGGAGGGTGGCGCACTGCGGGTCACGCACGACCTGACGCAGGAGGAGATCGCCCAGCTCGTCGGGGCGTCCCGCGAGACGGTCAACAAGGCGCTCGCCGACTTCGCCCACCGCGGTTGGATCCGGCTGGAGGGCAAGAGCGTGCTGATCTCGGACTCCGAACGACTGGCCCGCCGCGCGCGATAAATCGCGCCCGGCAAGCCTTCACCGCGCCCGCTAGTTGGCGCGCAAGTAGGTCAGCTGCGCCTCGGTCGACTTCTCGGCCGCGTCCCACAGCTTCTCGTCGACGTCGGTGTAGACGTGCTCGACGACTTGGCGCGCCGTGGCGTCCTCGCCGAGCACCCGCAGCGCCTCACGCACCTGGTCGAGACGCTCCTCGCGGTGCGCCAGATACATCGCGGCGACGGCCTCCAGGTCGCCGAGGTCCGGCCCGTGTCCTGGCAGGACGGCACGCCGACCCAGGCCGTGCAGTCGCCGCAGCGACTCGAGGTAGTCGCGCAGGCTGCCGTCCTCGCTGTCGATGACAGTGGTGCCGCGGCCGAGCACCGTGTCCGCGGTCAGCACGGCATCATCGACGAGGAACGACAGGGAGTCCGCCGTGTGTCCCGGCGTCGCCATCACCGTGATGCGCAGGCCTGCGGCGTCGATCACCTCGCCGTCGGACAGCGGACCACCCAGACCGCGCAGGAACCCGCTGCCCACCGCGCGCACCGTCGCACCCGTCAGGTCGACCAGCTTGTCGATCGCATCGGTGTGGTCAGCGTGCCTGTGGCTGATCAGCACCAGCGGGATCTTGCCGAGACTCGCGATCCGGCCGATGTGCTCGTCGTCGTCGGGCCCGGGATCGACGATCACCAACTCGTCGCTTCCCGGCCCCTGCAGCACCCAGGTGTTCGTGCCGTCCAGCGTCATCAGGCCGGGGTTGTCGCACAACAGCACCGACGCCGTCTCCGTCACGCGGCGCAGCTGCCCGTAGGCCGGATGCTCGAGAGTCACGCCACCTCGACGATCAATTCCACCTCGACGGGCGCATTCAACGGCAGTTCGGACACCCCGACCGCCGAGCGGGCGTGCGCACCCGCGTCACCGAACACCTCGCCGAGCAGTTCGGAGGCACCGTTGATCACGCCGGGTTGGCCGTTGAAGCCGGGCGTCGAGGCGACGAACCCGACGACCTTGACCACGCGGGTGACGGCGTCGATGCCGACCAGCGAATTCACGGCGGCCAGCGCGTTGAGTGCGCAGATCCGCGCCAGCGCCTTGCCGTCCTCGGGGCTGACCTCGGCGCCCACCTTGCCGGTGGCGGCCAGTACGCCGGACTGCATCGGCACCTGGCCCGAGGTGTACACCAGATTCCCGGTGCGCACCGCAGGCACGTAAGCCGCGAGCGGCGTCACCACGTCGGGCAGCGCGATGCCCAGCTCCGCGAGCCTGTCCGTGACGCTCATTTCGGCCGCTTCAGATACGCGACGTGCTGCTCGCCGGTCGGCCCCGTCAGCACCGACACCAGCTCCCAGCCGTCCTCACCCCACTGGTCGAGGATCTGCTTGGTCGCGTGGGTCAACAGTGGCACCGTGGCGTACTCCCACCGGGTCGGTTCGCTCATGTGGCTGAGCTTATCGGTCGGAGAGTGCCGCTTGGTTAGGCTGCTGGAGTGACAACCCAGTCTCCCGAGTCCGACGGCCGAAGATCTGTCGGCTGGCCCTCCCGACTGTCCAAGGTGCGGCTGCACTTCGTGACCGGCAAGGGCGGCACGGGAAAGTCGACGATCGCGGCCTCGCTGGCGCTGGCGCTGGCGAGCGGCGGCCGCAAGGTGCTGCTGGTCGAAGTCGAGGAGCGCCAGGGCATTGCGCAGCTGTTCGACGTGCCGCCGTTGCCCTACCAGGAGGTAAAGATCGCCACCGCCGACGGCGGCGGACAGGTCAACGCGCTGGCCATCGACACCGAGGCCGCGTTCATGGAGTACCTGGACATGTTCTACAACCTCGGCATCGCCGGCCGGGCGATGCGGCGGATCGGCGCGGTGGAGTTCGCGACGACCATCGCGCCGGGTCTGCGCGACGTGCTGCTCACCGGCAAGATCAAGGAAATCGTGGTGCGGTCCGAGAAGGGCAAGCAACACGGCTACGACGCAGTGGTGGTGGACTCCCCGCCGACGGGACGGATCGCCCGCTTCCTCGACGTCACCCAGGCCGTCTCCGACCTGGCCAAGGGCGGGCCGGTGCACTCGCAGGCCGACGGTGTGGTCAAGCTGCTGCACTCGGATCGGACCGCCATTCACCTGGTGACCCTGCTCGAGGCGTTGCCCATCCAGGAGACGGTCGAGGCGATCGACGAACTCAGGGAGATCGGGTTGCCGATCGGCAGCGTCATCGTCAACCGCAACATCCCCGCCTATCTCCCGGCCGACGACCTGGCCAAGGCCGCCGAGGGTGACGTCGACGCCGATGCGGTGCGTGCGGGTCTGGCCAAGGCGGGTATCGACCTGACCGACGGCGACTTCGCCGGCCTGCTCACCGAGACCATCCAGCACGCGACCCGCATCACCGCCCGCGCCGAGAGCGCCGAACAACTCGACGCCATCGAGGTATCGCGGCTGGAACTGCCCTCCCTGCGCGACGGCGTCGACCTCGGCAGCCTGTACGAACTCGCCGAAGAGCTCGCCGCCCAGGGAGTCCGATGAGCACCACACCTCGCGCGCTCGACATGCACGCGATCCTGTCCGACACCTCCAACCGCGTCGTAGTGTGTTGCGGCGCAGGCGGAGTCGGCAAGACCACGACCGCTGCGGCGATGGCGTTGCGCGCCGCGGAGTACGGCCGCACCGTCGTGGTGCTGACCATCGACCCGGCCAAGCGGCTGGCTCAGGCGCTGGGCATCAAGGATCTGGGCAACACGCCGCAGCGGGTGCCGCTGGCTCCGGAGGTCACTGGCGAGCTGCACGCGATGATGCTCGACATGCGCCGAACGTTCGACGAGATGGTGGTCCAGTACTCCGGGCCCGACAAGGCTGACGCGATTCTGGAGAACCAGTTCTATCAAACGGTCGCCACGTCGCTCGCCGGCACGCAGGAGTACATGGCGATGGAGAAGCTCGGCCAGTTGCTTGCCCAGGACAAGTGGGATCTCGTCGTCGTCGACACCCCACCGTCGCGCAACGCGCTGGACTTCCTGGACGCGCCTGCGCGGCTTGGCAGCTTCATGGACAGCCGGCTGTGGCGCCTGCTGCTGGCGCCCGGCCGTGGCATCGGCCGGCTCGTCACAGGGGCGGTCGGCTTGGCCATGAAGGCGCTCTCGACTGTGCTCGGATCCCAAATGCTCGCCGACGCAGCCGGTTTCGTTCAGTCGCTGGACGCGACGTTCGGCGGTTTCCGTGAGAAGGCGGACCGCACCTACGAGCTACTCAAGCGGCGCGGCACGCAGTTCGTGGTGGTGTCGGCCGCCGAGCCGGACGCGCTGCGGGAGGCATCGTTCTTCGTCGATCGGCTGTCCAAGGAGCACATGCCGCTCGCCGGACTGATCCTCAACCGCACTCATCCAATGCTTTGCGAGCTGAACGCCGAGAAGGCCAACGAGGCCGCCGACCAGTTGGAGGCATCCGGCGGTGACACCGGCAGCGATGCGCTGACGGCCGCGATCCTGCGGATTCACGCCGACCGTGCGATGACAGCCAAGCGGGAGGTGCGGCTGTTGTCCCGGTTCACCGGGGCCAACCCTGCGGTGGCGATCGTCGGCGTGCCGTCGTTGCCGTTCGACGTGTCCGACCTGGAGGCGCTGCGCGCCATCGCCGATCAGATCACCGGCGAAGCGGTGGCTTGAGTCCGACCTAGCCGAGCTAACTAAACCGCGTTGCGGTGCTTTCGCTGGGCGGCGAAGAACTCCGACCAGGACACCACTTCAGGATGCTGCTTGAGCAGGGCGCGGCGCTGACGTTCGGTCATGCCGCCCCAGACGCCAAATTCGACGCGATTGTCGAGCGCATCGGCACCGCATTCCACGATCACGGGGCAGTGCCGGCAGATCACAGCGGCTTTGCGCTGGGCGGCTCCGCGAACGAATAGCTCGTCGGGATCGGCTTGTCTGCAGCGGGCCTGCGAAACCCACGCGATGCGGGCCTCGGCCTCTTTGCCTTGGATAACACCGTTGACAGGGGAAGTAGCGATTGTCCTGCGCGCCGCGGGCCGTGTTCCTGACACCAGCGATCCCTCCGTCGAGCCGCCTGTCGGGCGGTCCAGGTTAGGTGCAGAACGCTGGTGCGATCTACGCCACATTGCAACTAGTAGTGTTACCTAGATCGCACTGTGTGTCCAAGCTAGGTGGTCAGGGGGGTTTTGCGCAACAGTCAAATCTCTCTTTTTTGGCACGACCGTGCCGTCATCCATCTTGCTGCATGTTCAGGGCCTTCGCAGCCTTCTCTCAGCCCGTACTGGCCGGGCCAACCGCTCGTCGGCTGTCCGGCTGCGTCGTCGCTAGTCTGTACCCATGTCCGAGCCGCCGCCCCGACCACCGATCGCGGTGACCGTCATCAAGTTGGCGTGGTGCTGCCTGCTGGCCAGCGTGGTCGCTGCGGCGGTGATGTTCCCCCTCGTCGGCGGCTTCGGTCTGATGTCCAATCGGGCGTCCGATGTGGTTGCCAACGGCTCGGCCCAGCTCGTCGAGGGTGAGGTGCCCGCGGTGTCGACGATGGTCGACGCCAAGGGCAACCCGATCGCGTGGCTGTACAGCCAGCGACGGTTCGAAGTGCCGAGCGATCAAATCGCCAACACGATGAAGTTGGCCATCGTCTCCATCGAGGACAAACGGTTCGCCGAGCACAACGGTGTCGACTGGAAGGGCACCCTGACAGGCTTGGCCGGCTACGCGTCGGGCGACCTGGAGACCCGCGGCGGCTCCACCCTCGAGCAGCAGTACGTGAAGAACTATCAGCTGCTGGTGATCGCGCAGACCGACGCCGAGAAGCGCGCGGCCATCGAGACCACGCCCGCGCGCAAGCTCCGCGAGATAAGGATGGCGCTGACGCTGGACAAGACGTTCACCCAACCCGAGATCCTCACCCGCTACCTCAACCTGGTGTCGTTCGGCAATGGCGCGTTCGGCATCCAGGACGCGGCACAGACCTACTTCGGCGTCAACGCCTCCGAGCTGAACTGGCAGCAGTCGGCGCTGTTGGCGGGCATGGTGCAGTCCACGAGCACGCTGAACCCGTACACCAACCCGGAGGGTGCGCTGGTCCGTCGAAACGTGGTGCTGGACACCATGATCGACAACATCCCGCAGGAGGCCGACGCGCTGCGCGCCGCGAAGGAACAGCCGCTGGGCGTACTCGCGCAGCCGAACGAACTCCCCCGCGGCTGCATTGCCGCGGCCGACCGTGCCTTCTTCTGCGACTATGTCCTCGAGTACCTGGCCAAGGCGGGCATCAGCAAGGAACAGGTGGCCAAGGGCGGGTACCTGATCCGCACCACGCTCGACCCCGACGTCCAGGGCCAGGTGAAGTCGGCCGTCGACGGCATCGCCGCGCCGGACCTCGACGGCGTCGCCAGCGTGATGAGCGTGATCAAGCCCGGAAAGGACTCCCATCCCGTCGTCGCGATGACCAGCAACCGCACCTACGGGCTGAACCTGGACGCAGGCGAAACGATGCAGCCGCAGCCGTTCTCCCTGGTCGGTGACGGCGCCGGATCGATATTCAAGATCTTCACCACCGCCGCGGCGCTCGACATGGGCATGGGCATCAACGCACAGCTGGATGCGCCGTCCCGCTTCGAGGCCAAGGGCCTGGGCAGCGGCGGCGCCAAGGGCTGTCCGCAGGACACCTGGTGCGTCCAGAACGCCGGAAACTACCGCGGCCAGATGAGCGTCACCGACGCGCTGGCGACGTCGCCGAACACCGCGTTCGCCAAGCTCATCTCGCAGGTCGGCGTGCAGCGCACCGTCGACATGGCGGTCAAGCTGGGACTGCGCTCCTACGCCCTGCCTGGCACCGCCCGCGACTACGACCCGGAGAGCAACGAAAGCCTGGCGGATTTCGTCAAGCGGCAGAATCTGGGCTCGTTCACGCTGGGGCCGATCGAACTGAACGCGCTCGAGTTGTCCAACGTCGCGGCCACGCTGGCCTCGGGCGGGACGTGGTGCCCGCCCAACCCGATCGACAAGGTCTTCGATCGCAACGGCACCGAGATCTCGGTCACCACCGATACCTGCGAGCAGGTAGTCCCCGAGGGGTTGGCCAACACGCTCGCCAACGCGATGAGCAAGGACGATTCCGGTTCGGGCACCGCCGCCGGTTCGGCGGGATCGGTGGGCTGGAACCTGCCGATGTCGGGCAAGACGGGTACCACCGAGGCACACCGGTCGTCGGGCTTCGTGGGCTTCACCAGCGCCTACGCCGCGGCCAACTACATCTACGACGACTCGACGACCCCGTCGGACCTCTGCTCCTATCCTCTGCGTCAGTGCGGATCCGGCGACCTCTTCGGCGGCAACGAACCGGCACGCACGTGGTTCACCGCGATGAAGCCGATCACCCCCGACACCGTCCAGCTACCCCCGACCGATCCGCGCTACGTCGACGGCGCGCCCGGCTCGCGGGTGCCGAGCATCGGCGGAATGACCCAGGACCTGGCGCGGCAGCGACTGAAGGACGCCGGCTTCCAGGTCGCCGAGCAGGCCACCCCGATCAACAGCACCGCACCTGCGGGCGCCGTGGTCGGCAGCTCGCCCACCGGTCAGACGGTCCCAGGGTCGATCATCACGATCCAGATCAGCAACGGCATCCCGCCACCACTACCGCCGCCACCACCGGGCATGCCGCCGGGAATGGATCCGAACGCGCTGCCTGCACCGATCGGGTCGACGGTCGTACAGATCCCCGGCCTGCCGCCCATCACGGTGCCGCTACTTGGGCCGCCGCCCCCGCCGCCACCACCCTGATCCACCGCCGGTCGTCGATGTGGAGTTGGTAACGCAGAGCTGTGAGAGTCGGTAAGCACCGACGTCTCGCAGTAGGCTGCGTTCATGCCCGCCCCCTCGACGGTCACGAAGAACCGCGCAATGAACACGGCCGCGGCAGCGGCAGGCTCCCTGATTGCAGGGATCGCATACGCATCGCTGATCGAGCGGAACGCCTTCGTGATGCGCGAACTGACCATGCCGGTACTCACCCCTGGATCGTCTCCGTTGCGGGTGCTGCACCTCAGCGACTTCCACATGCGTCCTGGACAGCGCCGCAAGCAGGCCTGGCTGCGTGAACTCGCCGGCTGGGCGCCCGACCTGGTGATCAACACCGGTGACAACCTGGCGCACCCGAAGGCCGTGCCCGCCGTCGTGCAGTCGATGGGCGACCTGTTGTCGGTGCCGGGACTGTTCGTCTTCGGCAGCAACGACTACTTCGGCCCCAAGCCGAAGAACCCGGCGAACTACATCTTCAACCCGTCGAGGCGGGTCGCCGGCCAGCCTCTGCCGTGGCAGGACCTGCGGGCGGCGTTCACCGAGCGCGGCTGGCTGGACATGACCCACACGCGACGCGAGATCGAGGTCAAGGGCCAGCTGATCGCCGCGGCGGGCGTCGACGACCCGCACTTGACCCGCGACCGCTACGAAACCATCGCCGGGCCAGCCAATCCCGCCGCCAATCTCACTCTGGGCCTGACTCATTCGCCGGAACCCCGGGTGTTGGACCGGTTCGCCGCCGACGGCTACCAGCTGGTGATGGCCGGCCACACCCACGGTGGACAGCTGTGCGTGCCGTTCTACGGCGCACTGGTGACCAACTGCGAGCTGGACCGATCGCGGGCCAAGGGGCCGTCCCGGTGGGGCGCGCACACGCAGTTGCACGTGTCGGCAGGCATCGGCACCTCGCCATACGCCCCGGTGCGGTTCTGCTGCCGCCCCGAGGCCACGATGCTGACGCTGGTGGCCGCACCGACCGGTGGCGGCCACGCGGGCGCCAGGGCAGGCGTATCGCATCCGGCCGTCTCGGCCCGGTGACCGACCAGGCTTCCATCGCGGATCGCAGCCGCCCACGTATATGGGTGGACGACGCAGTACGACTGATCGGGGCCGACGCCCGACGTAGTGCCGACACGCACCTGCTGCGCTATCCACTGCCCTCGGCGTGGTCGGATGTTCTCAGCCCGGATGTCGACGTTTCGCTTTATCTCAAGGACGAGACGACGCACATCACCGGCAGCCTCAAGCACCGGTTGGCGCGGTCGCTGTTCCTCTACGCGCTGTGCAACGGCTGGATCGGCGAGAACACCACCGTGATCGAAGCGTCGTCGGGGTCGACGGCGGTGTCCGAGGCGTACTTCGCGGCGATGCTCGGCCTGCCCTTCATCGCGGTGATGCCGTCCTCGACGAGTTCGGCCAAGATCGCATTGATCGAATCACAAGGTGGCCGTTGCCATTTCGTGGAGAACTCCTCGCAGGTGTACGCGGAGGCCGAGCGGCTGGCCGAAGAGACCGGCGGGCACTACCTCGACCAGTTCACCAACGCCGAGTCAGCCACGGACTGGCGCGGAAACAACAACATCGCCGAGTCGATCTTCGAGCAGCTGCGCGAGGAGCAGCACCCGATCCCCGAGTGGATCGTGGTGGGCGCGGGGACGGGCGGCACCAGCGCGACCATCGGCCGGTTCATCCGCTACCGCCGCCACGCCACCAGGCTGTGCGTGGTGGATCCGGAGAACTCGGCGTTCTTCCCGGCCTATGCGCAGGGCCGCCGCGACGTCGTCACCGGCGTGTCGTCGCGCATCGAGGGCATCGGCAGGCCCCGCGTCGAGCCGTCGTTCCTGCCCGACGTCGTGGACCGGATGGTGGTGGTGCCCGATGCCGCGTCGATCGCGGCGGCCCATCACGTCAGCGCGGTGCTCGGACGGCGCGTCGGCCCGTCGACGGGCACCAACGTGTGGGGGGCTTTCGGCCTACTGGCCGAGATGGTGGCGCAGAAGCGCAGTGGATCGGTGGTGACGCTGCTGGCCGACAGCGGCGACCGCTACGCCGACACCTACTTCAACGAGGAGTGGCTGACCCAGTCCGGGCTGAAGGACTCGGCGTTGGCCGGCGTATTGGTCGAGTTCGAACGCACCGGGCTCTGGCCCTGATCGTCACTGCCGCCGTTGCCTGCATCGGACGTCATGAACAGCCACAGCGCAGCAAGGGCGAAGAATCCGCCGTAGAGTGCGGCTCCCAACCCGGTCATGTCGAACCCTCTCGTCGTCTGGTCGTGCGATTCACTCGCACTCATCATGCTCAACGCCACTGACATCGATTTTTATCCCGGGATCGGACGTGACTTGCATCGCCAGGGGGGTCGGTGTCGCGTCTCAGCCAAAGGTCTACCCAGGCGCGCCCGTTCCTACCCGTGATCGTGGTCACGGCGACCAGGCATTTGGCTTCCGGTGCGGCTGGTGCGATAGGCTGTCGTGGCTTTACGCGGGGTGTGGCGCAGCTTGGTAGCGTGCTTCGTTCGGGACGAAGAGGTCGTGGGTTCGAATCCCGCCACCCCGACCGCGTTGAGACGTTTAGAACCCGTAGCCGAGCACGGCGGGGACGTCACTGACGAACGCCGCCTCCAGGCGTGCGAGCACCGCGGGGTCCGAGGCGCGCAGCCGGTTCGCCATGGCCAGGGCCGAAACCTGGTGTCCGCCCAAGTACAGGCTTCCCAGGACGTCGAGATCCATCTCCACCTGCGGTGCGGCGTCGGTTGGCGTGCAGCGGGCCCCACCGCCGCTGACGTCGAGCGCGAACCGTCCGCCGCTGCGTCCGAATCGATCGGACACCTCGATCACGGTGGACAGCTCGGCCTGGTATCGGCGCGCGTCGAGCACCGTCGGAACGTCCGCGATCCGCAGCCACAGGTCGTCCTCGTATCCCGTGATGCGCGCCAACCGACTATCGGTGAGCAGGTAGGGCAGCGGGTCGCGCGTATGCGTCCGGAGGACCACCGTCTCCATGAGATCCAGACCGAGCAGCGCGCGCAGCAACGCCACGTGCGCGTCGGTGGTGACGGCCTTGAACTCGTCGACGCGCACGCTCTTGGTTTCGTTGCGATGAATCCGGTACAGCGCGTAGCCGTCGGCGTGAAGAAGCCCGAACAGGGCCGTCCCGTCGTCGCGGTCGTCCTCGCGGTCGGCCAGGTAGTCGTCCCACAAGGCCTGCGGGCGCACCAGCCCGCCCGGAGTGCGCTGGCGCCACCGGTCATAGATTGCGGCGAGTTCGGCGCCACGCTCGGCCGGCCGCACCAGTTGGACGCCGCCGGGGTCGGGGGCATCGGAGTGGAACCGGGCGAAGCGCCGGTCGATGGTCAACTCGAGCTCCATCGTGGCCGGGCCGTAGCCGAAGCGCCCGTAGATGCCGCCTTCGCTGGCGGTCAGGCCGGCCAGTGGACACCCGGCATCGGCGATGCGTTGGTGCAACTCGGTGTACATCGCCCGCAGCAGACCGCGACGGCGATGTGTCGGTGCGACACCCACCATGCTCAGTCCCGCCATGGGCAGGACGGCACCCCCGGTCACCGTCAACTGCATGTCGAAGTACGCCGCGACGCCGACGACCGCGTCGTTGTCGCACACCACGACCGCGCCGTCGTCGGCAACCAGGCTTCGGAACATCCCGAACGATTCCAGATGGTTCCACGTGCCGAAGCTGACTGCGTGCAGCAGCGCCATCTGCTCCCAGTCGGCTTCGGTGGGGTTACGCAGTACCAGCGGGTCCAGGGACGTAGAAGTGATCACAGAATGCCAACGTGCCACGAGACAACCGTTCCTGGTGAGTGAGCAGGAGTGAGTTCTGCTCGGTTGCGGCCCGAACGGTCTTGGCCGCGGCGGGCGGGTGTTCTCCGGTGGACCGGTGCGCGCATCGCGTGCGGCCGGTGGGCCGGAACTGCCGTGCCTGCCATCGTGGCAACGGTGGCGGTCGGGCCTGACCGGTGGAGTGCCCGCCACGGTCCACTGTCCGCGGCGGGGTCCTGCCGGCCGATGCCTGATCGCCAGTCCGAGACCACGCCTACCGATCGCGGCCCCCGCGATGGAGTCACGGTGGCCGGATCGGAAGTCTGCTACCAACAACCTTGGCACCCGCCACCGACAACCACCCACCCCAACACCACTCACTTCCGCGCGGTATCACTCACTCCGCTCACAATCGCACCAGCAGGTGCCAACCC
>NZ_JAVRPS010000228.1:0-12895 GCF_032162105.1 Mycobacterium sp. | reverse complement strand
GACGGCTTCTGGGATCTGGCGACCTTCACCCTGCAGATGGCCATGGTGGTGCTGACCGGATACGTCGTCGCCACATCCCCACCGGTGGCCAGGCTCATCGATCGCCTCGCCATGATGCCTCATTCGGCGAGGAGCGCGGTGAGTTTCGTTGCGTTCCTGTCGATGTCGGTCTCCTTCCTGAACTGGGGGCTCAGCCTGGTATTCGGTGGTCTGCTGGCCCGGGCGATCGCCCGTCGGACCGATCTGCGGGTGGACTATCGTGCGCTCGGCGCCGCGGCCTTCATGGGGCTGGGCGCCGTGTGGGCCCTGGGCATGTCGTCCTCGGCCGCACAGCTGCAGGCAACCGCCAGCTCACTGCCTGCGGTGCTACTGAAGATCACTGGGGTTCTCGACTTCGGCACCACGATCTTCACGTGGCAGTCCCTGCTCATGTGCGCCATCATCATGGCGCTGACCGTGGTGATCGCACATTTCTCCGCGCCGCGGGGTGCGGCCATCATGACCGCCGAGGATCTGGACGTGGACTTGGACGATCAGAACACGGAGGTGCCGCCACGCTCGCAGCCGGGAGAGTGGCTCGAGTACAGTCGCGTCCTGCCCGTGCTGGCGGGCCTGATGACGTTGGGATGGCTGGTTTCCCAACTGCTCACCAAGCCCGTCCTGTCCGTCGTCAGCAGCCTGAACGGGTATCTGCTGGTCTTCCTGATACTCGGGCTCGTGCTGCACGGGACGCCGCGCAAATTCCTGCACGCCGTCGCCAAGGCCGTACCGGCAACAGGCGGCATCCTCGTCCAGTTTCCGCTCTACGCCGCCATGGCGGCGATCCTCACCAAGGCGGAAGGTCGTGGCGGCCAGACTGTTTCGGATCTGCTGGCGGAATTGTTCACGAGCGTCGGCGGCGGGGCCTTCGCCATCGTCATCGCGCTCTACACCGTCGTGCTCGGTCTCTTCGTCCCATCCGGCGGCGGAAAGTGGTTGGTCGAGGCCCCGTACGTGATGCAATCGGCCACGGATGTCCAGATGAACCTGGGCTGGACGGTACAGATCTACAACGTGGCCGAAGCGCTGCCGAACCTGATCAATCCGTTCTTCATGCTGCCTTTGCTGGCGGTGCTCGGGCTCAGGGCGCGCCATCTCGTCGGATTCACGTTCTTGCAGTTCATTTTCCACCTGCCGGTGGTCCTGGCGCTGGTGTGGCTGCTCGGAATGACATTCGACTTCGTCCCCCCTGTTGTGCCCCCTGCACCGTAAGCTCAGCATGTTGACCGCTCGTCGGCCAAGCTGATGAGACGCTAAGCAACTGCGGGGTGATTGGATTCTCACGCCGATGACCCAGCGGCAATCCGCGGCACACAACTATGCTCTGAAATGCGTTGGCGCGCCGAACCTTTGTCGCCGTAGAAGAGTTGCATTGGTGCGGTGAGTGGTGGTGGTGTTTGGTTGGTAGGTTCTCAAACTGGTGCGCTCAGCGCCCCACCATCGCGCCTGTCAGGCCGGCGGCCCCGCTGCCCGAACCAGCCGGATCCCGGCGGAGTATCAGGGCCGCGACACCGAGCACGATCAGTGTGAGGACCAACATCAGCGTGGACATCGCAGCGATCTCCGGCCGCAGCGATGCCTTCAGCGACGCGAAGATGTACACCGGCCACGGCGTCGAGCCGGCGACCGAGACGAACGAAGAGACGACGGTGTTGTCGAGGCTGAGGGTGAAGGCGAGCAGCGCACCCGAGATGACGGCGGGACGAATGAGGGGCAGCGTGATGTCGGTGAACCGCCGGAAGGGCGGAGCGTACAGGTCGGCGGCTGCCTCTTCGAGGGTCTCGTTCATCCCGGTCATCCGGGCCCGCACGATGAAAGTGACGACAGCGCTTGCGAAGAGAGAGTTGGCGATGATGAGGCGCACCTGACCGATGTTGAAGCCCGTGAGCCCCCAGTCGACGCCGAGGGTGACGAACCAGGGGAGCAGCGAGATTGCGCTGACGATCTCCGGAGTCACCATCACGAGGCCGAGCAGCACGAGCAGCCCAGGCGCCCACCGGCCGGACCGACGGGTCAGTGCGATTCCGGCGAAGGTGCCGAGCAGTGTGGCGACCACAGCGGTGCCGGTGGCGGTGATCAACGAGACCGTGATCGAGTTGACGATCGCCGGATTGGTCATGGCCGCGAGGTAGGCCTGGATGCCGAATCCCTCGAACGTCTGCAGGGTGCGCCCCGAGTTGAACGAGAACACCACGATGACGACGATCGGGAAGAAGAGGAACAGCAGACCGAGCATTCCCCAGACGTGCAGGAAGGCGTCGCCGGGACGGATCCTGTGTCGACGACGGGAGCCAGCCACCTGTGCTGCGACGCTCATGAAGGCTCCTTCGCCGGGAGTTTCAGGGATGTCATGGCGGTGGTGATGCGACCGATCACTTTGAGAACGCCGCCGACCACGGCGCTAGTGCCAAAGATGGCCAGCATGAGCAACACGGCCATCGCCGCGCCAAGGGCCCAGTTCTGTGCGCTCTGGAACTGGGCGGCCACCATCTGACCGACCATGCTGCCGCTGGCCCCACCGAGGACGGTAGGGGTGATGTAGTCGCCCATCAGCGGGACGAAGACCAGCAGTAATCCGGCGGTCACCCCAGGCGCGGCCAGCGGAACGGTGATGTGGCAGAGCGTGTTCCACACCGTGCCGCCGAGGTCGCGGCTGGCCTCGAGCAGCTTCGGGTCGAGACGCTCCAGCGCCACGTACAAGGGCAGGATCATCAGCGGCAGATAGTTGTAGACCACGCCGAGCTGAACCGCAGCCGAGGTGTAGAGCACGTGTAGCGGCCCGTCGGTCAGGTTGGCCCACTGCAGCGTCTTGGACACGAAACCCTGTGGCGTCAGCGAGATTTGCCAACCGATGGTGCGAACGAGAAAGTTGGTCCAGTACGGGATGAGCACCAAGGCCAGCACGACACCGCGCCATTTCGGCGCGAGCTTGACAGCCATCCAGTACGCCATCGGAAATGCGATCGCCAGGCAGAGCACGGTCCCCGTTACGGCGATCTTCAGCGTGCGAACGAAGATCGCGAAGAACGCGGGCGAGGCAGCCTCACCGTATCGGTCCAATGAGAGGACGTCGTTGGCGTGGGTGACGTAGATGCCCGGTTTGTAGCCGAAGCTGTACCAGACCACGAGCCCGAAGGGCAGGATGAAGAACAGCAGCATCCAGACGCTGATCGGCAGGGCTCCGAGTCCTCGGGGTAGCCGCAGCCGTCGCCGCGACGGCTTGGTGTCCGCCGCGCTCGGCCTCTGCGCCGCCGGTGCCTCCAAGGCGGTCACTTGCCCGCCGCGGCCTTGAGCTCGTCGTAGATGCCGATGATCGTGCCGTCCGCCGACGTCATTTGGCTGTAGACCAGCTTTTTCATGATGGCATCGCTGATGAAGACCAGGTCGGGCCGTTTGATATCAGCTTTGGTGGCCGCTGCCTCGATTCCTTCGACCCCGGTGTTGTAACCGATGTAGGTGAGTTCCTTGAGGGACACGGCTGGGTCGAGGACGTAGTTGATGAATTCGTACGCAGCGTCTTCGTGTGGTGCACCTTTGACGATGGCCCAGTTGTCCTGCCAGAGGTTCGCACCCTCCGATGGCCAGACCCACTTGTACCTGTCGGGTTCGGCGTTGGCGAGTATGCCCAGGCGGGCATCGCCGTTCCAGCAGTGAATCAGCGTGCGGGCGGAGGAGGAGATGGAGGCGTTGGTCGACGATTCGAACGCCTGCACGTGCGGCGCGATCTTGTCGAGGATGAAGGTGCGGTAGGCCGCGATGTGGCCGGGGTCGGTCGTGTTGGGGTCGATGTGGTTGGCGTAGAAGTAGGTGAATGCGACCTCGCCCTGATCTTCGAGGAGCGAGAAGCTTCCGGATGCCTCTTTCTGTGCGGCGTCGAGAAAGTCCACCCACGATGTCAGCTCGCGCTTGATGACGGTGGTGTCGTAGACGTAACCGGTCGAGCCCCAGTCCTTACAGACGCTGTACTTGTTGCCGGGGTCGAACGGGGTGTTGACGACTTTCGCGGTGAGGTTCTTCATGTTCGGCAGCTTGGCGAGGTCGAGTTCGGTGAGCAGTCCGCCGGTCGCCATCTGTTGGATGGACGAGTGGGTGGGCACACAGATGTCGTAGCCCGTGGTGCCTTTCGCCGCACTGAGTTTGGCGATCATCTCCGGGTTGGAGCCGTAGGAGTCGAGTGTGATCTTGGGGCCCTTGGCCGAGGTGAAGTCCGTTAGCACCGCGGGGTCGTCGTACTCGCCCCAGGTGTAGATGTTCAGGCCGCCGGATGACGAGCCGCCGCCACCCGACGGTTTGGAGCAGGCGGCGAGGGAGGCGGCGGCCCCGAGCGCTGCGGTGGCGCCCAGGAAGGTTCGGCGGGTGAGCGAGTTCTTCAGCGCTTCGGGAACGAGAACGCGAATGTGCTGTGGCTGATTCATGGCGTGACTTCCGGGTCGGGTCGGAGACGATCGGACGGTGGGGTGAGCGAGGGAGCGGCTACGAGGTGAAGATCCGCACGGCGTCGGCGGACCACGAACAAATCACGGGTGAACCGAGTTCTGTGGGCGGGTTGGCTGCGCGGGGGAGACGGGCCAGAATCTGGTCGTCGCTCGGCGTGTGAATCACCAACTGCAGGCTGTGGCCGAGTTCTGAGACGCCGAGCAGCGTGCCGGTGACGGAGTTGACGGGGGTGCCTGACGCAGGAGCGGGGGCACCGGGCGCCGTCCCAGACGTGACAAGCACCGACTCCGGCCTGATCGCTGCGGTGACCTCTGCGCCGCTCGAGGCTGGCACGCTGCCCTTGGTCGGGCGCGAGGAATAGAGCGAGAGGCCGGCGGTGTGCACGCTCACCCCCGCACTGTCGAAGGACGAGATCGTGCCAAGGAAGGAATTCTGCCGGCCGATGAACCCTGCCACGAAGGCCGACTCCGGCGAATCGTAAACGCTTGAGGCCGTGCCGATCTGCTCGATCCGTCCGTCTTTCATCACCGCGACCCGGTCGCTCATCGACAGCGCTTCCTCCTGGTCGTGCGTGACGAAGATGAACGTCGTGCCGAGTTCATGCTGCAGCAGCTTCAGCTCGACCTGCATCTCCTCCCGCAGTTTTCGGTCCAAGGCGCTCATCGGCTCATCCAGCAGCAGAACAGCTGGCCGATTTACCAGAGCCCGCGCCAAAGCGATGCGTTGCTGCTGGCCACCCGAAAGCTGCGCCGGCTTTCGCGTAGCGAAAGCGGTCATTCTCACCATGTCGAGGGCACGGCTCACCCGATCGGCCATCTCCGACTTCGCCACGCCCGAGCGACGCAGTCCGTAGGCGACGTTGTCGGCGACTTTCATGTGCGGAAACAGCGCATAAGCCTGAAAGACGGTGTTCACCGGGCGTTTGTGAGGCGGCAGGTCCTCGACGTTGCGGCCTGAGATCTGGATGGAGCCGTCGTCGGGAAACTCGAATCCACCGATCATCCGAAGCGTCGTCGTCTTGCCGCACCCGCTCGGCCCCAGCAGGCTGAGGAACTCGCCGGCCTGCACGTCGAGAGTGACGTTGTCCACGGCGACGGCCGCCCCGTAGCTCTTGGTGAGCGAGCGCAATTCAACGGAGCCGGGCGCGGAGGTGGGAGGCGCGGCGGCTTCGGTGGTCAGATCCGTGATGCTCATGCCGAGACCAGGGTGGAGGTGGCGTCGTAGACGATCTCGCCGCCGATGATCGTGTAAACCACGGTGGCTGAACCGATCTCGGCCACCGGGGCAGCGAAGATGTCGCGGTCGAGTATCACGATGTCCCCGACCTTGCCGACTTCGATGCTTCCCGAACGCTGCTCGTCGTGGTTGAGGTAGGCCGTGCCGAGGCTGTGTGCGATCAGCGCGTCGGCGAGGGAGAGTGCCTGCTCGCCGAGGAAGGGCAGAGCGGCCGGGCCGGTCGCTCCGGCGGGGGCCCGGTTGACGGTGGTGTGGATGATCTCGAGCGGATTCGCCGTGCTCACCGGCCAGTCGCTTCCCGAGGCCAACAGCGACCCGGCCCTCTGGAGTGAGCCGAACGGGTACTGCCAGGCGGCCCGGCGGGTGCCGAGGAACGGGATCGTCAGGAGGTCCATCTGGTCCTCGTGCCGTGCCCAGAGCGGTTGCATGTTCGCGACCACCCCGAGTTCGGCGAACCGCGGAATGTCTGCGGGGTGGACCACCTGAATGTGTGCCAGTGTGTGGCGAAGATCGTTGTCTCCGTTGGCCGCTCGGGCCGCCTCGACCGCGTCGAGCGACTCGCGCACGGCTCGGTCGCCAAGGGCGTGGTAGTGCAGCTGGAAGCCCAGGGCATCGAGCCGAACCGAGATCTCCTTGAGGGTGGTCGGGTCGACGAAGCTCTTGCCCATGTTCTCCCCGGGGCAACCGCACGCGTCGAGATAGGGCTCGAGCATCCCGGCCGTGAAGTTCTCGGCGACACCGTCCTGCATGATCTTGACCGAGGTGGCCGCGAACCCGGCGGCCAGAGCGCGCTCGCGCTTCTCGACGAGTTCGGGAATCTGCTCGAGCCCACGGTTGCGGTCCCACCACAGTGCGCCGACGACGTGCGCCTTCAGCACGCCGGATGCCGTGGCACGCAAATACGAGTCGAGGGGGTCGGGGGTGTCGTTCGTGGCGCCAACGATTGCGTCTTGCCAACCGGTCACGCCCCAGGCGAACAGTTGCCGCTGAGCGATTCTCAGCGCTTCGTCCATGTCGTCCTGGCTCGGCTGTGGCACGTGCCGTGCGACGAGGCCCATGGCTCCCTCCTGCAGCGTCCCGATCGCGTGGCCGTCGGCGTCGCGTTCGATGCGGCCGTCGAACGGGTCGGGCGTCGCGTCGTCGATACCGCCGATCTCCAAGGCTTTCGTGTTGACCCAGGCGCCGTGACCGTCGCGGTTGGGAAAGAATGCCGGCCGGTCAGAAACGATGGCGTCGAGTGCCGCCGCGGCGGGCAGCCCGCCGGGGAATGAGTCCATCGACCAGCCTCCGCCGCTGATCCACGGCAGCTCGGGATTGGCCGCCGCGTACTCGGCGATGCGAGTGAGGTAGCCGTCGGCGGTGACGTACGGGGTCAGGTCGCAGGCAATCATGTCGAGACCGGCGTGGTACGGATGGATGTGGCTGTCTTGAAAGCCCGGGGAGACGAGGCCGCCGGACGCGTCGATCTCGACGGCACCTGTTGTGGTGAGCGCGTCCGCACCGATCGCGGTGATGATGCCGTTCTCGATGAGAACGGGCTCTTCGACGATTCCGGCAGGCGTGAAGACGTGGCCCCCGGTGATCAGCAGGCGGTCGCGAGTAGCCATGGTGTCATTCCTTAATCTGGTGTGCGGGTAGCGCGCTCAGCGGGTTCGTGTCGATCGGCGGGGTGAAATGCGACGTGATCCACATGGCCTCGGCCGGGGTCGCACCTATATTCACGGCCCGGTGGGGGACCGAGGAGAGGTACTCGACGCTGTCGCGTGGTCCGAGGATGAACGTCTCGGAGGCGATCGAGACTTCGATGTGGCCAGTGAGCACGTAGAAGAGCTCCTGTGCGTTGTCGTGGGCGTACGCCTCGGGTCCGGTCGAGCCGCCCACCTCGAACGTGCCTTCATACACCTCGAGCTGGCGGATCGGCGGCCGCGAGAGCAGCAGCTTCTGCAGTCCGCTGTCGCTAGAGAAGATGGGCCTCTCGTGTGCCCGCAACACGGGCCGCGCGACGGGTGCTTCGTCGGAGAGCAGGTCGGCAACCGAGATGCTGACGGCCGCAGCGATGCGCTTCAACACTCCGATGGAAACTCCGCACTTGCCGTTCTCCAGCTGGCTGATGAAGCCTGCGCTCACCCCTGCCCGGGCCGCGGCATCCCGCGTGGACATGCGGGCGCGTTCGCGGGCCTCCCGGAGCCGATTTCCGAGCATGGCACGGGCCGCTGCGTCGATATCGGTCACGGCAGTCGCGGGTTCAGAAAACACATGCCTCGTTTCGCTAAGACCTACTTAACGGATCGCTTACTGCCGAACGTATGACTAGAGGCGTCGAGGCGCAAGAGGGGGCGCGCAGGAGCGCGAACTCTTTACACGTCCGAAATGCCGGTCCGTCACGCACCGACCCAACCGGAATGTCTATCGACACGGAGAATCTCAGAGTGTCCGCAGCCCAGCTAACCGACAGAGTCCGCCGCGAACTGGCCGCCGCCGGTGACCCGAGCCGCGCTCCCGCGATGCAGGAGTACATGAAGTCGGACATCCCCTACTACGGCGTTCGCCTTCCCGACGTTCGTCGAATCTGTCGACCGATCTTCTCCGCGCATCCCATCGATTCGGCAGGTGCCTTCGACGACACCGTCGAGCGGCTATTCGTCGGCGCAACACACCGTGAGGAGCGGTACGCCGCTGTCGAACTCGCCAAACACCCGCTTTACCGCACGCACCAGACTCCGGACAGAATTCCGCTGTATCGCCGACTGATCATTGCCGGCGGTTGGTGGGACACCGTCGATGACATCGCTGGCAACTTGATCGGCCCGATTTTGGCGACCTATCCCACCGAAGTTCTGCCCATCGCGCTCGGCTGGGCGGCCGATCGAAATCTATGGCTGCGCCGAACGGCGATCATCGCGCAGTTGGGCTCGAAACGACGCACGGATCTGACACTGCTCACTCTGGCTATCGACGCGAACGCCGGTGACACCGACTTCTTCATTCGCAAAGCCATCGGGTGGGCGCTGCGGCAGTACGCGCGCACTGACCCGACGTGGGTTCAAACGTTCGTCGATGCTCGGGAAGATCAACTCAGCGGGCTGTCGAAACGGGAGGCACGGAAGCACCTCTGAGTGTCGTTACTGGTCCGCTGCGCACGAACGAATCTCATCGACCAAGGCGTGCACGTGCTCGGTGGTGGTAGCGGGGTTGACGATGCACGCGCGAAAGGCGGATTTGCCGTTGACCCGGGTGCCCGCGATGAACGCCGCGCCGCGTGATTGAAGCCGGGCCAGCGTCGTGTCATTGTGCGCATCAACGGTTTCCGGTGTCACCCATGGGGGAACGTGTCGGAAGCACACCACCGATAGGCCGTGCGCGAGCAGCTCGAAATCTTCTGCTCGATCGACTGCGTCGCGCAGCGCGGTGGCGACCGCGATGTCTCGTGCGATGAGGTGACGTACGCCTCGCCGGCCGAGGTGGCGCAGCGCCAGCCAGAGCTTCAGCGCGCGAAACGGGCGGGTCTGCTCGAGGCCGTATTCGGAGAACCAGACCGGCTCGGTGTCGTCGCCTGCGGTGCGTAGGTAATCGGGCACCAGGCTGAAGGTGTCCCGCACCGGGTTGGTGTCGCGGAACAGCACCAGTCCGGCGTCGACGGGGGTGTAGAGCCACTTGTGCGGGTCCAGGGCAACGCTATCGGCCAGCGATAGCGCGCGGCGGGTGTCGTTCCACTCGTCGAGCAGCAGGACCGCGGGTCCGCCGTAGGCGGCGTCGACGTGCAGCCACAATCGGTGGCGTCGACACGTGTCGGCGAGTTCGGCGATCGGGTCCACTGCACCGGTGTTGACGGTGCCCGCCGACGCCACCACGGCCACCGGCAGCACCCCGGATTGATGTTGTGTCAGTTTGGCTTCCAGGTCGGCGGGGTCGATGCGGTCGTGGTCGTCGGTGCGTAGGCGTTCGATGTTGGCTGATCCGATCCCGAGGGCTTCGGCGGCCTTGGTCACGCAGCTGTGTGCTTGGTCGCTGGCGTAGACGACGGGCCGGAACCCGAGGTCGGCGAGCCCCTGTCGGCGGTCGTCGACGCCGACCGAGAGTGCCGCGCGGCGCCGGGCCACCGCGAGTGCGGTCAGGGTTGCCGCCGATCCGCCGGAGACGAGTTGCCCGCCGCCTCGGCCGGTCCAGTCGAGCAGGTCGGTGAACCATCGCACCACCTGGTGCTCGAGGTGCACTGCGGCGTGGGTTCCGCCGGCAACGCTGGGGTTCAGCGACGCTGCCAGTCCCGACCCGATCGCGCCGAGGGGATGCGGCGGTGAGTTCACCCATGCCGAGAACCGTGGATGAGCGTTGCCGAACGGGTACGGAGCAATCCGGGCGGCGACCTCGTCGAGGAGCGCGGTGGGGTCGGCACCGTCTTCGGGCCACCCGTCGTGCGCCCAGCGGGCGATCAAATCCGCGGGTGGGCGTCGCTGGGCCGCCTCGGCGTTGGGACCGCCGAGCAGGATGTCGACCTGGATCGCCGCGGCGGCCTGCGTGAGGTTGGTCAGTTCGTCGCGGTGCCAATGCCATCCGCTCACCGTGGGGTCAGGTGCAGCGTTGTCAGTCATGGGCCATCCTCCCCCGAGAGCCCTGCCAGTGCAATTGGTCCGTCGCATCGACACGATTGGCTAAATCGCGTCGATGGTCTGCAATTGCCCCGGACGTTGAGAACCTGCATGGTGGCAGCGCAGTGCAAGCCTAGGATCCCTGGCGTTTCACGAGCTGTGCTCGATCCCGGAAGTCGTTGAAGACGCTGGCCCACTGGCGGGTCTGACCATGGCGCTAACGCTTCCGTATTGGCCGTCGCTCTGAATATTGCAGGTCGTGAGACATCCACTTCGCCAGCAACGCGCGACTCGTAGAGTCCGGTGTTGTGGAGTCCGATCCTGTGTCGTACCGTCAACCTAGTTGATTAGCCATCCTAGAGAAATTCTCTACCGTCCGCGCCTGTCGCCGCTCATGAAAGGGTCACGGATGCAGCGGGTTTCGATCAGACGGCGACTCAGCCAACGCTGGATGGTAGTGGTGGCGGTGGTGGTGCTCGCGGTGGCGGGAGTGGCGGTGTATCGCCTGCACGGCATCTTCGCCTCGCAGGACGTCACGTCGACACCCAGCGGCTCCGGTAACGACATCGTCCCGTTCAACCCGAAGCACGTGGTCATGGAGGTCTTTGGCCCGCCGGGCACGGTGGCAACCATCACCTACCTGGACGTGAACGCCCAACCGCAGCGCGCCGACGCCGTTACGCTGCCGTGGGCCTACGACACGACTACCACCCAGCCCGCGGTATTCGTCAACGTCCAAGCTCAGGGCAACAGTGACTCGATCGGCTGTCGGATCAAGATCGACGACGCCGTCAAGGACGAGAGATCGGCGAACACCGTGAACGCCTTCACCTATTGCCTGGACAAGTCCGGATGAGCACCCAACGGGTTCCGGACTTCATCCGGCGCTTCGCGGTACTGATCGCGCTGTTCTGGCTGGGCCTGGCAGTGCTCACGAACGTCTTCGTGCCGCAATTGGAGACCGTTGCCGAATCGCACAACGTGTCGCTGAGCCCCCAGGACGCACCGTCGTTGCAGGCCAGTAAACGCATTGGCAAGGTGTTTGGCGAGTTCGATTCCGACAGTTCGGCGATGATCGTCTTGGAGGGCGATCAGCCGCTCGGCGCCGACGCGCACCATTACTACGACGGCTTGGTTGACAAGCTCTCCCAGGACACCAAGCACGTAGAGCACATTCAGAATTTCTGGGGGGATCCGCTGACGGCGGCCGGCTCGCAGAGCTCCGACGGCAAATCGGCATTGGTGCAGCTCTACCTCGCTGGCAACCAGGGCGAGTCGTTAGCAAATGAGTCCGTTGATTCGGTACGCAACATCGTCGACCACACACCGCCGCCGCCCGGGGTGTAGGCCTATGTCACAGGCGCCGCGCCCCTGGTCACCGATCAGTTCGAGGTGGGCCGCCACGGCACCCTGAAAACTACCCTGATCACCCTCGGAGTGATCGCGGTGATGTTGTTCTGGCTCTACCGTCGTCTCACCACGGTGTTTCTCGTGATCTTCACGGTGATGATCGAGTTGACGGCGTCCCGCGGCGTCGTCGCCGTGCTCGCGAACGCCGGCATCATCGAGCTGTCGACGTATTCGACGAATCTGCTGACGCTGCTGGTCATCGCCGCCGGGACAGATTATGCGATCTTCATTCTCGGCCGATTTCACGAAGCGCGTCAGGCCGGGCAGGATCGCGTCTCGGCGTTCAACACGATGTACCACGGCACCGCGCACATCATCTTGGGTTCGGGCCTGACGATTGCCGGCGCGGTGCTGTGTCTGACCTTCACCCGGCTCCCGTATTTTCAAAGCCTCGGCATTCCCGCCGGAACTGGCGTCCTCGTCGCGGTGGTGGCGGCCTTGACCCTGGCACCGGCCTTACTGATCATCGGTCGCCATTTCGGTCTGTTCGAACCAAGCCGGCCCATGCGCACCCGGGGCTGGCGGCGCATCGGCACGGCCATCGTCCGCTGGCCCGGGCCCATCCTTCTGGCGACGATCGCCGTCGCCCTCATCGGTCTGCTCGCCCTGCCCGCCTACAAGACGAGTTACGACGCCCGGCCCTACATGCCCGCCAGTGCCCCGGCCAACGTCGGCTACGCGGCCGCCGAACGCCACTTTTCACAGGCGCGGCTGAATCCCGAGCTGTTGATGATCGAAGCCGACCACGACCTACGCAATTCCACCGACATGATCTTGTTGGAACGGGTCGCCAAGGCGGTCTTCCACACCGACGGCATCGCACAGGTGCAATCGATCACCCGTCCGTTGGGCACACCCCTGGACCACACGTCGATACCGTTCCAGATCAGCGCAGGCAGCGCGTCTCAGATCAACAATCTGCCCTTTCAGCAGGCCCGCGGCGCCGACCTGCTCAAGCAGGTCGACGTGATCAACAACTCGATCGACGTTCTGCGGCAACAGTATGCGCTGCAGCAACAATCCGGCGCCGTCACCGACGAGCAGACCAAGGCATTCCAGGGCACAGTCGCTACGGCGCAAGACCTGCGGGACAAGATCGCCAACTTCGATGACTTCTTCCGGCCACTGCGCAACTACTTCTACTGGGAGCCACACTGCTTCGACATCCCGGTCTGCGCAGCGCTCCG
>NZ_JAVRPS010000227.1:0-7077 GCF_032162105.1 Mycobacterium sp. | reverse complement strand
CCGCAGATACAGCAGGAAGGCGGTCAGCGTGCCCAGGGTCATCTCGCCCTGCAGCACCCGGTAGCCGCCGTAGAGCAGCACGATCCCCGTGGTGATGTTGCCGACCAGTCGCACGCCCGGCATGAAGACCGCGAGCAGCCTGAAGGCCTTCTCATTGATGGTCTTGTACTGGTCGGCGACGTCTTCGAAGATCTCCTGGTTGCGCGGCTCGCGGCGGTAGGCCTGCACGGCCTTGATGCCCGTCATGGTCTCGACGAACTGCACGATCACCAGCGCGGCGCTCTCTCGCACCTTCAGGTAGGTCTTCGACGACTGGGTGCGGAACCACCACACCAGCAGCACCAGGATCGGGAAGGCGCACAGGCACATCAGGCCAAGCCGCACGTCGAGCACGATGAGCAGCACCGCCGTACCGCAGAGCGTCAGGATGGCGGTGATCAGACCGTCGAAACCGGTCTCCAGCATGTCCTGGATGGCCTCGACGTCGTTGGTCGAGCGGGCGACCACGCGGCCGGAGGTGTAACGATCGTGGAAGGCGACGTCGAGGCGCTGGAAGTGCCGGAAGATCCTGCGGCGCAACTCGAGTAGAACCTCTTGACCGATCCGCCCGGAGCGGCGCAGGAAGTACATCCGGCTGACGGCCTGCACCAGCACCACGCCACACAGCGTGGCTACGATCAGCAGCAGCTCCCGCGTCGAGTCGCCCGCCACGATCGGCGGGATGCCGTGGTCGATGCCGCGCTGCACCAGCAGTGGCACGGACAGCCTTGCGGCGTTCTCCACCACGACGACGATCGCCAGCAGTGCGACGGCGGTGGCGTAGGGCCGCAGCAGGGAGTACAGCAACGTACGGGCCTCGCGGCGGCGCGAGATCGATTCGTCGATGGGCAGGTCGTCGTCGTCGTTCGTGACGGCCCGTCCGCGCCAGTCCGTCGTCGTCATCTCTTCTCAGCCTCCGAGGCGACGAAATCCCGGTCGCCACCGACCTTCTCGGCTGCCTCCCGCTCCTGGTACAGGTGGTCGAGCCGGCTGCGGTCCTCGTCCTGCTCCCAGTCGCAGCTGCGCTCGACGTCCTCGTCGAGGTCGTCATCGGCGGCCAGCAGGTAGCGGTATTCCGGTGCGTCGGAAAGCAGTTCGGCGTGCGTGCCGACGCGTGTGATGGTCCCGTCCTCGATCAGGGCAACCCGATCGGCGAGCAACACCGTCGAGGCGCGGTTCGCGACGACCAAGCCCGTCACCGACCCCTGGCCATTTGCTTCTCGCGTCCGCAGCACCCGCCGTAGCGCCTCGGTGACCACGGCCTCGGTGTGCACGTCGAGCGCCGACAGGGTGTCGTCGAGCACGAGGATCGATGGAGCGGCGAGTAGCGCCCTGGCCAGCGAGAGCCGTTGCCGTTGTCCGCCGGACAGGCTCATGCCTTGCTCGCCGATGCGGGTGTCCAATCCGAACGGCAGGTCGTAGACGAAGTCGGCGGCGGCGACCTGGATGGCCTGCGCCATCTGTGCATCGGTCGCCGGGTTCTCCCTGCCACGACCCAACTTGAGGTTCTCGGCCACCGACATCGAGAACAGCGTCGGATCTTCGAACGCGGTGGCCACCGCCTGCCGCAGGGCAGGCAGCGACAGCTCGCGGATGTCGGTTCCGTCGAGAAGGATCGCACCCTCGATGACGTCGTACAGCCGCGACAGCAGTGCCACCAGCACCGACTTACCGGAACCGGTCGATCCGACCAGGGCGAGCGTCTCGCCGGGTTCGACGGTGACGTTCACGTGGCGCAGTGCCCATTGCTCAGCGTCGGGAAAGCGGAAGCCGACGTCGACGAGTTCCAGGCGGCCACCGCGCGGGGCGTCGTGTTCCGGGCCGTCGGTGATCTCGCGCGGCGCGTCGAAGATCTCGGCGACGCGGTTGGCCGCCGTCATGGATTCCTGCGTCATCGACAGCAGGAAGCCGAGCGAGGCGATCGGCCACACCAGGGACAGCATCATCGTGATGAATGCGACGAGTGTGCCCATGGTGACCAGCCCGTTGCCTGCCGCGTAGGCGCCAAGGCCGAGCACGACGATGAGGCTGATGCTCGGGATGGCCTCGAGCAGCGTCCAGAACTTCGCCGACACGCCGACCTTGCGCACCTCGGTGTCGAACAGGGCGGTGGCGCGCTCGTCGAACCGCTGGTAGGCGTACTCCTCGCGACCGAACGCCTTGACCACCCGCAGCCCGAGCGCCTGCTCCTCGACGTGGGTCGCGACGTTGCCGGACTGGTCCTGCGCGGCGCGGGAGAGCTTGGTGAACTGCCGCTGGAAGTGCAGCACGGTCGCGGTGATCGGCACGATCGACACCACCACGACGACACCAAGCGGCCAGTACATCGCCAGCAGGATGCCGGTCACCACGACGATCTGAATGACGTTGAGCATCAAGAACAGCAGCCCGAACGACAGGAACTGGCGGATGGTGCTCAGGTCGTTCATCACGCGCGACAGCAACTGACCGGACTGCCACTGGCCGTGGAAGGACATCGGCAGGATCTGCAGGCGGGCGTAGAGGTCCTTGCGGATGTCGGCCTCGACGCCCATGGTGGCGCGGGCCACCAGCCAGCGACGGATGAACCACAGCACGGCCTCCGACACCAGGACTGCCGTGGCGGCGGTGCCGAGTACCCACAACTGCTGCTGATTCTGATGGCGGACGGGGCCGTCGATCACGGCCTTGGTCATCAGCGGGATCGTCACGGTGGCGGCCAGGCTGAGGAGTGCGGCGACGAGCATGGCGGTCCAACGCACCCGGTAGGGCAGCAGGTAGGGCAGCAGCCGAAGGATGTCCGACGAGGATCTGATCCGGCGCGGCGGCGGCGCTATCGCCGGCTCGGAGCGAAGCCCCGATTCCCGAGCGCGCATCTGACCACCTGCTCCTCGCGTGCGCACAAGTCCACCCATCAACTCTTGTTTATCTCGTGCCTCCGACATCGGCGACGCCGTCGATCCCCGCTTCCAAGGTTCCCACGAAGCACAACTAATTAACCTGCATCACGCCGCGGCCGTGTCGTCGCGGAACTGGGTCTCGTACAGGTCGGCGTACCGCCCGCAGCGGCCGAGCAGTTGCGCGTGGGTGCCACGCTCCACGATGCGGCCGTCCTCGACCACCAGGATCTGGTCGGCCGCGCGGATCGTCGACAGCCGGTGAGCGATCACGATCGACGTGCGGCCGGTCAGCGCCTCCGTCAACGCCTGCTGGACGGCGGCTTCCGACTCCGAGTCCAGCGACGCCGTCGCCTCGTCGAGCACCACCACCCGGGACGACCCCAACAGCAGGCGTGCGATGGTGAGCCGCTGCCGCTGACCACCCGAGAGCCGGTAGCCACGCTCCCCGACGACGGTCTCCAGCCCGTCCGGCATGTCCGCCACGACGTCGGCCAACCTGGCCCGGCGCAACGCGTCCCACAACTGATCGTCGTCGGCGTCGGGAGCCGCCAGGGTCAGGTTCGACCGGATCGACTCGTGGAACAGGTGACCGTCCTGCGTGACGACGCCGACGGTTTCCTTCAACGACGCGAACGTCAGGTCGCGCACGTCGGCACCCGACAGCCGCACCGCTCCCGACGACACGTCGTAGAGCCGGGCCACCAACGAGGCGATGGTCGACTTGCCCGCGCCCGACGAGCCCACCAGGGCGACCAGCTGTCCGGGCAGCGCCGTGAACGAAATACCGTGCAGCACTTCATCACCGCCGCGGTCGTCGAGTACCGCCACCTCCTCGAGTGAGGCGAGCGACACCTTGTCGGCCGACGGGTAGCCGAAGCGGACGTCGTCGAACTCGACGGACACTGGACCGTCGGGAACCGGCACCGCGCCCGGCCGCTCACGGATCAGCGGCGTCAGGTCCAGCACCTCGAACACCCGGTCGAAACTGACTAGGGCACTGGCGATCTCGACGTGCGCGTTGGCCAACGCCGTCAATGGTGCGTAGAGCCGGGTCAGCAGCAGAACCAACGAGACGATCGCACCCGCCTGCAGTTGTCCGCCGATGGCCAGCACCCCGCCAAGGCCGTACACCAGCGCCAGCGCGAGGGCCGACATCAGGGTCAGCGAGTTCATGAAGGTGGCCTGCAGCATCGCGGTGCGCACCCCGATGTCGCGGACCCGGTCCGCGCGCGCCGCGAACTCGTCGGACTCCCTGGCCGGATTGCCGAACAGCTTGACCAGCGTCGCGCCTGGCGCCGAGAAGCGTTCTGTCATCTGGGTATTCATCGTCGCGTTGTAGATCGCGCTCTCGCGGCTCAGCGTCGCCATGGTGCTACCGATGCGGCGGGCGGGCAGCAGGAACAGCGGGGTCAACACCAGCGACAGCGCGGTGATCTGCCACGAGATGCTCAGCATCACGGTCAGCGTCAGCGCCAGCGTGACCAGGTTGGACACCACGCCGGACAGCGTGTCGGAGAACGCGCGCTGCGCGCCGACGACGTCGTTGCCGAGGCGGCTGACCAGCGCGCCGGTGCGGGTTCTGGTGAAAAACGCCACCGGCATCCGCTGGACGTGGTCGAACACGGCGGTCCGCAGGTCCAGGATCAGGCCCTCGCCGATGTTGGACGACAGCCAGCGGGTCAGCATCCCGACCGCGGCCTCGGCCAGTGCAACGGCGGCGATGATCGCTGCGATGACCACCACGGTGGCCGGTTGACCACCGTGCACGATCGCGTCGACCACCCGGCCCGCCAGCACCGGGGTGGACACGGCCAGCAGCGCACCCACCATGCTGACCGCGACGAAACCGCCCAGCCGGCGGTGGTGGCGCGCCGAGAACCGCCAGATCCGCTTCAGCAGGGTGCGGTTGGCCAGCGCGCGCAGGTCACCGCCACGGGCCCTCACCTGCAGGCGCAGCGTGTGTCGCGCCGCCATCTCTATGCTCACTTGATCACCGTAAAACCTCAACAATGGATTAGGTCAATTCACTCCCCCGGCGCGCCCCCTTGCGATTTGGGCGCGGAGACCGTCGCTCTCAGCGAACGTGAGCGCGCCCAGATCGCACGGAAGGGGGCCTAGACGATGCCGAAGTAGCCGATCACCCCGGCGATGGCGACGATGAACAGCGGGTTGATCTTGCTGCGCACGAAGATCAGCGTGCACACCCCGGTCAGCGCGTACGCCCGCCAATCGTGGTCGGCGGCCCGGCTCATCACCAGCGACGAGGCCAGGATCAGACCGACGGTCAGTGGCGCGAAGCCCTTCTCGACGGCGATCCGCCATTTCGACTCCTCGGCCTTCTGCCAGAACAGCGTGATGCCGTAGACCAGCGACGCGGCGGGGATCACCATGGCCGCCGTCGCGATCACGCCGCCCAGAATCCCGCCCGCGACGCCGCCGACCGGCAACCCGGCGGCGTAGCCGATCATGCCGACGATGAGGATGCTCGGACCCGGCGCGGTCTGCGAGATCGAGAAGAGGTCGGCGAACTGGCCGTTGCTCACCCAATGGTCCTGGTTCACGGCCCGAAGATGCATCTCCGGTAGCACGGCGTTGCCGCCGCCGATCGACATCAGCGACAGGGAACCGAACAGGACGACGAGTTGCAGATAGGTGCTCACGCCCTGGCCTCGTCCCGGCGCCCCCTGGGCCACGCCCAGATGAGGGCGAGCGGCGCGACGATGCCAAGCACTCCCAGCAGCGGCCAGCGCAGCACGCCGTTGAGCACGAACGCGAGCCCGAACAGCGCCACCGGGATCACACCGGTCAGGCACTTCTGACCGGTCTTGACCACCATCGCCAGCGTGAGCGCCACGGCCGCCGCGGATGCCCCGTGCAACACCCCCTTGACCGCGGGCACTTCCTTGAACTGGAAGTAGAGCCACGCCATGAACAAGACGATCGCCAGCGGCGAGAGACACAACCCGACGACGGATGCGACCGCCCCGGGCATTCCGCGCATCTTGGTGCCGGTGAACACGGCCATGTTGACCTGGTTGGCGCCCGGCAGGATCCGGCACATGGTCATGGCGGACAGGAACTCTTCCTCGCCCATCCACTTCTTCTCGACGACGATTATCTCCCGCGACCACGCGGACAGCCCACCGCCGAACGACGCCAGCGCGATGTGGTTGAACGTCCACGCGAGTTCGAGCAGCGAGATGTCGTCGGATTTCAGGGTCGGGGACTCATTCATGCACGAGTTCGGGGTCGTGCGGGAAGTCGTCCTCGTGATGCTGGGCCGAATCGAGCGGGTCGGGCGGGTCGTACTGGTGCGAGAGCCGCCAGTCCTCGTCGAAGACGGCCCTTAGCCGCGCGATGACGGCCGGGTCGGTGGTCGTGATGCCCAATTCGCGCCGCAGGTCGAAGGCACTGCGGTCGATGTTCATCGAACCGACCAGGGCCCGCTCGTCGTCGACGATCAGCAGTTTGGCGTGCACCCTGAGGTTCTTCTGCTTGTGCACCTTGACGCCGAACCGGCGCAGCGTGCGCAGCGAGGCGAAGGTGTCGAGCACGTCCCATTCACTGATGCCGTGCTTTCCGCCGCAGAGCACGTGCACCTTCACCCCGCGCTGCGCGGCGTCGACGATGCGGTCGAGGATCACCGCGTCGACGTACTTGGGGTGCTGGACGTCGAGTCGGTGGGTGGCGGAATCGATGAACTGGGCCATGTGCAGTCGTGAGTTGGAGTTGCTCCACGACAGGCCGTGGCTGTCCGACGGCTCCCAATCGCGGTGGCTCCAGTCGGCCTCGAACACCTCGACGATCTGGGCAACGTTTCGGGAGTCGTGGGTGATCACGCCGTAGTCGCGGGTCAGGGTGAAGTACTTCTCGCAGAGGTTGAACGTGGCGACCAGGGCCGCCTCCTCGTCGACGACGATCGACTTTTCGTGCGAGACATAGAACTTGGGGTTGGTCCACTGCACGTCGATCCCGGCGGCCAGGAACCGCTCGTAGGTCTCGTCATTGGCACGGTCCCCGCCGGACCGCGCCGCGTTCAGCATCACGCGCACGACGACGCCGGCGTTTCGGCGGCCGATGACGGCGGCGATCAGGTCTTCGGACGTGAAGGTGAACTGCTTGATCAGCAGCGACTTCTGCGCGGATTCGATGAATTCTC
>NZ_JAVRPS010000226.1:0-21504 GCF_032162105.1 Mycobacterium sp. | reverse complement strand
ATCACCAGACCGGGGCCGCGCATGGGATCGAGTCCGGCGTCGGCGGCGAGCACGTCGGCCCGGCTGGTGATGGCGGCCAGCGCCGCGTCGGCGCCGGGGGAGCCGCCGTGGCGGGTGTCGATCTGGGTCACCAGTGCGTCGCGCTCGCTGGACAGCCGGTCGACGGAATGTTGGGCGTCACGGACGAGGTCGACGAGCCGGGGCGCGTCACTACGACGAATCTCGCCGCCCCCGGAGGTGGTGTGCGTGGCCGCAAGCAGTAGGCCGGCGCACAGGCACACCGCGGGCACGCCAAACCGCCAGGTGGATGGGCGATGAGCGCTCGCGCGAAGAGCAGAGGGCTGGCGTGCGGTGCTCATCGTTCCCTCCTCGGCGGTGCTGACGATTTCTCTGCCGGACGGCGTGCTGGGTTAGGCTCTCAGTTGCATCCGCTTCATCGTCGCACCTGCGGCGCCGACTGTCCGCGAAGGTAACCATGCCCAAGTCCAAGGTTCGCAAGAAGAGTGACTTCACCGCCAGCTCGGTGAGTCGCACTCCTGTCAAGGTCAAGGCCGGGCCGTCGAGCGTGTGGTTCGTCGTGCTGTTCGTCGGTTTGATGCTGATCGGCCTGTTGTGGCTGCTGGTCTTCCAGTTGGCGGCCACCAATCCCGTGGATGCACCGAGCTTCCTGAAATGGATGGCCGACCTCGCCCAGTGGAACTACGCGATCGCGTTTGCTTGCATGATCACGGGCTTGTTGCTCACGATGCGCTGGCGCTGAGCATCCCTTCCGTCAGGATGCATTCAAAGTGGTTTCTGTGCGTTACCCGTCCCGCAACCCCTTCTTCACCCAATCACATCGTTGTGATTCATCCCCATTGGGGATAGCGCCTGTGGATAACCCGATTCGCCACGGTTAGAGGGTGTTCAGTGCCTATGCAGCAAACTGAGTGGAGTCCGTCGACCCCTGGAATCGCAGCGTGCGCAATTCTGGGCCTGGTGATGGCTACGGGTATTGTGACCGTAGTCACAGATGCCCCCGGACGCATCCTCGGGGGGATTGCCGCAGCCGGACTACTCGCGTTTGCAAGCATGTCGTGGCGGGCACGGCCAAAGCTGGCTATCACGCCCGACGGCCTGGTCGTCCGCGGGTGGTTGCGCACCGACGTGTTGCGTCGCGACGACATCGCGAAGATCCGCATCACGGAGTTCCGCCGGATCGGGCGCAAGGTGCACCTGCTCGAGATCGACACCATCGCCGACGACCGCTTGCTGGTATTCACCCGGTGGGATCTGGGCACCAGTCCACTCGACGTGCTCGACGCGCTGACCGACGCGGGCTACGGCCGCTCCGCGGGCGCGCGCTAGACCCTTTGGGCGCGCTTTGGCGCGCCGGCCTGGGATGGGGCTAGGAGATCGTGACCGACTCGATGACGACCGGCTCGGTCGGACGGTCGCTGCGATCGGTCGCCGTGGCACCGATCGCGTCCACGACCTTCTGCGACTCCTCGTCGACGACCTCGCCGAAGATGGTGTGCTTGCGGTTCAGGTGCGGCGTCTTGCCGACGGTGATGAAGAACTGCGAGCCGTTCGTTCCTGGCCCGGCGTTGGCCATGGCCAGCAGATACGGCTTGTCGAACTGCAGTTCGGGGTGGAACTCGTCGGCGAACTGGTAGCCCGGTCCGCCGCGGCCCGTGCCGGTCGGGTCGCCGCCCTGAAGCATGAAGCCGGAGATCACGCGGTGGAAGACCGCGCCGTCGTAGAACGGTCCCGACGTGCCGCCCGTCGCGTTCTCGGTGCTGTAGTCCTTGGTGCCCTGCGCAAGTCCGACGAAGTTGGACACGGTCTTGGGGGCGTGGTTGCCGAACAGTGCGATCTTGATGTCGCCGCGGTTGGTGTGCAGGGTCGCGGTCGCTGTCTGAATGGGGCTCGTCACGGGATGCCAGTCTGCCATTCGCGTTTCGCCACCGGATATTGCCCCCGCCCGAATAGTGTTGTCGCGGTCATCGGCCACCGCGTGGTCCCCGATGATGGCAGGCTGGAACTTCAGTCGAACTAGACCGCGGAGAGGTTGTGGCATGAGCTCGAAGACGAGTGCCGTCCGGTTGACCCCAGGGGAGAGGTTCGCCCGTGGTCTGAAGTACTCGACGGTGGGGCCCGTCGACGTCACGAGGGGAGCACTGGGAATCGGCTTGGGTTCGGCGCACTCGTCGGCCACGTGGCTGGGTGACCGCTACCGCAGCGGCAAGCTACGCAAGGACCTCGCCGCCGCGCAGGAGTCGATCGCCAACGAACTCGCCGCGGCCCAGGAGGTCGTCGCCAACCTGCCGCAGGCGCTGCAAGAGGCCCGCCGCGCGAAGCGCCGTCCGCGCCCGATCTTCGTGATCGCCGCCGGCGCCGCACTGCTGGCCGTTGGTGCGGTGGCGTTCTCGATCATTCGGCGGTCGACGCAGCCGGAACCGTCACCGCGCCCGCCGAGTGTGGAAGTCACGCCCAAGCCCTGAAAGACCGGGCGGGGCAACGTAAGTCAGGGGAGTGGAGCCTAGGAGATTCGAACTCCTGACATCTGCCTTGCAAAGGCAGCGCTCTACCAACTGAGCTAAGGCCCCCAGGTTGTGCGATCAGCCGGGCTGATCGGCGGCCACGTGCCACACCTCAACGCCGTGCCGCGATCGCCACACGATCACCGCCGCGGCAATCGTGACGGTCAGCAACACCAGCCTCACGGTGCACCCTTCCGGTGAGTCCGCCGGTAACCCGGCAACCGTGGGCCTGGGAGGACTCGAACCTCCGACCTCTTCGTTATCAGCGAAGCGCTCTAACCACCTGAGCTACAGGCCCGTAATCGCACTACGGCCGAGCGACGAGATTACCGTAACGCCGCCCATCGGCCCAAACCGCGGACGTCAGTCCCTGTCGGCGAGGGTCACCTCGATGCCGCCGACGATGTCGGTGGTGAGGTTGTAGATGAACGCGCCGCAGGTGGCCATGGCGGTCAGCAGGACGATGTTGACCAGTCCGATCAGTGCCGCGCCGCCGAAGATGGTGCCGCTGGACACCAACTCACCACCGCTTCCGCTGGCGCTGGTGAGCAGGTCGCCCACGTTGCTGTTGAGCTTGCTCCACACGCCCATGCCGCCGAGCACCAGGTACAGGAACGCGACGGCGATCATCCACACGAAGAACAACGCCACCGACAGCACCAGCGAGACCTTCAGCACACTCCACGGATCGAGCCGACGAATCTGCATGCTGGCCCGCACCGGCCCCTGCGGGCGGCTGGCGACCTGGGCGCGGCTCGCCCCCGGCGGGCGGGTGGCAGGTGCCTCCGGCCGTCCAGCCGGCTTGCGCTGTTGTGCACGGGGCATGGGCCCCGACAGGTCCGGCAGCTCGCTGGCGTACACCTCGGGACGCACGGTCTCCGTACGGTCGCCGCGCGCCGGCGCCGGGTCCTGCTCGCGGGGCGGGCTCGACTCACGAGCTGGCGTCGGCGGCGGTGCTCCAGCCGGAGCGGCCGGGCCGCCCGAGATGAACCGGTTGATGCGGGCGTCGACGCCGGGGTTCTGGCCAGCGGCGGCACCTGCCCGGCCGCCCTCGGGGGCCGATTCGGGTGGGCGCGGCGTGGGCCGGACCCGGGACGTGCCCCGTTGCCAGGGAGGAACGTCGCCGTGGTCGCCACCCATCGAGCCGTTGGCACTTCCGGGCCCGTCACCCGTGCGCGGGTGTCCCGGCTCGTTCGGTGAACTCACCTACGGCTCCTTCGCTCAGGCCGGTTGCCGGCGGCAACCCGTGTCGCGCTACGTCTCGTCTGACTCGTCGTCTTCGGAAGCGTCCTCGTCGGCGTTCCGCGCGACGGCAACCAGTGTGTCGCCCTCGCCCAGGTTGATCAACCGCACCCCCTTGGTTTGCCGCCCGGCCTTACGCACCTGACGTGCCCTGGTTCGGATGACACCGCCTCCGGAGGTGATGGCGTACAGCTCGGTGTCGTCGTCGACGATCAACGCTCCGACCAGAGTGCCACGCCTACGGTCGTACTGGATGGTGAGGATGCCTTTGCCGCCGCGGCCCTGCGTGGTGTACTCCTCGATCGCCGTGCGCTTCGAGTAGCCCCCCGACGTTGCGACCAGCAGATACGTCCCCTCCTGGACGACGTTCAGCGAGAGCAGTTGGTCTTCCTCGTTGAACCGCATCCCCTGCACGCCCGAGGTGGCGCGACCCATCGGCCGCAGTGCCTCGTCGGTCGCCGAGAAGCGGATCGACTGACCCTTGGCCGACACCAGCAGCAGATCGTTCTCCGAAGAGCACAGCACCGCACCGACCAGTTCGTCGCCGTCGCGCAGGTTCACCGCGACGATGCCGCCCGAGCGGTTCGAGTCGAAGTCGGTGAGCTTGGACTTCTTCACCAGACCGTTCTTCGTCGCGAGCACCAGGTACGGCGCGTCCTCGTAGGTCTTGATCTGAATGACCTGGGCGATGCGCTCCTCCGGCTGGAAGGCCAGCAGGTTCGCGACGTGCTGGCCGCGCGCCGTCCTGGACGCCTCGGGCAGCTCGTAGGCCTTCGCCCGGTACACGCGGCCCTGCGTGGTGAAGAACAGGATCCAGTCGTGCGTGGAGCCGACGAAGAAGTGCCGGACGATGTCGTCCTGCTTCAGGCCGGCGCCCTGGACGCCCTTGCCGCCGCGCTTCTGGCTGCGGTACAGGTCGGACTTGGTCCGCTTGGCGTATCCGGTCTCGGTGATCGTGACGACGACCTCTTCGCGCGCGATCAGATCCTCGTCGGCGACATCGCCGTCGGCCGGGATGATTCTGGTGCGCCGGTCGTCGCCGTACTTCTCGACCAGCTCCGCGAGCTCGTCGTGCACGATCGCGCGTTGTCGTTCCGGCTTGGCCAGGATGTCCTCGAGGTCGGCGATCTCCGCCTCGATCTTGGCCAGGTCGTCGACGATGCGCTGACGTTCCAGGGCGGCGAGGCGCCGCAGCTGCATGTCCAGGATCGCCTGCGCCTGGATGTCGTCGATGTCGAGCATCTCGATCAGACCGGCCCTGGCGATGTCGACCGTCTGAGAGGCCCGGATCAACGCGATGACCTCGTCGAGCGCGTCGAGCGCCTTGACCAGGCCGCGCAAGATGTGGGCGCGCTCGTTGGCCTTGCGCAACCGGTAGGTGGTGCGACGGACGATGACGTCCAACTGATGCACCACGTACAGCCGGATCAGCTGGTCGATCCGCAGGGTGCGAGGGACACCGTCGACGATCGAGAGCATGTTCGCGCCGAAGCTGGTCTGCAGCTGGGTGTGCTTGTAGAGGTTGTTGAGCACCACCTTCGCCACGGCGTCGCGCTTGATCTCGACGACGATGCGCATGCCAACCCGGTCGCTGCCCTGGTCCTCGATGTTGGAGATGCCTGCGAGCTTGCCGTCGCGCACCTGGTCGGCGATCGAGGTGATGAAGTTGTCGTGGTTCACCTGATAGGGAAGCTCGGTGATGACCAGCAGCGTGCGGCCCCTCGAGTCCTCCTCGATGACGACCACACCGCGCATGCGGATCGACCCGCGACCCGTCGTGTACGCGTCGTGAATCCCTTGCGAGCCGACGATCAATCCGTAGGTGGGGAAGTCAGGGCCCTTGACACGTTCCGTGACCGCCGCCAGCGTGGCCTCTTCGTCGGCCTCGAAGTTGTCCAGGCACCAGAACACCGCTTCGGAGAGCTCGCGGAGATTGTGCGGCGGCATGTTGGTGGCCATGCCGACCGCGATGCCGCCCGATCCGTTGGCCAGCAGGTTGGGGAATCGGCTGGGCAGGACGGTGGGCTCTTGCACCCGGCCGTCGTAGTTCGGGATGAAATCGACTGTCTCCTCGTCGATTTCGCGCAGCATCTCCATCGCCAGGGGAGTGAGGCGTGCCTCCGTGTTATGGCTGACGAAGCCGTTGGTGATGAACGAATGGTCATCGGTGTCGACGCGCAGGCTGTACACCGGCTGGAGGCCAGCATCCGTCACGCTCGCCACCCGGGCGTAGTAGAACCGCCCGTCGGCAAGGTCCTGTGCAATCGTGCGGACATCCGCGTCCGCTATGCGCTCAAGGATCTCCGCACCGTCGCGCTGCCACCGTGACAGTCGGTCGATGTTGTGCTTGCGCAACCATTCCTTGTCGACCCATCGCCCGCCGCTGTGTTCGCGAACGAACGTCGCCAAGCCCGGCACATGGTCGCCGTCGAGGCCCGCGGCACGGACTGGCAGCGCTGCAAGAATGCCTCGCAGCTTGGCTTGCTTCGTACCGCCAAACCCGACCTGGCTGGCGAACGACTCGGCGTGTGCGCGGTTGGTGATGACCACCTTGTGCTCACCGGTCGCGTGCAGGTACCGGCGTGAGATGACACCGAACTCCAACAACAGTTGTTGGACGTCATTGGCGAGCTGACCGCTTCGCGTTGAGTACGAGATCTGAACCGTGTTCCGGGGTAGCGCCGAGCAAGACCCGTCGCCCTCGAACAAGGCTTGAAGGAACGCTCGCTTGACCGCCGCGGGAGTGTGCCACAACCAATCCGGAACCGCCTTCGCAGCGGACCGCTGGCCAACGAGTACACGGAGGCGGCTGGCGCGCAACGCGTCAACATTGTGGATGTCCAATTCGAGCAGATTCGATCCCGACGCGATGATCCGTTCGGAGACATAGCGAGGACCACCGACGACTGCGTCGTACGCCGCGACCACCATGTTGAAGTAGTCCCGATCAAGATTGTTGAATCCTGCGCGATTCTCAGAGACAAAGCCCTCGCTGATGAAGGCTCCGAGCAAGAGCGCCTCCAGGGTGTCGAGCCAGTCCGCTGGACCGAATTCGGTTGGTGGAGTGCGTTGGATGACGACACGGTCGTCCGGACGGATCTCCTCGATGAGCTTCCAAAGCAGCGTCGGTACGCCCGCGACGTCGACTAGGCAAAGCAGGGGATGGTTGGCCGTGCCCGTCACCGCGTAGCCCTCGTCGGTCTTCACGGTGTAGGTCCGGTGCTCTCCGGAATGGAACAGCCGATCGGCGGCGACCGGGTTGCCGTGGCGGTCGAGCACCTTGACATCGATGACGTTGTCCGAGTTCGGCCTCGCTCCTGGAGCGACGTCCGCGATCCGTACCGACTGCCCAAAGGGCAGTCGCACCAACGCATCACCCGTAACGCAATACCTCATCGCCGCCGGCGGGTCGTTGCCGGGCGAGCCGAAGTTGCCCTGTCCGTCCACAAGGGGATAGCGCAGCGACCACGGCTGGGCCATTCGGACCAGGGTGTCGTAGATCGACGAGTCACCGTGCGGGTGGTAGTTGCCCATCGTCTCGGCAACCGACCGTGCGGATTTCGCGTGTCCACGATCAGGCCGGAACCCGGAGTCGTACATCGCGTAGAGCACTCGGCGGTGCACCGGCTTGAGGCCGTCGCGCACCTCCGGGAGGGCGCGGCCCACGATGACGCTCATCGCGTAGTCGATGTAGCTGCGCTGCATCTCCTGCTGAATGTCGACCGGCTCGATGCGATCGGTGGTCGCGCCGTCGTCGCCAGGAGGCAAGGTGGTGTCAGTCATCGTGTGTCAGCCCTATTCGTCTTTGGATTCCGGCGTTAAACGTCAAGGAAGCGAACGTCTCTCGCGTTTCGAGTGATGAAGCTGCGCCGCGCCTCGACGTCCTCGCCCATGAGAATGGAGAACAGTTCGTCGGCGGCGGCGGCGTCGTCGAGGGTGATCCGGCGCAACACCCGGGCGCTGGGATCCATCGTGGTCTCCCACAGTTCCTTGGCATCCATCTCGCCGAGGCCCTTGTAACGCTGGATTCCGTCTTCCGAGTTGATCTTTCGTCCGGCCGCTCGACCGGCCTCCAGCAGTCCGTCCCGTTCGCGGTCCGAGTACGCGAACTCGGGTTCGCTGCGCTGCCACTTCAGTTTGTAGAGCGGTGGCTGTGCGAGGAACACGTGCCCATTCTCGATGAGCGGCTTCATGAATCGGAACAGCAGCGTCAGCAGCAGCGTCGAGATGTGCTGGCCGTCCACGTCGGCGTCGGCCATCAGCACGATCTTGTGATACCGAAGTTTGGTGATGTCGAATTCGTCGTGAATGCCGGTGCCGAGCGCGGTGATGATCGCCTGGACTTCAGTGTTCTTGAGCACCCGGTCGATGCGGGCCTTCTCCACGTTGATGATCTTGCCGCGGAGGGGCAAGATCGCTTGATACATCGAGTCGCGGCCGCTCTTCGCCGAGCCGCCGGCCGAATCACCCTCCACCACATAGACTTCCGACAGCCGTGGGTCGGTGGAGCGGCAGTCGGCCAGCTTGCCGGGCAGGCCACCGATGTCCGTCGCGCTCTTGCGACGCACCAACTCACGGGCCTTGCGGGCAGCCAGCCGTGCTTGAGCCGACGAAACCGCCTTGTTCACGACGGTCTTGGCTTCTGCGGGGTTGGCCTCGAACCAGTGGCTCAGCTGCTCGTTGCAGATCTTCTGCACGAACGACTTGACCTCGGTATTGCCGAGCTTGGTCTTGGTCTGCCCCTCGAACTGCGGGTCACTGACCTTGACCGAGATCACTGCGGCGAGTCCTTCGCGGATGTCGTCGCCGGTGAGGTTGGCGTCCTTCTCCTTGAGCAGTTTCTTGTCCTTGGCGTACTTGTTGACCACCGTGGTCAGCGCGCTTCGGAAGCCCTCTTCGTGTGTGCCACCCTCATGGGTGTTGATGGTGTTGGCGAAGGTGTGCACCGACTCGGAATACCCTGCGTTCCACTGCATCGCGATCTCGACCTCGTGACCGGGGCCCTTCCCGTCGAAGTCGATGATGCTCTGCTGGATCGGGGACTTGGTGCGGTTGATGTGCTTGACGAAGTCCACCAACCCGCCGGGATAGTGGAAGGTGCGGTGCTTGACCTTGTGCGGACCCTTGGCCTCCGCCTCCTTCTCGCCGGCGGACTTCGGCGCGTCGGCCATGTCGCTGACGACTTCATCGACGACTTCATCGGCCGTGACGCGTTCGTCGATCAGGTCGATGGTCAGTCCCTTGTTCAGGAACGCCATCTCCTGTAGCCGCCGTGCCACGGTCTCGAAGTCGTAGACGGTGGTTTCGAAGATGTCGGGGTCCGCCCAGAAGCGCACCGTCGTGCCGGTCTTCCTGGTGGTCCCGCCCTGCTTCAGGGTCCCTGGCACGGATCGGTCGTAGTACTGAAACCACTCGTGGCCATCACGCATGACCGTGGCCTCGAGCCGACTGGACAAGGCGTTGACCACCGACACACCGACGCCGTGCAGACCACCGCTGACGTTGTACCCGCTGTTCTCGCCGCCGAACTTGCCGCCTGCGTGCAGCTGCGTCATGACGACATCGATCGTTGGAACGCCCGATGCGTGCATGGCGACGGGGATGCCGCGGCCGTCGTCGGTGACCTGGACGCTGCCGTCGCCGAGGATCTTCACGTCGACCCGACTGGCGTAGCCGGCCATCGCCTCGTCGATCGCGTTGTCGACGACCTCCCAGACGAGGTGGTGCAGGCCGCGCTCACCCGTGGAACCGATGTACATGCCCGGACGTTTCCGGACTGCCTCCAATCCCTCCAGAACGGTGATCGAATCGGCGCCGTACTCCTTGGGAGCACTCTTCTTCTGGGCAGGCACGTTGAACGCGTCTCCTTGGGGTTCGCAAGCGAGGGATCGAGGGCCCCCGCGGTCTGAAATTAGTCTACCGTCCGGCCCCGTCAGGACTGACTCTGAGGCGGTGTTTCTACACACCTAAATACGACGTGCGCGGAATTTCTCGACAATCCTCGCGTCCGGGCGCCCGAGAGAACCACTTTGCAGACTGACGCGGCTCTCAGCCGCCGCTCAGTCGGCGGTCATCCGTACGTGTCGCGAGGCCCCCGGCCGGCGATGTGATATCGGCCCTTGCGCCACGTCGGAGCGGTCGGACCGACGATCCGGAGCGAGCTGACGACACCGTCCCCGACGGCCGCCGCGATCTTGGCCAGAATCTGCGCCTGGACCATCCGTAGCTGGGTGGCCCACGCGGTCGATTCGGCCTCCACGGTCAACACGCCCTCGCGCAGCGACGACGGATTCGCGTGTTCGGCGATCTGGTCGCCAACCACCGTCGACCACTGGCCGAAGATGGAGCCTTCGGCGACCCGGGGGGTCCACCCCCTGCTGCGGGCCAGGTCCATCGTCGCAGAGCCGAACGTCTGCGGATCCCGGACGTCCGGTCCTGGCGCCGACCAGGTGCGTCGCTGCCCGTTGCGCCCGGCGACCCGGCGAGCAGGCGACGTGCGGCCGCGGCCGACGTCCTTGCCTTGGCTGCGAGCGGCGCCGCGCGCCTCCTCCAAGGTCCGGCGCACCAGATCCATCCCACTCAGATGCGCCAGGTGTTCGGGCGGCCCCGCCTGGTCACCCGTTTCTGCGGACTCCGTCATCCGATCACCTCCGATACTCGACCCGTGTCGTCGTCGCGCATTCCGATCTCGATCCTGCGGGCGTCCCAATCCGACGGAACGTCGTCGTGCACCGCGGCCGTGACCAGAACCTGTTCGGCCGACGCGGCTACGTTGACCAGTGCGCGCCTGCGCGCGGTGTCGAGTTCGGCGAAGACGTCGTCGAGCAGCAACACCGGATCGCTACCCTCCGAACGCAACAGCTCGTAGGCCGCCAGCCGCAGTCCCAGTGCCATGGACCACGACTCGCCATGGCTGGCAAAGCCTTTCGTGAGCTGATCACCGAGCCTCAGCTCCAAGTCGTCGCGGTGCGGACCCACCAGACACACGCCGCGCTCGAGTTCGGCCGACCTCTTGCGCGCCAATTCGGCCAGCAGCGCGGCTTCGAAGACTTCCGTGTTCACCGTGCCTGCCGCAGCTTCGGCTTCGACGGTCTCGACCGAACTGCGGTAGCGCACGGCGGCCGCACGCGAGGACGGCGCCAGGAGCTGGTAGGCCTTCTCGACCTCGGGGGCGACCTGGTTGACCAGATCGACCCTGGCCGCGATGAGTTGGGCACCATGGGTGGCGAGGTGCCCGTCCCACACATCGAGGGTCTCCAAGGCGCTCGAATCGCCCCGAAACCGGCCGCCCGCAGCGGTCTTGAGCAGCGCGGTGCGCTGACGGAGCACCTTGTCGTAGTCCGCCCGGATGCCGGCGACCGTCGGCCGTCGCGTGGTGGCCAACTCGTCGAGATAGCGCCGTCGTTCGCCCGGTTCTCCACGTACCAGCGCCAGATCCTCCGGCGCGAACAACACTGCCCGCAGCACCCCAAGGATCTCGCGGGCGGTACGCACGGGGGAGCGGTTCAGCCGCGCCTTGTTGGCCCGGCCCGCCGTGATCTCCAGGTCGACCGCGAGCTCACGTCCCTCGTTGACGACGATCGTGGAGACCACTGCCCGGTCGGCTCCCGACCTGATCAACGGTGCGTCCGACGCCACCCGATGAGAACCGAGCGTGGCTGAATACCACAGCGCTTCAATGAGATTGGTCTTTCCGAAGCCATTGGGGCCGACGAACACCGTGCGGCCGGGATCCAGGTCCAGCTCGGCCCGCGGCCACGACCGGAAGTCGGTCAGCCCCACATGTCGAACGAACAAGTCCCAACCCCGAGTCGCTTATGTCCTGCCTGCCGGATCATCCGGATTTACTTATCCTTTGGACGGCGTGGCCACCGAACTGGTTCCGCAGCGCGGCCACGGCCTTCATGGTCGGCGAGTCGTCCTGCCTGGACAGGAACCGGGCGAACAACGCCGCCGCAATGCTCGGTACGGGCACCCGCAGTCGGATCGCTTCCTCCACCGTCCAACGACCTTCACCGGAGTCCTCGGCGTACCCGGTGATGTCGTTCAATCCCGGGTCTTCCTTGAGCGCCTTGGCCAGCAACTGCTGCAACCAGGACCTGACGACCGTTCCATTGGTCCACGCCTGGTACACGGCCTGCGGATCCTTGATCAGGTCCTCTGCTGCGAGAACTTCGTAGCCTTCGCCGTACGCAGTCATCAGTGCGTACTCGATGCCGTTGTGCACCATCTTGGCAAAGTGCCCGGCACCGACGGGCCCCGCGTGGACGAATCCGTCGGCCAACTCGCCGGGCGGTCGCAGCGTTTCGAAGATCGGCATCGCCCGCGCCACGTCGGCATCGCTGCCGCCGACCATCAGGCCATAGCCTTCCGTCAGTCCCCAGACACCACCGGACACACCGGCGTCGATGTATCCGATTCCCTTCTCCGCCAACAACTTTGCGTGCGGGCCATCCTCGGTGTAGCGGGAGTTGCCGCCGTCGATCACCAAGTCGCCCTCGCTCAGTTCGGCAGCCAACCCGACGATCGTGTCGTGGGTGATCGGGCCCGATGGCACCATGACCCACACCACCCGCGGTGCGGTCAGCGCCTCGGCAAGGGCACCCAGCGTCGGAACGTCGGTGACCTCCGGTCTCGGGTCGAAGCCGATCACTTCGTGTCCGCCTTTGCGCAGACGATCGCGCATGTTGAAGCCCATTTTGCCGAGACCGACCAACCCGAGTTGCATGTGCGCCTCTTCCGTGGCGTTGGGCCGGTCAGCCCGGGAGCCGCACCGGCATCAATAGATAGACGTAATCGGTTTGAGCCGCCGGGAACGGCCCAGACGAACCCCCGGATCCATCATCATCGCCTGCCGGACGCAATACCGCGGGACGGCTGGGTGTCGTGAATCCGAACGTCACCTTCTCAGAATGCAACGAGCCCAGTCCGTCCGTCAGGTAGGTCGGATTGAATGCAATGGTGAGCGGCTCACCCGAGAACTCGACCGGCAGATCTTCCTCGGCGCGACCAACGTCATCGGCACCGGCCGACAGGTGCAACACGTCCTCGGAGAACTCCAGCCGAACCTGTGCCCCGCGGTCGGCCACCAGCGCCACCCGCTTGATGGCCTCGGTCAGCTCGGCCACCCCGACCGTTGCCACAGCGGTGTGCTCGGACGGCAGCAACTGACGAAACTTGGGGAACTCTGCATCGAGGAGCCGGCTCGTGGTGCGCTTGCCGTTGCTCCGGATGCCGAGCAGCCCTTCCTTGCCGACCGCACTACCGGCCCCAAGCGACAGGTGCACCTCGGCACCGTCGGTACCCGCCTTGGCGGCTTCGGCCAGAGTCTTGGCCGGTACCAGGACCGCGGCCTCGAGGTCAGCCACCTCGGTCGACCAGGTCAGCTCACGGACTGCCAATCGGAACCGGTCCGTCGCGGCCAAAACGACCTTCTCGCCGGAGATTTCGACGCGGATGCCCGTCAGCATGGGCAGCGTGTCGTCCCGGCCTGCGGCGACGGCCACCTGGCCGATGGCCTGACCGAACAGATCCGAGGCCAACACGCCCGTTTCCTCGGGCAGCGTGGGCAGCGTGGGGTAATCCTCGACGGCCATGGTCGGGAGCGAGAACCGCGCGCTGCCGCAGGTCAGCAGTACCCGGGTACCCTCGACGCTGACGTCGACCGGCTTGGCCGGCAACGAGCGGGTGATGTCCGACAACAACCGGCCAGACACCAAAACGCTTCCAGGAGAAGCGATTTCAGCGGAAACCCGTACCTCTGCCGACACTTCGTAGTCGTATCCGGAGATCACCAGGCCGTCGTCGGAGCCGGTGAGAAGCACCCCGGACAGGACGGGCACGGTGGGCCGGCTCGGCAGGATTCGCGCCACCCAGGCCACCGCGTCGGCGAAGTCCTCGCGGACCAACCGGAACTTCAAATCGGTGAGACCAACCGTCGTCGTCACCACGTCCATAGCGTCCCTTCGATGCAACCAACCAACAAGCTCTAAGCAGCGGATATGCGGCCGCCTTGCGACGGGCCGGACCACTGCGGTTCAACGACCGTACCGGCTCAGAAGAACAACCGTAGAGCGTTCAGCTCCAACTTGAAAGCTAATCGATGTCACCGACGAATGCGTCGGGCATCCGCTCGATGCGGGTTGAAACGGGCTTTCCCCAGGGCCCTTCTTCTGGAAGCAATTCCTAGTAGATAGATGAGTATTAGTAGTAGGGGCTGTGCAGGTTGGGGATGAAGGGGTTGGTGCGCTGGTGGGACGTGCCGGTCGCTCGTGTACGGAGTGTGGATGACGCGCTCGTGGGTTGGCGGGTTCTGTGCATGACGAACGGTGTGTGAACGGACGTGCCGCGCCGACCATGGTTGTCACAGGGTTGTGCACAGCGGCATCCACAAGCATTTCGTGTGACGAGTGGTGCAGGCGCGACCAAAGTTTTTCAAAGATTTCGTCGCGAGAAGCGCGAGCAGAGGTCGTTCAGCGCTTGGAGCGCTGTCGAATCCGCGTGGTGAGTTCGGTGACGTGATCGAAGATCTCGCGCCGCTCGGCCATCTCGCCGCGAATCTTCTTCTCCGCGTACATGACGGTGGTGTGATCGCGGCCGAAGGCCTGGCCGATCCTGGGCAGTGAGAGATCGGTGAGTTCGCGGCACAGGTACATCGCGATCTGCCGGGACTGCGCCAGCGCTCTGGTCTTGCCCGGCCCGCGGAGCTCCTCGACGGTGATCTGGAAGTACTCGGCGGTGACGGCCATGATCGTCGCGGCGCTGATCTGCATCGTGCTGGAATCCGAGATGAGGTCCCGCAGCACGATCTCGGCAAGTGACTTGTCGATGGTCGTCTTGTTCAGCGACGCGAACGCCGTGACGCGGATCAGCGCACCCTCGAGTTCGCGGATGTTGCGCTCGATGCTGCTGGCGATGAGTTCCAGGACGTCACCGGGGACGTCGAGGCGGTCCATCTGTGCCTTCTTGCGCAGGATCGCGATGCGGGTCTCGAGCTCCGGCGGTTGAACGTCGGTGATGAGGCCCCATTCGAATCGCGTTCGCAGCCGATCCTCCAACGTGGCCAGTTGCTTGGGCGGCCGATCGGAGGAGATGACGATTTGCTTGTTCGCATTGTGCAGCGTGTTGAAGGTGTGGAAGAACTCCTCCTGGATGCCTTCCTTGCCCTCGATGAACTGGATGTCGTCGACGAGGAGGACGTCTATGTCGCGGTAGCTGCGCTTGAACGAAGCCTTGCGGTCGTCGCGCAGCGAGTTGATGAAGTCGTTGGTGAACTCTTCGGTCGAGACGTACTTCACCCGCATCCCCGGGAAGAGCCGCTGGGCGTAGTTGCCCGCCGCGTGTAGAAGGTGCGTCTTGCCCAGCCCGGACTCACCCCAGATGAACAATGGGTTGTAGGCCCGCGCCGGCGCCTCGGCGATGGCGAGGCTGGCCGCATGTGCGAACCGGTTGGACGCGCCGATGACGAACGTGTCGAACGTGTAGCGGCGGTTGAGGCTGACGTCGTTCTTCGGCGAGGAGTTCTGCTGCTCCCTGGTGAAGTACGACGGCCAACTCTCCTCTGCGCTGGCGAGCGCTTCTTCGTCCTCGTCGACCTCGTCCGGGTCGGGGAGGATCTCATCGCCGAGTTGGCCGTCGGGTGAGGACTCCGGGGTGGCGATGCGGACGCCGAGTTCGACCCGCTGTCCGAGCCGCCGGCTGAGGCTGGTGATGATCGGCTCCCGCAGATGGCGTTCGATCTCGTTCTGGACGAACGAGGTCGGAACCGACAACAGGGCAAACCCCTCGGCGATGACCAGCGGCTGGACCATCTTGAGCCAGGCCCGTTGCTGAGGGGTGAGAGTCGGGGACGCGGATCCGCCGTTGAGAGAGTCCCGGGACGGGTTGTCGCCGTTGAGCTCGGCGACCACGTCGTTCCAGATCGCGACGAACGGTGGATCAGGGTCGGTTGTCAAAGAGACGTACCCCCTCGAGGCCGCGCTGGAGACGGCCGAATAGACGAAGCCCAAACTGTCCACATAGTTATCCACAGGCTGTGGACAGCGGACACTGGGTCGTCGCTTCGTTGTCTACGTGTCGGAAGGCCGCGTCCCGGGGCTCGTCACAGTGCTTTGAGACTCTGTGGGCTCGCGGGTGGGTGGCCGTCCTCGGTTGTGGTCTTCGCCGTTTCAGCCGAAACGGCACTGCCAGAAGTTAACAGTTTTCGCCGCGGGTGCCAACCGTTCTGCAACATTGATTGGCGGTTCGTGAGAGCCAGCTGAAGTCGGGTGAACAATGTGACGTGTGTGACGAATTCCGTGGTGGGCGTGAGTGGTTTGACCTAGGGAAATCTCGTCAGTACCCTCGAACAGTCGCCCGAATGTGACGACACGGCTGCGACCCGGAAGTTCGGGGTGCCGCGCCGGGGCTAGCAAGCGATACAGACGTTCGAACGAACTGCGCCTGTGTCCGAACCGACATGACCACGTCGTGTCGGTGAAGGACGCCGACGCGACAGTAACCGAGGAGTGACAGCCGTGGCCAAGGGCAAGCGGACCTTTCAGCCCAACAACCGGCGTCGTGCGCGCGTGCACGGCTTTCGGCTGCGCATGCGCACCCGTGCCGGGCGCGCAATCGTGTCCGGCCGGCGCAGCAAGGGCCGCCGCTCCCTCACTGCGTGATTCGACGCAGGATTTAGCGCGGTGCTTCCGGCCCGGTACCGGATGACGCGGTCGACGGATTTCGGGCTGACGGTCAATCGCGGAGTGCGAGCCGCCCAGCCCGACCTGGTCGTGCACGCAGCATGGTCGGTCGATGGCGACACTCCCAAGATCGGTCTGGTCGTGGCGAAGTCCGTCGGCAATGCCGTCCAGCGTCACCGGGTTGCGCGCCGACTGCGCCACGTCGCCCGCGGCGTGGTGGACGAACTCGGCGCAGGAGACCGGGTGGTGATCCGCGCCTTGCCCGGTAGCCGCGATGCCATCTCGGCCCGGCTCGACCAGGAACTCAGGACTGCGCTGAGGCGGGCCCGCTCCGGATCGGGGAGGCCGTGATGAGTGATCCGGTGGGCAGGAGCGAAGCGACCCGGGGATTGTTCCGTGGACCAGGCGCCAGGATTGCGCGCGGCGTCATCTTCGCGATCGAGCTGTACCGGAACATGATCTCGCCGCTGCGCCCCCCGTCGTGCCGGTTCACCCCGACGTGTAGTCAGTATGCGGTGGAAGCGTTGCGACACCATGGTCTGATCCGCGGTGGTTGGTTGGCGGTGGTGCGGCTGCTGAAGTGCGGTCCGTGGCATCCAGGAGGATGGGATCCGATACCGGATCCGCGGCACGGGCACGACCACGACGCAGACGGAACCGCCACGTTGAGGAGCGACTCGCTTGTTTAATTTCGATTGGTTCAGTCTCGACTACATCTATTACCCGGTCTCCGGGATCATGTGGGTTTGGTACAAGGCCTTCGGATTCGTGCTTGGGCCATCGAACTTCTTCGCGTGGGCACTGTCGGTGATGTTCCTGGTGTTCACGCTGCGCGCCATCCTGTACCGGCCGTTCGTCCGCCAGATCGAGACGACGCGCCAGATGCAGGAATTGCAGCCACAGATCAAGGCCCTGCAGAAGAAGTACGGCAAGGACCGGCAGCGGATGGCCCTCGAGATGCAGAAGCTGCAGAAGGACCACGGCTTCAACCCGATTCTGGGCTGCCTCCCGATGCTGGCGCAGATCCCCGTCTTCCTCGGGCTGTATCACGTGCTGCGCTCGTTCAACCGGACCCAGGGTGGCTTCGGCCAACCGCATCTGTCGCCCGAGTTGAACCGGTCGCTGGGGAACTACTTCTTCAGCGCGACCGACGTCGGGCACTTCCTGGATGCCAATCTTTTCGGTGCTCCGCTGGGTGCCACGATGATCCAGAACGCTGGGCTGGGCGCGTTCAAGGAGTTCGATCGCCTCTCGGTGGTCCTGGTGGGCGTGCCGCTGATGATCCTGGCGGGCATCGCGACCCACTTCAACAGCCGCGCCTCCGTTGGGCGGCAGAGCCCTGAAGCGGCGGCCAACCCGCAGACCGCGATGATGAACAAGTTGGCGCTGTACGTTTTCCCGCTCGGCGTGGTGGTCGGCGGACCGTTCCTGCCGCTGGCGATCATCCTGTACTGGGTGGCGAACAACATCTGGACCTACGGCCAGCAGCACTACGTATTCGGCAAGATCGAGCAGCGCGAAGAGGCGAAGAAGGTCGAGGAGCAGGAGCGCCGCGCATCGAACGCGCCCGCGCCCGGTGCCAAGCCGAAGCGCAACAAGGCAGCGGCTGCTCCCAAACCGCCCGTGCAGGACGAAACCGGTGCCGTCGAGCAGACCGACTCGGCGGCGGTGGACGAGACCCCCAAGGGTTCGGAGATCACCGACGACGCGCCGGCGACCAACGGCTCCAAGAACGCGAGCGCGCAAAGCGCGACTCCCAATCGCGCACCGCGCCGGACCAACAACCGGCCCAAGAAGCGAAGGCCCTGACCGGAACCGATTGCGGATCACGACCGCAACCCGACCGGTGGACGAGGAAGAAGGACGGACATGACAGAAGCTGAAACGACCGAACGCAGCACGACGACGGAAGAAGAGCCGAAGGCCGAGCCGCTCGAAGACAGATTGGTTGCCGAGGGCGAGATCGCCGGCGACTACCTGGAAGAGCTCCTCGATCTGCTGGACTTCGACGGCGACATCGACCTGGACGTCGAGGGGGACCGCGCCATCGTCAGCATCGACGGCGGCGATGATCTGAACAAGCTCGTCGGACGCAAGGGCGAGGTGCTCGACGCGCTCCAGGAACTGACCCGCCTCGCGGTGCACCAGAAGACCGGTGAGCGGAGCAGACTGATGCTCGACATCGCCAAGTGGCGACGTCGTCGTCGGGACGAGTTGGCCGCCTTGGGTGACCGGGTGGCACACCGGGTGTTGGAGAGCGGTGAGCGCGAACAGCTCGATCCGATGACCCCGTTCGAGCGAAAGATCGTTCATGACGCCGTGTCCGCCGTGGACGGTGTGCACAGCGAGAGCGAGGGTGCCGAGCCGTCTCGCCGAGTCGTAGTGTTGCTTGACTGATCGGCCCGAGTTACATCCATGTAGTTCTCAGCGGCGGCCCGGTCGCGGATCCGGAGGATGTTTCACGTGAAACATGGCGATACTCCGGATGCGCCATCTGCGGCCGCCGTTGTGTTTGGTCTCCGGCTGAATCTCGCGGAGCGCTACGCGGCGATCCTCGCCGGCGCCGGCATCGAGCGTGGAATCCTTGGCCCGGGGGAGGTGCCGAGACTGTGGGACCGACACGTGCTCAACAGTGCCGCGGTGGCCGAACTCGTGGAGGACGATGAGACGGTGGCAGACGTCGGCAGCGGGGCCGGGCTGCCGGGCATCCCTCTCGCACTTGCCAGGCCCGGCGTCCGCGTCACTCTGATCGAGCCGCTGCTTCGCCGGGCGGAGTTCCTCAAGGAGGTCGTGGAAGACCTGAGCCTCGACGTCGTCGTGATGCGCGGCCGAGCCGAGGAGCGAGACGTCCGACTGGAGCTGGGGGAGATGGATGTCGTCACGTCGAGGGCGGTCGCTTCCTTGGACAAGTTGACGAGGTGGTCCTTGCCGTTGTTGCGCGAGGGCGGACGGATGCTGGCCATGAAGGGCGACCGGGCCGACGATGAAGTCGGCGAGCATCGGCGGGTGATGAACTCGCTGGGTGCGGTAGATATAGGGGTGGTGAAATGTGGCGTGGACTATTTGACTCCACCCGCCACCGTGGTCGTGGCGCGACGCGGGAAGCGGATCTCACGGTCGAGCCCCAAGGGCCGGTCGGGCAGGAGCAGAGGATGACACCGTCTCATGACGGGGAACTGGCGCGCGACGGAACACCGCCGCCCCATGTTTCACGTGAAACATGGGCTTCCGACCCCGAGGGCACGTGGAAGAACGACGCGGGCGAAGACACCCCGATCGGCGCCGAGGCCGAGCGCGCGGTCCGGCTCCTGCACGCGGCCAAGGCCAAGCAGCTTCCGCGTCCGGCCCGGCAGCGCGTCTTCACGATCGCGAACCAGAAGGGGGGTGTCGGGAAGACCACCACCGCGGTGAACATCGCCGCGGCACTCGCCTTGCAGGGGATCAACACCCTCGTCATCGACCTGGATCCGCAGGGCAACGCCAGCACCGCACTCGGCATCGAGCACCGGGAGGGCACGCCGTCGTCCTACGAGGTGCTGATCGGCGAGATCTCGTTGGGGGAGGCGCTGCAACGCAGCCCCCACAACGAGCGCCTGTATTGCGTCCCGGCGACCATCGACCTGGCCGGCGCCGAGATCGAATTGGTCAGCATGGTCGCTCGCGAGGGTCGACTGCGCAATGCGCTGGCCGGACTCCAGGAACACGACTTCGATTACGTCTTCATCGACTGCCCCCCGTCGCTGGGGCTCCTCACGATCAACGCCCTCGTGGCGGCGCCCGAAGTGCTGATCCCGATTCAATGCGAGTACTACGCCCTCGAGGGGGTGGGTCAACTTCTGCGCAACATCGAGATGGTGAAGGCTCACCTCAACCCGCACCTGGAGGTCACCACCGTGATCCTCACGATGTACGACGGCAGGACCAAGCTCGCGGATCAGGTTGCGGCGGACGTCCGGACGCACTTCGGGGATAAGGTGTTGCGCACCGTCATCCCGCGCAGCGTCAAGGTCTCCGAGGCGCCGGGCTACGGGATGACGATCCTCGACTACGACCCGGGCTCGCGCGGGGCGATGAGCTATCTCGACGCCAGCCGGGAGCTGGCAGAGCGCGCCGACACCGGACGGAAGGGACAGCAGGTATGACGCAGCCGTCACGGAAGAAGAGCGGCCTCGGCCGCGGACTCGCATCGCTCATTCCCACCGGACCGATCGACCACCAGCCCGGCAATATGGGCCCGGAAATGGGTAGCGCGGCGGCCGACGTGCTGTTGGGCGGAGCTCCGACGAACGTGGTCACCGAGGTGGGCGCGGTGTACCGGGAGATCGATCCCGCGGCGATCGAACCGAACCCACGCCAGCCCCGCCAGGTGTTCGACGGCGACGCCCTGGCGGAGCTCGTGCACTCGATCCGCGAGTTCGGTCTCATGCAGCCGATCGTCGTTCGCGCGATCGAATCGGATGGCAGCACACCGCGATACCAACTCGTCATGGGGGAGCGGCGGTGGCGGGCCGCCCAGGAGGCCGGGCTCGCAACCATCCCCTCGATCGTCCGCGAGACCGCCGATGACAGCATGCTGCGCGACGCCCTCCTCGAGAACATCCACCGGGCACAGCTGAACCCCTTGGAAGAGGCGGCGGCCTATCAGCAGCTGCTCGACGAGTTCAGCGTGACGCACGACGAGCTCGCCGCACGCATCGGCCGGTCGCGCCCGGTGATCACCAATATGATCCGGCTGTTGAAGTTGCCCATCGCGGTGCAGCGGCGGGTGGCAGCCGGGGTGCTGTCGGCTGGGCATGCCCGCGCGCTGCTCGCCCTCGAGGGTGGACAGGAGAGGCAGGAGGAACTGGCCGCCCGGATCGTCGCGGAGGGGTTGTCCGTCCGGGCGACGGAGGAAGCGGTCACGCTGGCCAACCGCGACGGAGCCGCCCCGCCGCCGTCCCCGCGCCGTAAGCCGATTCAGATGCCGGGACTCCAAGACGTTGCTGAGACTCTGTCATCTGCGTTCGATACACGCGTGACGGTGAGCCTCGGCAAACGAAAAGGCAAGATCGTGGAGGAGA